>CAISYL010000124.1 GCA_903889655.1 uncultured Alphaproteobacteria bacterium | reverse complement strand
CGAGCCGCCATGCTTCCTCCGCCGTGATCCGGCCGCCTGTGAAGAAGGCGGCGCGCACCTTGTGAAGCGGCAGCATGCGCGACAGATGCGATGCGCCACCCATCGCGCCGCGGTCGATCTCGGGCAACGAAAAGAAGCAATCGTCGGATGCGATGATCGTGTCGGATGCGCCGCAGATGCCGATGCCGCCACCGATGACGAAGCCATGCGCTGCGACGACGACCGGCACCGCGCAATCGCGCACCGCCTTGAAGGTGAGGTAGTTGCCGCGATTGAGCGCGACAATGCGCTCCGGGTGTTTCTGCATTTCCTTGATATCGACACCGCCGCAGAAGCCCTTGCCTTCCGCACGGATCAGCACGCAGCGGACATTTTCATCATTGCCCGCCTTTGCGATCACTTTCGGCAGCGTGTTCCAGAGCACGCTGTCGAAGGCATTGACCGGCGGATGGTCGAAAACGATTTCTGCCGTATTGCCGCGTATCTCGAGCGTGATCGGCATCTAGTCTTCCTTCTTATTGTGCAGCCGACGTAGTACGGGCAGGCGCGCCGGTCAGCGCGGCGATGCGGGCATGGGCTTCCTCGACGATGCCGTCGACGAGCGTCGCGACGCTCGGCAGATCGCCGATGCGGCCGCCGACGAGGCCCGTCGCCATCAGTCCCTCTTCGGGTTTGCCCTCGACAACCGCCTTCTGGATCAGCATCGGCGCGGAGGCCGCCATCATCGCTTGCGCAAGCGTCATGTCGCCATGCGAGGTCATGCTCCGCGCTGCGCGCAGCATCTCGAGCCAAGAGGCTCCGGTGCGTTTCTTCATCGCGAGCCCGCTCTCGAAAGCGCGCAGCCACATGCCTAAGGCACCGGAGCGTTCGATACGATCCATCAACGGTGAGCGCACCATGCGTTGCGGAAGCCCGTCGACCTTGGTCGAGACGAGAATGTTGTCGGTGCCCGCCTTGAGATAGAAGGCCTTGGTGACGTCCGGCACCGGGCTTTCCTTCGTCAACAGGAAGCGCGTGCCCATCGCGATGCCGACGGCGCCGTAGGCCAGCGCCGCAGCCAGGCCGCGCCCGTCGCTGAAACCGCCCGCTGCGACGACGGGCACCTTCACAGCGTCGAGGACCTGCGGCAGCAGCACCGTCGTCGGCACCGAGCCCGTATGCCCGCCGCCTTCGCCGCCCTGAACCGTCACCACGTCGACGCCGAGCTCGACCATCTTCTGCGCATGCTTGACCGCGCCGACGGTCGGGATGCAGAGAATCCCCGCATCCCGGAAGCGCGAGATCATCTTCTTGTCGGGCCCGCGCCCGAAGCTCACCGCGCGCACCTGATCGCGACTGGCGATGATCGTTTCGACGATCTCGGCGGCCCCCGGCTGAAACATGTGGAAGTTGACGCCGAAAGGCTTCGCTGTCCGTCGCTTCACATCGGCGATGGAAGCGGCGACCTCTGGTGGCGTCATCACGGCGGCGCCGAGAAAGCCGAAGGCGCCCGCCTCGCAACTCGCCGCGACGAGCGGCGGCGTCGCGATCCATCCCATCGCCGTCTGGATGATCGGGTAGCGGCAGCCGAGCCGCTCGACGAGCACCGTATGCAGGGGATCGAACGCCACGTCGTTTCCTCTCAGGAGTCTTTCGCCTGTTTCTTGTTCGCAGCCGCCATCGACTTGCCGTCGAGCCCGCCAAGGCTGTTGCCGGAGACGAGATCGTTCTGCGCATGGGCGAAATGGTGCATGTGGAAGACGGCGTCCATCGCCGTGCGCTTGCCGCGCAGATCCTCGACATGATTGATCGCCTGCTTTGTGAGCCAGAGCCCCAGACGGCCCTGCTCGGCGAGTTTCGCCGCCATCGCCCGCGTCTCGGCTTCAAGCTGGTCGCGCGGCACGATGCGGTTGACCATGCCGAACTGATAGGCGCGCTCGGCGGGCATGCGCTCGCCCAGCATCAGAAATTCCTTGGCGACGCGCGGCGGCAGCTCGAAGGCATGGGCGAAATATTCGACGCCCGGAATGCCCATGCGCTGCACAGGGTCCTGGAAGAAGGCGTCATCCGAGGCGACGATGAGGTCGCAGACCCAGGCGAGCATCAGGCCGCCGGCGATGCAGGCGCCCTGCACCATCGCGATGGTCGGCTTCGGCACGTCGCGCCAGCGGCGGCACATGCCGAGATAGACTTCCTGCTCGCGCGCATAGAGGAGTTCGGCGCCCGGCTTGTTGGTGTGGTCGTAGAGGATATGCGCCCGCTCCCATGTCTTGTGGAGATCGCGGCCTGGCGTCCCGATGTCGTGACCGGCGGAGAAGTGCTTGCCTTCTCCCTTCAGCACGATGACCTTGACCGCGTCGTCGTCGACGGCGCGGCGGAAGGCCGCGTCGAGCTCGTAGGTCATCTGCGAATTCTGGACGTTGTTGAAGCGCGGCCGGTTCATCGTCACCCAGGCGACGCCGTCCTCGACCTTGTAGAGAACAGGCTCGTCGGTTTCGTAGACGATGTCGACCTTCTGCGGCTCGACGAGATCCTTCGGCCGGGCGGCTTCTTCCTTGGCGACGGGCTGGCTCATGGGATGACCTCACGCGGCCCGGCGGTCGCCCACCGGGTCGTCCTTGAAAACCGTCTTGCGCTGGCCGTTCGGGTCCAGCCGTTCACGGATGATGTGGAGTTGTTCGGACGTCGGCGCGGGCGTCTCGGCTATGCGCTCGGCGCGCGCGAGGGGAAAGCCCGTATTGTCCTGTACCTGATCGAAGCTGATGCCGGGATGGAGCGAGCGCACGCGGATCTGGTGATCCGGTCCCTCGAAGTCGAGCACGGCGAGATCGGTGACGATGAGGCGGAGATCGAGACCGAAAGGCTTTTGGCTGTTGAGCCAGCGCGCCTTGTTGTAGCCGACGCTGCAGACGAAATCGACTTCGCCTTCGACCAGCGCGCGATTGTTGTGGCTCGGCAGGAAGTAGCTGTTCTGATGATTGATGCTGTTGCCCGGATAGCCGCGCGCGCCGAGCAGCGCCGCCTTGGGCTTCGCGCGCGGGCCGATGGTCGAAATGTTGGTCTGGCCGTAGCGGTCGATCTGCGTCGGCACGACCATCGCATGGCGCTTGCCGCCCCAGAGATTGTCGAAGGTGCGCGCATAGGGCGCCCAGCCTTCGACCTTCGGCGCGTAGCCGTTGCGGGGCCCAAGCGGCACCGGCTCCGAGACGAAGGCGTTCTCGCCATCGGTCATCATCAATGCCGGATTGAAGGTGAGCTTCGCGAGCCCCGCTGCCAGACGCGGCAGCACGGTGATGCCGGTGGCGAGAATTTCACCGTCGTTCCGCCAGGCTTCGGCGGCGGCGGCGATGCAGAGTTCGGCGAGAGAGAATTCGGGGGTCATGCGTGTGCCCTCAATAGACCGGCGCGGGCAGGGCGGAGACATGTTCGGCGCCTCCAACCGCTTTCAGATAGGCCTCCGGCGAGATGTCGACGAAGCGCGAACGGTAGTCGTTCCACGCCTCGGGCGATGCCGCCGTTTCCGTGTAGGCCTTCAGATGTTTCAGATCGATGCCGTAGTCGGGCGAAGCGCCGGTCGGATGCGCGCCGAATCGCGTTTCGACGACGCCGCTGATGACGGCACGCTCGACGAGATGGAACCGGGCATTCTCCGCAACGTGCAATTCCTCGGTCGCGACGAGTTTCTCGGTCGAGACGAAAACCTTGTTGGCGGCCCGCGCCATCAATTCGTCGAAGAAAGGGTCGGGGCTCAGCGTCAGCACATTGCCCATCTGGTCGGCGCGATGCACATGGAGGATCGCCGCGTCGAGCTTCAGCGCCGGCATGGCGATGAAGGTTTCGCCATCCTCATAGGGCGACGTCACGGTCTTGAACCCGGGCTGATTGACGATGTCGGTCGCGATGCCCACGCGCGTCGGCAGGAAGGGCATGCGCATGGCTGCGGCACGGAGGCCCCATTGCAGCATGCCTTCGTCGAGTTCGAGCACGTCGAGGCCGGCCTGACGCGCGGCGCGGAAATGAGGGTCCAGCGGGAAGTGGTCGAGCGACACGAAGCCGAAGATGAGCTTCTTCAGTTTTCCCGACGCGGCCAGCAATCCCACATCCGGACCGCCATAGGCAACGACCGTCAGATCCTTGAGCTTCGACCGCGCGATGGCGCGGATGAGCGCCATGGGCTTGCGCCGCGTCGCCCAGCCGCCGACGCCGATGGTCATGCCGTCGGACAGACGGCCGACGAAATCGTCCAGGGAAAGTCGTTTGTCGAGCATGAAGCCTCGGACTGGCAGAAGACAATCGCTCCGGGCCTTTTTGCGAAGCTCGGGTGATGTCGAAACCTTCCCGCGCAGGGCTTCGCCCGGCATCGTCCAAATGGGTACTGACAGGGCCGGGAGGCGGTGGAAGGCTCTGGAACGGAGGGAGTCGTTTCGGGGCCGGACTATTCGGGCCGCCTCATTCGGGCATGTAGCGGCTGATCGTGTCGACGATACAGGCGGGCTTCGGCTCGCCCTCGATCTCGACGGTCACGCGCACGGTCGACTGGATGGCGCCATTCTTGACCTCCTCGGCCTTGATGAGTTGGCCCACGCCCCGCAGGCGCGAGCCGACCTTGACCGGGCTGAGGAAGCGGACGCTGTCGCAACCGATATTGATGCCCATCGAGAAGCGTCGGACCTCGATGATCTGGGGGAGGAAGAGATTGACCAGCGAGAGGGTGAGATAGCCATGGGCGATGGTCGTGCCGAAGGGGCCGGTTTTCGCGCGCGCCGGGTCGACGTGAATCCACTGCCTGTCGCCGGTCACTTCGGCGAAGCCGTCGATGCGCGCCTGATCGATCAACGTCCAGTCGCTGGTGCCGAGCTCAAGGCCGTCTTTGCCCAGCAGATCGCGCGGGCTTTCGAAAATCACCGGCATTCCGTCCTCCTTCATGAGGGGGCCATCTGAGATGGAAACCGCAGGCAAGACCACGGCCAGACAGACGATGCCGGAGAGTAGCGCCTTCACTCCTTTGCGCCTTGGACCGCTGACGCTGCGCAATCGCTTCGTCAAGTCGGGCACCAACGAGGGCATGCATTACAAATGCCTGCCGACCAAGGCGTTGCTGAAGCACCATCGCGACATCGCGGCGGGCGGGGTCGGCATGACGACCATGGCTTACTGCGCGGTGTCGCCGGACGGGCGGACCTTCGAGAACCAGCTCGTGATGAGTAGCGAAGCCGTGCCGCATATCCGCGCCATTGCCGATGCCGTGCATGCAGAGGGAGCGGCGCTGTCGGCGCAGATCACGCATGGCGGGGCCTTCAATCAGTTGAGCAGGCTTTCGACGCCGAGGCCGGGAAGCGCTTCGGGCGGCTTCAATGCTTCGGGTGTTTTGACCGGCCGGCTTTTCAAGCGCGCGCTGACGGCGCCGGAGATGGAGGCGATCGCCGAGGAGTTCGCGGACGCCGCGCGGCTTGCCCGGGAGGCGGGCTGCGATGCGGTCGAGGTCCATATGGGCCACGGCTATCTGCTGAGCCAGTTTCTCTCGCCGGCCGAGAACAAGCGGAAGGATGACTATGGCGGCACGGTCGAGAATCGCGCCCGCTTCCCGCGCATGGTCTTGCGGCGCGTTCTCGACGCGGTCGGC
The DNA here is from genome assembly GCA_903889655.1 of uncultured Alphaproteobacteria bacterium. Classification (GTDB taxonomy): domain Bacteria; phylum Pseudomonadota; class Alphaproteobacteria; order Parvibaculales; family Parvibaculaceae; genus Parvibaculum. The sequence continues at coordinate 18,376 of CAISYL010000124.1, read as the reverse complement.
AGGGACATGGCGGTCCTTGCAAAGATCTGCGTGATGGAAGGCTTCAGGGGCGGTGCGACGGCAACGGATGCGGCGGAGGTCGCGAGGCTTCTCGAAGTCGACGGTGCGAACATGCTGGTGCTCAGCGGCGGCATGAACGTGCAGTCGCCCTGGTGGATTTTCGGCAGCGCCATGCCGATCGTCGACATGAAGGCGCGCGAGCCGAGATGGATCGGCCGCGTTGCGCTCGACATGCTGAAGCTGCAGCAGCCGAAGGATCTGAAATTCCACGAAATGTATTTCCTCGATCACTCGAGGGCAGTGCGCAAGGCGGTGACGATGCCGCTCGGTTTCCTTGGCGGCGTCGCCTCGATGGAAAGCGTTGACAAGGCGATGGGCGAGGGCTTCGACGCGGTGGTCCTCGGCCGGGTGCTGCTTCACGATCCGGCTTTCGTGAACGAGCTGCGGGCGGGCGCCGTCAGCCGGACCGGTTGCACGGCTTGCAACCGCTGCGTTGCGCTGCTCAACGACCCGGCCGGCGTGGCCTGTGTTTTGCGGCCCGCTAACGACTTGAATCTGAACCGTATTTTTGCCGGCGCCTGACTTATCCCCGCCCTAGTCCGGCCGGACGATGATAGGGCCTCATGGGCGTGGCATGAGGGCAATGGGGCTCTCTGCCCCAAGGTCTGGAGACGGGAAGATGAGCAAGATCAGGTGCGCGGTCATTGGTCCGGGCAATATCGGCACGGACCTCCTCTACAAGCTCCGGCGCAGCGATGTGCTCGAACCTGTCTGGATGGTCGGCGTCGATCCGACATCGGAAGGGCTTGCGCGGGCCCGCGACATGGGCCTCAAGACGACGGATCAGGGCGTCGACGGAATGCTGCCGCATGTCGAGGCGGACGGCATCCAGATCGCCTTCGACGCGACCTCGGCTTACGTCCATGGCGAGAATTCGCGCAAGCTCACCACCAGGGGTGTGCTGATGATCGACCTTACGCCGGCCGCCATCGGTCCCTATTGCGTGCCGCCGGTAAACCTGATGGCGCATGTCGGCAAGCGCGAAATGAACGTCAACATGGTGACCTGCGGTGGACAGGCGACGATCCCGATGGTCTATGCGGTGAGCCGCGTGCAGCCGGTCGCCTATGGCGAGATCGTTGCGACGGTGGCGTCGAAATCGGTCGGACCCGGCACGCGCAAGAACATCGACGAGTTCACGCGCACGACGGCGGGCGCGGTCGAGAAGGTCGGCGGCGCGAAAGAGGGCAAGGCGATCATCATCATCAATCCGGCCGAGCCGCCGCTCATCATGCGCGACACGATCCATTGCCTGACGGAAGACGAGCCGCATGTCGACGCGATCACGGCGTCGGTCCACGACATGGTGGAGCAGGTGCAGAAATACGTGCCGGGCTACCGGTTGAAGAATGGACCTGTATTCGATGGGAACCGCGTCTCGGTCTTCATGGAGGTCGAGGGGCTTGGCGATTACCTGCCGAAATATGCGGGCAATCTCGACATCATGACGGCGGCGGCGGCGCGCACGGCGGAAATGTTCGCGGATGAAATCCTGAGCGGCAAGCTGACGCTCGCTCCTGTGCCGGCGTAAGGAGGCATGTGATGGAGCTACGCGGCAGAAAGATCACCGTCCACGACATGACGCTGCGCGACGGCATGCACCCGAAGCGCCACCAGATTTCGCTCGACCAGATGATCGATATCGCCTGCGGCCTCGACGATGCGGGCGTGCCGCTGATCGAGGTGACGCATGGCGACGGTCTCGGCGGGGCGTCTGTCAATTACGGATTTCCAGCGCATACGGACGAACAATATCTCCGCGCCGTTATTCCCCATATGAAGCAGGCGAAGGTTTCGGCGCTGCTGCTGCCGGGTATCGGCACGGTCGACCATCTCCAGATGGCGCATGATTGCGGCGTCCACACGATCCGCGTCGCGACGCATTGCACGGAAGCGGACGTCTCGGAGCAGCACATCGCCTATGCGCGCAAGCTCGACATGGACACGGTCGGCTTCCTGATGATGGCGCATATGGTGCCGCCGGAGAAGCTGGTGGAGCAGGGGCTCCTCATGGAGAGCTACGGCGCCAACTGCATCTATGCGACGGACTCCGCTGGCTACATGCTGCCGGAAGACGTAACGGCGCGGATCGGCGCGCTGCGCGCGGCGCTGAATCCTGAAACGGAAATCGGCTTTCACGGCCATCACAATCTCTCGATGGGCGTCGCGAACTCGCTGGCCGCGATCGAGGCGGGCGCGAACCGCATCGACGCCGCCGCCGCGGGTCTCGGCGCGGGCGCGGGCAACACGCCGATGGACGTCTTCGTTGCGGTCTGCGAACGCATGGGCATCGAGACCGGCGTCGACGTCTTCAGGATTTCCGACGTCGCGGAAGATCGCGTTGTGCCACTGATGGATACGCCGATCCGCATCGACCGCGATGCGCTGACGCTCGGCTATGCCGGCGTCTATTCTTCATTTCTGCTTTTCGCCAAGCGCGCCGAGACGAAATACAAGGTGCCGGCGCGCGACATCCTGGTCGAACTCGGGCGACGCGGCACGGTCGGCGGACAGGAAGACATGATCGAGGATCTGGCGCTCGACATGGCACGCCAGCGCGGCCTCTCGAATTATTAGGCAAGCAGGCCGTATCGAAGCTGCGGTCGTCGACTTCCGATCCGCGCCCCCCTTCACGGTCCATGATGGTTTGAGCCCCGCTTTGTCGCCGACAGAGTGGGGCTTTGCGTTAATGCGAGTCATTTGCAAGAAAACTGTTGATTTCTTCCAATACGACGCTATTAAGAATTACTCGCAGTTCATTTTCCGGTAGGGGGCTTCCTCAATGAATGATCTTCTTCGCACCTCTGGGCTGTCGCCCAGGGCTTCGCTGACCTGTGGCCTGCTGGCCAGTACCGCCATCGGGCTCTTTATCGGCCTGACGCCGGTCCATGCGGCGGAGGCCGATGCCACGGCTGCGCCCGCTGCCAGCGGGACGAAACAGGACACTGTCGAATTGCCACCGATCTCCATCGAAGGGCAGGACGAGCAGGGCTTCAAGGTCGATGAGGCTTCGTCGCCAAAATTCACGGCGCCGCTTCTCGACACGCCGAAATCGGTAACGGTGATCCCCGAAGAAGTCATCCGCCAGACCGGAGCGACGACATTGACGGAGGCCCTCCGCACAACGCCGGGCATCACGCTCGGCATGGGCGAAGGCGGCACGCCCTTCGGCGACCGCTTCATCATCCGCGGCTTCAACGCCGAGAGCGACACCTTCGTCGACGGCGTGCGCGATCCGGGCTCTCAGTCGCGCGAAATCTTCGATCTCGAGTCGATCGAGGTCGTGAAGGGACCCGGCTCGGCCTATACGGGTGCCGGCTCGACCGGCGGCAGCATCAATCTCGTCACCAAGACGCCGAAAGCGGATAATTTCGCGAATGCCAGCGTGACCTTCGGCACCGATCAGACGAAGCGCGTCACGGGCGACGTCAATTACCGCGTCGACGACACGACGGCGCTGCGCCTCAATGCGATGTATCACGATGCCGATGTGGCGGGACGCGACGATGTCACGCTTAACCGCTGGGGGTTTGCGCCGTCGCTCGCATTGGGACTGGGCAAGCCGACGCGCGTGACCTTCGATTTCTATCATCTTCAGACGGACGACATTCCGGATTACGGTCTGCCCTATAACAAGGTCTACAACGGCACCGCCTATGTGCAGACCGGAACGGTCGCGGATGTCGACCGCGACAATTTCTACGGTCTCGTTGATCGCGACTATCGCCGGACCCAGGCCGATATCGGCACGATCCGCATTGAGCACGACTTCGCGGACGACCTGACGCTGCACAACACGACGCGCTATGGCGTGACGACCAACGACTACATCGCGACCAATCCGGACGACAGCAACAACAACGTTCCTTACGGCTACGTCTGGCGCAACACCAAGGCTCGCAATTCGCAGACTCGGACGATCACCAACCAGACCGACCTGACGGGAAATTTCCAGACCGGTTTCATCGGCCACGAATATGCGACCGGCATCGAAGTCAGCCATCAGGAGACGACGAACCGGCCTTACGTGGTCGATACGACATCCGGCACGAATTCCGCGAGTCCTCATTGCTATCCGTTTCCCTCGAACGGCAATTACAACTGCACCAGTCTCGACAATCCCAATCCGAACGATCCATGGACGGGGTCGATCGCTGGCAGTCCCAACCTGACGACGACGGATGTCATGACCAAGTCGGCTTACGTCTTCGATACCTTGAAGTTCTCCGATGCATGGTCGTTCAATGCCGGCTTGCGCTATGACAATTATCATGTCGAGCAGCGGACGACGCCGGCGGCCGCGACGTCTGACGGAACCAATATTTCGAGCTTCTGGAATTATCAGCTCGGTCTCGTCTACAAGCCGCTGCCGAACGGAAGCGTCTACGTGTCCTATGCGACGTCGTCGAACCCGTCCGGCGAAACCGGCGGCGATGGCGGCAGCAATCTCAGCGCGACGAATGGAAGCCTCGATCCCGAGAAGAACAAGAGTTACGAGCTCGGCACGAAGTGGGATGTGCTGGACAAGAAACTCGCGCTGACCACCGCGATCTTCAGGACCGAGAAGACGAACGCCCGCGTTTCGATGCCGGACGGCTCGCTGCAGCTCGTCGGCGAGCAGCGCGTCAACGGTTTCGAATTCACCTTCGCCGGCAAGATCACCGACAAATGGGGTGTCTTCGGCGGCTATACCTTCCTCGACGCGGAGATCGTCGATGACGGAAACTGCGCAACCTGCACCAATGACGGCAAGCGGTTCCCGAACACCGCCAGAAACAACATCACGCTCTGGACCACCTATGACGTGGTGAAGGACGTGACGGTGGGTGGCGGCGCGACCTATCTCTCGAAGGTCTATGGCAACGCCGCGAATACGCTCTACGTCCCGTCCTACTGGCGTTTCGACGCGATGGCGGAATACGAGCTGACGAAGAATGTCGAGCTCCAGCTCAATGTCCTCAACATCTTCGACAAGCGCTATTTCGACCGGGCCTATACGACGCACATGGCGACGGTGGCTCCCGGACGCTCGGCTCTGCTGACGACGAACTTCAAGTTCTGATCGTCGAAAGACCCGCGTATAAAAACCCGCCCCGCCCGTATAAAACGGGCGGGGCTTCTCTCTTTGGAGACGGTGATGCTTCTGTCCATTCCCGACGTGTTCAGCAAGACCGAGGTCGCCAGATGCCGGCGGATCATGGATGCCGCCGAATGGGTCGACGGCAACGTGACGTCGGGCGCGCAATCGGCTCATGCCAAGAACAACATGCAATTGCCGGAGGGCTCGCCCGCCGCGCGCCAGATCGGCGAGGCCATTCTCGATGCGCTGGGAAGGCACCCGCTCTTCCTGTCGGCGGCGCTGCCGCACAAGATATTTCCGCCGCTCTTCAACCGCTATGAGGGCGGACAGTCATTCGGCACGCATGTCGACAATTCGATCCGCCATCTGCGCGGAACGGAGTTCCGCATCCGCAGTGATCTCTCGATGACGGTCTTCTTCTCCGAACCGGACGAATATGAGGGCGGCGAACTGTCGATCGAGGATACCTATGGCGTGCAGCGCGTGAAGCTGCCCGCCGGACATGCGGTGCTCTATCCCTCGACAAGCCTCCATCACGTCACGCCGGTGACGCGCGGCGCCCGCGTCTGTTCCTTCTTCTGGATGCAGAGCATGGTGCGCGACGATGGCACGCGGCGACTGCTGTTCCAGCTCGACCAGGCGATCCAGAAACTTGTGGTTGATCGCGGCCAGAAGGACGAGGCTGTGGTGGAGCTGACGGGCGTCTACCACAATCTGCTGCGCCGCTGGGCGGAGATATAAAGGCCCGGCGCTGCCGCCGGACCTTTGTCGTTCCGCTCGATGCCGGCTCAGTCCGCCGGCGTGCTTGCAAGGCGCCGCGCCAGCGCCTTGCGGTTTGCGCGCCGTCGCCACCACATGATGACGCCGGTGACGGTGAGCAGGGCCGGAACGAGACCGCCGACGAAGATCACGATCTGCCAGGCGAGGCCCATATCGGTGCCGTCGTGAAGCTGGCGCATCAGCCGCGTAAAGGCATCGCCGGCGGCAGGCTGCGACGCGGCCCGGTCACGGCCGGCTTTCACCTCGCCACTTTCATCGTCGACCGAGACCGTGCGAGTCCTGTCGCCGTCGAGGAGTTGTATGCGCCAGGCGGGGTTCGCCCCGGCGGGGAAGGTGAGCGCAAGAAGGCGCGCGCCGGGCACGGTCGCGATCGCCGCCTCTGCCGCCGCGTCGGGCGAGAGCGACGGCGTGACGGGCGCGCCGAAGCCGCCGGACCCACCGCCGCGCTGCTGCTGCGGCCCCACTTCGGCAAAGAGGCCGACGACCGAGCGCGCGGTCTGCGGAAAGGAAATATAGGCGCCGGTGAAGGAAAGGATGGCGAGCGGGATCGCGATCCAGAAACCGAAGGTGAAGTGAAGATTGGCATTGGTGGTCGGCTGGCGGCGCCAGCGCAGACCCTTGAGGAACTGCCCGTTGCGGGGCCACCAGAGATAGATGCCGCTGAGCGACGAGATGAGCATGGCGACGCCGAGCCAGCCGACGATCTGACGCCCTATACCGGGGACCAGCAGGCCGCCGTGGAACCGATGCACGAGCATCATGAAGGAACCGCCCGTGTCGGCGACGTCGAGCACGCGGCTTGTCGGTGGATCGAGATAGACGGTCGTCATCGCGGGAAAGCCGCCGCCTTGCGCCGCGCCGCGGGCCGCCACGGTGACAGGCATGCCGGGCTCCGCCGGCAGCCGCAATACGGTGGGCTTCAGGGCGGGGTCGAGCGCCTCCGTCGCGGCCTTCAGGTAGGCGGAGGGCGCAAGCAGGGCTTCGGACCCGGAAACGGCGTAGCGGGCAGGGTGGGCCATGCGGTCGATCCCGTCATGCCAGACGAGCAGGCTTCCGGTGACGCTCAGGGGAAGCAGCAGGATGCCGAGCCCGACGCCGATCCACAGGTGAAAGGTGAACCAGAAATGGCGCAGCCGCGCCTGTTTCGATGTCGACATGCTTGCTCGTCAGCCTCGGATTGAAAAACGCGCCGTAAATCGGCAGCAATGCAGTTGCGTATCACTCTTAATAAGGGTATCTCAAGGGAGAATTGCGAACGACTTGCAAATTTCGCGGAGACGGGGCTGTGCTGAATACTGGAAAAGCCGTCATTGGCAGGCTGATTGTTTTGATCGCGGTCGGGGCAGGCATCGCCGGGCTGACTTCGGCCGCACAAGCCGAGGACGGTGCTCAGCCTCCCTCGGTTGCGGCGCAGGCGACGGCAGCGGAACCGGCGGCCGCCAGCCCCGCCGCAACGGGCTCCCCCGTCGCCGGAGAGGTCGCCGGCGACGAAACACTCGACACCGCCGCCGAAGCGACACTGCCGCGCGATCTCTCGCCCTGGAGCATGTTTCTCAACGCCGACGTGGTGGTGAAGGCGGTGCTGATCGGCCTCGCCTTCGCCTCCGTCCTCACCTGGACCGTGTGGCTCGCGAAATCGCTGGAGCTCGCCACGGCACGGCGCAAGGCGGGCATCGCACTTCGCACCATCGGCTCCGTTCCGGGCCTCTCGGAAACGGCGGCGCAGATCACGGCCTCCGACGGCGCGGTTCACGCCCTTTTGCAGGGAGCCGAAACCGAAATGCGCCTCTCGGCGGATGTGGCGGCAACCGACAAGGACGGCATCAAGGAACGCGTTGCCTCGCGGCTCGAGCGCATCGAGGCCGCCGCCGGCCGCAAGATGTCGGCAGGGACGGGCGTGCTGGCGACCATCGGCGCGACGGCGCCCTTTGTCGGTCTCTTCGGCACGGTCTGGGGCATCATGAACAGCTTCATCGGCATCTCGCAGTCGCAGACCACCAATCTCGCCGTCGTCGCGCCGGGCATCGCGGAGGCGCTGCTCGCGACCGCCATCGGCCTCGTGGCCGCCATCCCGGCCGTGGTCATCTACAATGTCTTCGCCCGCTCGATCGCCGGTTATCGCGCGCTGATCGGCGATGCGGCGGCCGAAGTGCTGCGGCTCGTCTCGCGCGACCTCGACAGGCCTGCGACCGAAACCGTCAGCTTCCTGCGCAAGGCGGCGGAGTAGGGCGATGGCCGTCAAGCTCGATCACGGCGGCGACGATCTCGCCGAGAACCACGAGATCAACGTCACGCCCTTCATCGACGTGATGCTGGTGCTGCTCATCATCTTCATGGTGGCGGCGCCGCTCGCGACGGTGGATGTGCCGGTCGATCTTCCGGCCGCCGCCGCGCGCCAGCATCCGCGCCCCGACAAACCCGTGATCCTGACGGTAAAGGAAGATCTCTCGCTGGCGTTGGGCAACGACATGATCGCGCGCGACGCATTGCCGGCGGCGCTGGAGCGCGCCTCGCATGGCGACAAGGAGCAGCGCATTTTCCTGCGCGCCGACAAGAAGGTCGATTACGGCGACCTGATGGAAGTGATGAACGCCCTGCGCAATGCAGGCTATCTCAAGGTCGCGCTGATCGGCCTCGATGCGCTTCCGAAGTCGTGAGCCTGAAGCCGTGAGTATCGCGCCCGATGTCTGGACCGTTCCCGATGCGGCAGCGCGACGCCGATGGAGCGCAAGCTTCGGCGTCGTCGTCCTGTTGCATCTGGGCGCCGCCCTTGCCGTGGCCCTCTGGCACGCTGCGCCCGCGCCGTCGGCGGCACCCGAACAGGCCGTGACGATCGACATGGCGCCGCCGGCGCCGGTCCTGCAACCGCCGCCGCAACCGGCGATGCGTGAGCCCGTCGTCAAGCCGCTCGATCTGCCGGAAATCGAGACGGCCGAAGTGGTGATCCAGAAGCGCAAGCCGAAGAAGGAAGTGAAACGGCAGGAGGAGAAGAAGCTGCCCGATCTTCCGCGTCCGGTTGCGACCGATGCGCGCGCACCGGCCGCGGCACCACCCGCTGGACCGACGGCCGCCGAGATCGCGGCGAAGCAGACCTATCTCAGCCTTCTCTCCGCGCATCTCGAACGCTTCAAGCGTTATCCCTATGCCGCGCGCAAGCGACACCAGACGGGCATGAGCTATCTGGCCTTCACGATGGATCGGCAGGGGCATGTGCTTGCGGCGCATATCGCGCGAAGCTCGGGCCATGAGATGCTCGACGACGAGGTGATGTCGATGATCCGACGCGCGGAACCGCTGCCGCCGCCGCCGCCCGAAGTGCCGGACAACCTCGTCGTGCCGATGAGCTTCACGCTCAAATAGGACTAGCCGAAGCGGCCGGTCACATAATCGCGCGTGCGCTGCTGTGCCGGATTGGTGAATATCTGCTCCGACGTTCCGTATTCGACAAGTTCGCCGAGGAACATGAAGGCGGTGAAATCGGCGGCGCGCGCGGCCTGCTGCATGTTGTGGGTGACGATCACGATGCAGTAGTCCTGACGCAGCTCCTCGATCAGCTCTTCGAGCTTTGCGGTCGAGATCGGATCGAGCGCCGAAGCCGGCTCATCCATCAGCAGGATTTCCGGCTTCACGGCGACGGCGCGGGCGACGCAGAGGCGCTGCTGCTGGCCGCCCGAAAGACCGGTGCCAAGCTGATTGAGCTTGTCCTTCACCTCGTTCCACAGCGCGACGCGCGACAGCGCCCAGAAAACGCGCTCGTCGAGATCGGCCTTGCTGAGTTTTTCGTAGAGGCGGATGCCGAAGGCGACGTTCTCATAGATCGACATCGGAAAGGGCGTCGGCTTCTGGAACACCATGCCGATCTTCGAGCGGAGTTCCGTGAGGTCGCGCTGGGCGAGAATGTCCTCGCCGTCGACATTGATCTCACCCTCGGCGCGCTGGCCGGGATACATCTCGTAGATCCGGTTCATGGTCCGCAGCAGGGTCGACTTGCCGCAACCCGAGGGGCCGATGAACGCCGTCACGCGGCGGTCGTGGATCGAGATGTTGACGTTCTTCAGCGCGTGATACTGGCCGTAATAGAAGTTCAGATTGCGAACCGCAATCTTTTCGGGCGGCAGCGGGCCGTCCTTCAGATTAGGCGCAGTGATCGTGTGCATGACGGGCCGGGCCAAGGTGTCGCTGGTCATGAGCGTGCCTTCTGCTTTGCGGAGAATCGGGCGGCGATGTTGAGCGCGAGCACCGCGACTGTGATGAGGAGTGCGCCGCCCCAGGCGAGTTCACGCCAGTCTTCATAGGGGCTCATGGCGAACTGGAAGATGACGACCGGAAGATTGGCCAGCGGAGCATTGAGGTTGGTGCTCCAGAACTGGTTGTTCAGCGAGGTGAAGAGCAGCGGCGCCGTTTCGCCGCTGACGCGGGCGACCGCGAGAAGAACGCCCGTCAGGATGCCCTGGAACGCGGCGCGGTAGCTGATGCTGGTGATGACCATCCAGCGCGGCGTTCCGAGCGCCGCGCCCGCCTCGCGCAAAGCATCGGGGATCAGCGACAGCATGTCCTCGGTGGTGCGCACGATGATCGGTATGGCGATGATTGCCAGCGCCGCGACGCCCGCCCAGCCCGAGAAATGACCCATGCCGATGACGACGATGCCATAGACGAAGAGGCCGATGATGATAGAGGGCGCGCTCAGCAGGATGTCGTTGATGAAGCGAACCGTTTCGGCGAGCCGGCTATGTCGCGCATATTCGGCGAGAAAGGTGCCGGCCAATACGCCGACGGGGGTCGCGATGGCGATGCCGAGGGCCGTCATCATGAGGCTGCCGACGATCGCATTGGCAAGCCCGCCTTCGCCGCCGGGAGGCGGCGTGCTCTCGAGGAAGAGAGAGGGTTTGATGGCCTGAACGCCGTTCCAGAGAAGCGTCGCCAGAATGGCGCCGAGCGTGAAGAGAACGAAGCCGGTCATGAGCAGGGAAATGCCGGTGACGATCTTGTCGTTCCTGTGGCGGCGTTTGACGACGGCGCGGTTCATGCGAGCGTTCCTTTCGTGGAGCGCAGGAGCAGGCGTTTGCCGATGGCGAGCACGAAGAAGGTCAGAATGAAAAGAACGAGACCGAGGCCGACCAGCGAAGCCGTGTAGATGTCGCCGTCGGCTTCCGTGAATTCATTGGCCAGCGCGGCCGAGATCGTCGTGCCGGGCGCCAGCAGCGACATGCTGAGGCGATGCGCGTTGCCGATGACGAAGGTGACGGCCATGGTTTCGCCGAGCGCCCGGCCGAGACCGAGCATGACGCCGCCGACAACGCCGGTGCGGCAATAGGGCAGGACCACGCGCCAGGCGACTTCCCACCGCGTCGCGCCGAGGCCGTAGGCGGATTCGCGCAGGACCGGAGGAACGCTCAAAAAGACTTCGCGCATCACGGCGGTGATGAAGGGCAGCACCATCAGGCCGAGGATCAATCCGGCGAGCAGCATGCCGATGCCGATGGGCGGTCCCTGGAAGAAGGCGCCGAGCAGAGGGACGGAGCCCAGCGTGGAGATCAGGAACGGCTCGACATAATGCTGGAACAGCGGGGCAAGGACGAAGAGGCCCCAGATGCCGTAGATGATGCTCGGCACGGCGGCCAGCAGCTCGATCGCGATGGCGATGGGCTGGCGAAGCCTGTGCGGGCAGATCTCGGTGAGAAAGAAGGCGAGGCCGAAGCTGAAGGGGACGCCGATGACCATGGCGATGACCGAGGTGACGATCGTGCCCACGAGCGGTACGAGCGCACCGAAATGCTCCGTGACCGGATTCCAGCCCGACGTCCAGACGAAGGCCGGGCCGAAGATGCGCAGCGCAGGCCACGCCCCGTCGAAAAGCACGACAATGACGCCGCCCAGGATGAGCAGCACCAGAACGGTGAAGGCAAGAGTGACACTGCGGAAGATGGGGTCGCCGAAGCGCATGCCGAAGCGGTTTCGTCTGCTTTGCATGGACTCATTCCGGTCGACGGTGGCGGTTTCGAGCATGTTACTTTCCCGGCCATGAAATGGGGAGGGAGCATCGTGCTCCCTCCGCCGTCTTCATTGTCGGAGCCAGAGGCTCCCGGACAGGCGATTAGAGGCAGACAATCAGAGAACGGGCTTGCCGCTGCTGTCCTTGATCTCGGACCAGCTCTTCTTGACCATAGAAACGACATTCTTGGGCATCGGCACGTAGATGAGGTCTTCCGCCATCTTGCCGCCCTTGTCGTAGGCCCAGCCGAAGAAGTTCAGAACTTCCTTGGCGTTTTCCGGCTTGTCCTGGACCTTGTAGACCAGGATGAAGGTCGCCGCCGTCATCGGCCAGCTCTTCGCGCCAGGCTGGTCGGCGAGGATCACGCCGTAGCCGGGAACGCTCGCCCAGTCGGCATTCGCCGCTGCGGCCTGGATGCTCTCGAGGCTCGGCGAAACCGTCTTGCCGTCCTTGTTGATCATGTCGGAGTAGGTCAGCTTGTTCTGCAGCGCATAGGCATACTCGACATAGCCGATCGAACCTTGAGTCTGGCCGACGAGAGCCGACACGCCTTCATTGCCCTTGCCGCCGAGGCCGACCGGCCATTCGATCGACGCATCGACACCGACCTTCGACCAGCCGCTGTCGACCGCATTGAGGTAATAGGCGAAGTTGAACGTCGTGCCCGACCCGTCCGAACGGTGGACGACGGCGATGGCACTGTCCGGCAGCTTCACGCCCTTGTTGAGCGCGGTGATCTGCGGATCGTTCCACTTGGTGATGTTGCCGAGATAGATTTCGGCGAGAACCTTGCCCGTGAGCTTCATCTCGCCCGGCTTCACGCCCGGTAGATTGACGACCGGAACGATCGCGCCCATGACCATCGGGAACTGCGTCAGACCGGCCGCGTCAAGTTCAGCCGGCTTCAGCGGCTTGTCGGACGCGCCGAAATCGACGGTCTTCGCCTTGATCTGCTTGATGCCGCCGCCGGAGCCGATCGACTGATAGTTGAGGCCGATCCCGGTTTCCTTCTTGTAGGCGTCGGCCCACTTCGCATAGACGGGATAGGGGAAGGTGGCGCCGGCACCTGAGATATCGCCGGCCTGGGCGGCCGTGGCGACGACCAGAGCGGAAATGGCGAAGAGCCCCGCGCGGCCAAATTTTCCGAAAGATTTCAACATGATGTTGTTGCTCCTGAGTCTAGCCGGCGGTGCAGTCGCCCCCTGACTACGACGTTTCAATGACGGTTTTATGACGTGACGTGAGTTCGCGGATGCCGAAGGTGCAGCCCCTGCCCGCCAAAGCCAGGTCCGGGGCCGCACTGGTTCGCCAACCTTTTTTCAGGCCTTCTGCGGAGGCCCTATGCTGAACGGGAGGAGATACCGGCTGGCGTCCGGCAGGTGGGAAATACCGAAGGTATCCGCCCGAGCCAGGCCCGAAGGAGCAGGCAGGGAGCCCACTTCCGTCTCAGCAACGATTGCCGGCGGCATCGCTCCGAACGCGGCGCCGGCCTTGTTCTGGTCGGCGGTCTGGAGCGTCGCGACCTTGACCGCATCCTCGGCACTGCGCCAGACAAAGCGCGGCCTCCGCCCATGCTCGTCGCCATGCACGGCCATGAAAACGATAATGGCGCAGCAAAGGGCGAAGAGGATTCGCAGCGGCCAAACGACCGATATCTCCTGCTCGCAAGCAAGGGTTTCGGGCGGGTTTCTGTCCAGGGATGCGATCATCGGGCCTAGACTTGCCGTTCCGGCGCGACGAGGGCAAATCATGGTTTTGTTACAGTGCGACACCCATATCCGGGAAAATCGGAAGATGTCTCACGCAACGGCAAGATGAGCGAAAGGACAGCGCATGAAGGCCATCCCATTTATTGTGGGGCTACTTCTTCCGGCTGCATCGCTGCTTTGGACCGCCGGCAGCCGTGCCGAATCTCCCGCCGCTCCGTTTGAGGTGACCAGCGCGTCCTTCGCCGATGGCGCGCGATTGCCGTCGACGAGGTTCGTCCATGACGGCCACGGATGCAGCGGCGCGAACCTCTCGCCGGAAGTTTCATGGCGCGGCGCGCCGAAGGGGACCAGGAGCTATGCCGTCACACTGTTCGATCGGGATGCGGGCGGCGGACGCGGCTGGTGGCACTGGATCGTCTTCGACATTCCGGCCTCCGTCGACCGCCTGCCGGAAGGCGCGGGACAAGGAGCGAGCCTGCCGGCGGGAACCGTGCAAGGCACCAGCGACTTCGGCGAACCGGGCTATCAGGGTCCCTGCCCGCCGGAGGGCGACGCGGCACACCATTATGTGCTGACGGTCTATGCGCTCGACAGCGACAGGCTCGATCTCGGTGAAACGGCGAAAGGCGTGGAAGCGAGCGCGGCGTTCAAGCCTCATACGCTTGCAAGCGATTCCATCACCTTTCTCTACGAGCGCCCCTGATCCGTATGCTGATTTCCATGAACGGTTCTGAACGCTACCGGGATTCCAGAATGCGTGCGGCAAGTTCCAGGTCGGCGACGAAGTCCCTGTACTTCGCGCGGCGGTCGGCATCGTCGCGGCTGCGCAACAACGAGGATGGATGCATCGTCACGAGTACGCGTGCGCCGTCCTCAAGCGTCTGTAGGGTGCCGCGCAGCTTGTTGATCGTCACTGTCCGCCCGTAGAGACTGCGCGCCGCGGTCGCGCCCAACGCGACGATCAGCGATGGCTTGACGATGGCCCGCTCGAGATCGAGCCACCATCGGCAGCGCTCGATTTCATAGGCGTTGGGTCGCTTGTGCAGACGTCTCTTGCCGCGCGGCTCGAACTTGAAAGGCTTGACGGCATTGGTGACGAAGACGCGGCCCCGGTCGATCCCCGCCTCGACGATGGCACGGTCGAGCATGCGTCCCGCCGGGCCGACAAAGGGATGACCCGCGATGTCTTCCTGATCGCCGGGTTGCTCCCCTACCATCATCATCGTCGCGTGGCCGGGGCCTTCGCCCGGCACAACCTGGGTGGCGTCGCGATAAAGCGGGCACCGTCGGCAGGCATGTTCGGCGGCGATGAGATCCTTCAGGGTCTTGACGTGCGGCGCCGGTTCTTTCTCCGGCGCGAGCCGGTTACTTGCGCTTTTGCCGCGCATCGCCTTCGACATTCTCCGCGCCTGTGCGCGTGCCACCGAAGCGATCGGCACCCTTGGCATCGGGCGCCCCCGGCTTCTTGTGATTGCCGGTGTTCTGCTCGCTGTCGGTGTGTTTCACGGTTTCCTCGGTATGGGGCTGCTTCACGATGTATCTCTCCTCCTGGCTGTCCCATAGAAACGTCGGGACCGGCGCGAGGTTTCGTGCGTGAGCGCAGCGAGGCGCCGTTCAGTTCTTTCGCCGATAGGTCCAGCTAATCCACGCCACCGCCGCAACGGCGAGAAATGCGGCGAAAGCCGCATATGGCAGCCACCCTTCCTCGCGGTCGAGCGTCCGCCAGACGGAAGCGGCGACCATGCCGGGAACGAGAAGCAGCGGCGCCCAGATCAGCGCCGACAGAACATTGGCGAGCCAGAAGCGTTTCGGCTGCATCTCCATCATGCCGGCGATGAGCGGAATGACGGCCCGCACCGGGCCGAAAAAACGGCCGATGAAGACGCTCTTGCCACCATGCCGCTCGAAGAACCTGTGCCCGCTGGCCAGAAGCTCGGGCCGCGAGCGGAAGGGCCACATGCCCGGAATGAGATGGCCGAAGCGCAGGCCCAGCCAATAGGAAATGCCGTCGCCAAGCGTCGCGCCGGCAATGCCGCCGACGAGGAGCGGGATCACGGGAACGGCACCTTGCGGCACCAGCGTGCCGGCGGCGATCATGATGGCCGTGCCCGGCACGATGAGGCTGATGAAGGCGAAAGACTCGCCGAAGGCGACGAGAAAGATGATCGGGCCCGTCCACTCGGCATGCTGCCGGATGAAGCCGACAAGCTCGTGGACATAATGCTCCATCGGCCGGCTTCCTCTCAGGCGAAGGCGTAAGGGCCGCCGCGTTCAAGGGCGAGTTGATAGGCCGGCCGCGCCTGAAGCCGCGTCACGAGATCGAGCAGCTTGGGATATTCGGCGAGTAACCCGCGCGCCTTCGCCGCCTCGAGCACGAAGGAATTCATGATGTCCGCGCCGCTCAGCTCCGATCCGAGCAGATAGCCGCCCGTCTCGACGGAGTTTTCCATATAGGAAAGATGATTGGCGATTTCGCCGAAGATGCGCGGATGGAGCGGTGCGCCCGCATCGCCGAGACGACCTACATAAAGGGCGAGCAGAAGCGGCAGCATCGCCGAGCCTTCCGCGAAATGCATCCACTGCAGATAATCGACATATTCCGCCGAATCTTCTTTCGGCATCAACCGGCCCTTGCCGTATTTGCGCAGCAGGTACTCGGTGACGGCACCGGACTCAGCCACGGTGAGATCGCCATCGGTGACGACAGGCGATTTCCCGAGTGGGTGGATTGCCTTCAGTTCCGGCGGCGCGAGATTGGTCACCGCATCGCGCTGGTATTGGACGATCTCATAGGGAACGCCCAGTTCCTCGAGCAACCACAGGATGCGCTGCGAGCGCGAATTGTTGAGGTGGTGAACCGTGATCACGATGCCTTCTCCAATGTAGGGACGTTGCGCAGATGCACATGGACGAATGCGACGACTTCGTAGATGGCCTGCCGCGCTTCGGGCAGCAGATCGGCCAGCAGGTGCCACACATGCGGCACCCTGGGCCAGACCTTGATCGTTACGGGAACCGCCGCCGCGCGCATCTTGTCGGCCATGCGCAGGCTGTCGTCGAGTAACATTTCCGTGTCTCCGACATGGAAGAACGTGGGCGGAAGACCCGCGACGTCGCCATAGAGCGGCGAGATATAGGGGTTCTGCGCGTTGCCGCCGGGGAAGTAACGCGGCTCGACCGTATGCATCATCGCTTCGACGAACAGGGCGTCGCGCTTCGCATTGGTCACGCGCGAGCCGCCGGTCGCGGCAAGATCGGTTGCGGGCGAGAGGCAGACGAGGGCGGCCGGCAGCGCAACGCCCTCGGCCTTGAGCCGCAGCGCGAGCGCAAGCGTGAGATTGCCGCCGGCGCTGTCGCCGCCGACCACGATCTGATGGGCCGGCACTTTTTCGAGAAGCGCGCGATAGGCGGCGACGCAATCGTCGAGACCGGCCGGGAAGACATGCTCCGGCGCGAGACGATAGTCGACCGCATAGACGGCCATGCCCGTCTGCGCCGCAAGACGCCGCGTGAGCGGACGATGCGTGCGCGGCGATCCGCCGACCCAGCCGCCGCCATGAATGTAGAGGAAGGCACCGCTGGTCTCGGCGCCTGTTGCGGTCAGCTTTTCCACAGGCACGCCGCCGAGCTCGATCTGCTGCGCCGTGATGTCGGCCGGCAGCTTCGAGTTCATCGGTTCCTGCGCGACCATGATCGCGCGCAGCGTCATCAGGTCCGGATTTTTCTTGAAACGGCGTTTCACCTGAAAACGCAGCAACGGATCGATGAAGAAGAGCTGAAGGCTCATTGGTCCCCCTGTCTGCCCACGATGTTTATAAGGTTCCGGACGGGCCATCCGATGCAATCGGGAGGGGCGAGGCCTGTCAAGGAAAGAAGAGATCAGGCGGGCTTCACCACCGCGGCGAGCCGGATCATGCGCAAGAGAAGAAGCGCCGCGACGACTTCGAGGAGGCCCGCCACCAGATAGGCCGCGCCCGGAAAATAGACCGGCGCGCCCGGCGCGGTGAAATAGCCGAAGAGCTGCGTCATTACGAAGGGGCTCACGATCGCGGTGATGCTGGAAACGCTCGATATTCCGCCCTGCAATTCGCCTTGCGCATTGGGCGGCACGACGCCGGTCATCAATCCCTGGATCGAGGGGAAGGCGATGCCCGATAGCGCGCCCGGCAGCATGAAGAGACAGGCGACCCATCCATAGGGCGCGAAGGCATAGCCGAAAAAGGCGATGGCCGCCAAAGAGAGGCCGATATAGGCCGCCCGACGCTCGCCGATGCGGGGAATGATCGCGCGGATGAGGCCGCCTTGCACGATCGCCATCAGCAATCCGACGACGCCGAGCGAGTATCCGATCTCGCGCGGGCTCCACTGGAATTTCTCGGCGCCGTAGAAGCTCCACACGGCGGGCAGGCTGTTATGCGCGAGATAGTGGACGAAGAGCACGCCGATGAGGCCGAACACCACCGGATAGCCGCGCAGATGGGAGAGCGCGCCGACGGGGTTCGCACGCGCCCATGAGAAAGGCCGTCGATCTGCTTTCGCCAGCGTCTCCGGCAGAACGAAATAGCCATAGGCCATGTTGAGAAGGGCGAGCGCCGCGGCGGCGAAAAAGGGCGCGCGAACGCCGAACTCGCCGAGCAGGCCGCCGATCACCGGACCAACGACGAAGCCGACGCCGAAGGCGGCACCCATCAGTCCGAAATTCTTGGCGCGGTCTTCCGGCTTGCTGACATCGGCGACGAAGGCATAGGCGGG
>CAISYL010000123.1 GCA_903889655.1 uncultured Alphaproteobacteria bacterium | reverse complement strand
CGGAGCCTCCTGGGCGAGTGACCTGAGTGTTTGATTTAGTGTCGCTCCAAGCGCACGAAACGCCTTTAGACGGGGCGAAGATCATATTCGTCGGCTGCGCACCCGTCGTTGCGCCTATGTAATGATAGCGAAGAGTGAACTCGTTGGGAGTCCAGCCTTCCTTTTGGAACGTGATGTCAGATTGTTGAGTGATGCATGCTCTGTAAGCGGAGAATGCACCGGGAGCAATCAGTTCGACGTATTTCTTGTAGACGTCGGCGCGCGCTTGATAGCTGTTGCCGGCATCGCAGTAGCGGGAAGCAACATCATCGGCGCTACTGCGATTGCCGCCCATCGTCGCCGACAAAAAGGAATACTCAGCACCGTAGCTCCAGCCGGTAGAGTCATTGTGGTGCTTGCTGTACGCACCGCAGAAATTTCGCGCATTGGCCGAGACCTCGCTTTCGTCCGACACCTCGGTCGAGTTTGTCTTCGACAAGGCGATGATATCGGCACAGGATTCGTCGGCCATTGCATGTCCGCCCAAGAGAACAAGAGCGACAGAAACCAACGAACCTCTCCACAATCTGGATTGCATTTGGCGCCTCCCTTTGATCCGGTGCTCCGCTCATTAATGGGGCACCATGACGAACCTCCATTTTTATAATCGCTCACGCACTGCACGTCCTAGTCCATTTGGGAAGCGCGAATTTTTTGACCTGACCAATTCGGTTATCCACTGTTTTCACAGCCCCTTGCCGATTCCCTGATCGAGTCAACATCAACGATAGGTTGAGGCCGTAGCGTTCTCAGGCACTATTACTAGGAAGAGTGCGGAGATTCGTGAGGGCTTTATGACAATCAGCGCAAACCGTATTGCTCAGAAAGAATACCGGCGCCGTCTGCGAGCAGCTGGACGACGAGAAGTGCTGATCGACTTCCCCGTGGATCTCCTCAACGAAATTGACCAGATCGGAAGCGATCGGCGCCGTGCGCTGGTTGTCGAAGATCTGGTGCGCCAGGCGCTTCGCGCCGGCAAGTCGGAGACGGCCTAAAAACAAGACGACCCACGGTTGGCGCCGTGGGTCGTCTCAAATTCCGAGGGCTGTGGCCCGATTTGCTGATCCCCACAGTACCTCTCCGTAATTCGGATGGCAAGCGCCTGCGCGGCCGTCCCCGCTCGAATTGCGCCTATGCGGGCGCATGACCAAGGAGGGTCTGGTGACCTAGCCCTGAAACGAAAGAACCCCCGGCAGTTGGAAGCTGCCAGGGGTTCCGAAAACAGAGAGGCCAAAAGGCGGATCTGTCCTCTGCCGATGCTCAGCAAAGGATAAGTCTGCCCGACAGGCTTGGCAAGAGCGATTGCCAGGCAACGCCACCGCTTTGTGTGCCGCGAAACGAAACTCGTTTCTCGGATCGGGGGTGCTTGGCCTCTCTCCTGGACATGGAGAGGGAAATGACGACAAACCATCGATATTTGCTCGATACCGGGCTGATGAAGCGCAGCAGACGCGAGATTTGGGGGCGCGACGACAGCGCGCTCCAGCGCTCCCTCGCCTTCACCGCCGAAGGCGAACGACGGACCAACCGTCGCCGCACCGTGGGTGCGCGGCCGCCCTATGGACCACGAAAGCATCGCGTCAGATGGTTCGACATGGGCGCGAAACTGCCCGACTTCGTTCTGACCGGCCAATACGAGCTCACGGAGGCCACCAGGGCCGTGCTCTACGTGATCTTGCACGATCTTAGGCCTGACGGTGAGGTGCGCGTGGCCTACGCTGCGATCGCGGCTTATGCCGGCGTCTCGAAACGAACGGCGGAGCGCGCGGTCCGGGTGCTCGAGCGCTACCAGTTGATCCAGGTCGTTCGCGGTGGCTGGTCTAACGTCCTCAACCGGAAGGTCGTGAACATCTACCGGATTGCCGATTCAAAATTGAGGCGCTGGTGGGCCTCTTTTTTTGGGAAAGCTAGCGACAAATTTTTCGCTGATCCCCTCACCTCTAAGATTCCTGTAAGTACGGCTCGGCAACGGGAATGGGGTGCGGCTTCTGAGGCTCAAACGAAGGCAGCGGCCGCGGCGGCGACCGCTCTCGGACTTATCGGCGATCCATGGGATGTCGCCCGGGAACTGCTTTTTCGTCACAGTTACAAAGGGATGCCAGAACACGTGGCCCTGCACCGCTACGACGCTCTTCTGGCCGTCTTGCATATCGAACTGAGGCTGCGACGGGATGCTTCCGCGCTGAAAAATCCTCGAGGCTTTCTGGTCGCGCTTCTGAGCAAGAAGCCGGGCGCCTATCACCCTTGCCCGTCCATTTACAAGGAGCTCACTGCAATCCGTCTGTCCTGACGTTCGGGCCGGTTGAAGACGCAAACGCTGGGTGCGCGCCGCAATTGTCGGTGCGCAAATGCACCCTCACGCCCGCGGCCGCCCGGCCGGTTCCGACGCCACCGCGGCGCCGATTGCCGGGTCTCAATTGCGCACCTCGCCAGCCTCCGCAGATAGGAATAGAAGCCGCTACCCTATGCATTTGCATATTCTGGCGGGCTTCCGCGCCCCCGACGGGCCATGAGACAAGTGAGGTCTCGCCGCCAGCAATTGCGACCCATGGCCGCCGGCAGAAGAAATCACCGCCATCACTTCGCCGGAACAGTAAAGTCCGGACAATTATTTTTCCAACAATTTGCCAACTCATTGAAACCGTAGTAAATTTTTCAACGGCTACTCAGCCTTTGCGTGGCTGAAGGGCTCTGCCCGCCCCCTCCTGGCGCGGAGATCATGCGTCCTCGACGGGCAATTTCCGGCGCGGCGCATTGGAAGAAAATGTGGATATAGCTTCAAGCTGCTCTGCAGCGCTTGGCATAAAGGGCTGATCTGGAACATGAATCGGCAAGCATTTGATACCCCTAGCAGAACCCGGTCTCACGGAGAGGTAGCTAGTCCTAGAAAAAGTCAGGGCGATCTCTTCGAGAGAACGCGATCGGCTGGGATTTCGAATCCCAGCTTGCGGGGGATCATCAATTCCGTGGAAGCGGCGACCGATTACAGCCTGGCCGGCGCCGCCAAAGCAGCGAGCCTTTCAGAAGACACTCTTCGCCGAGCCATTGCTCGAGGCGATCTGGACGCGACAATCGAGGCTGCACGGGGACAAGAGGTCTACCGTATTTCGCGGGAGGCGTTGTCGCTTTATCTGCTTTTCCGAGGGCTCCCGCGACGTCGGCAAAACGAGGTGCGTGAGAAGCGCTCGGCCAATGCCCTCGGACAGAGGCGTGAAGCGGCGGATAAGGGTGCTTCGCCAATTCATCTGCAGCTTCGAGACCGGGCGGCCGGCCGAAACATCGATGAAGCCGTCGCATCGACGCTGGAGAGACCTACTTCGCTCATGCGGGTCGGCGGCAGACCTTTCGTGTCGCCGCAGTCGACGCTTTCCCCGAGGGTTCATCGAGCGGCCGACACTCGTCTTTCGCGTCGGCCTGGAGGACAAGACGATGCGCGGTTTTATCTCGGGTTGCTTGAGGAGAAGCTGAGCCGGCTCGAGGCCGAATCCCAAGATGTTCGCGCCCTGGTGCTTCAGTTGAAGGCAAATTTGGGACTCGAGTAGCGCGAGGAGAAATCCCTGAGGTGTTCGACCGCCTAAGCGAATACTTCCTCAAACCGTCGTCCGCGAAACCCGCCGGATTGAATCAGCGCCAGCGGAGACCGACCTGGCCATGCATCCGGCGATTTTTTTCTATCGGAGATGGGCTGAAACCCATTACGGCATCGAGAAATCCATTGGCTATCTATTCTATATTTCGGGCGATTTTAAAATCTCGTAAGTGATTGAAAACAAACAATAATCCGTATACCCTACTAACGAACTTCCCTACAAGTCGCGCTGAACTTCACTACATGGACGGGCAAATTACTTGTCCGGGAACCGACTAAAACTCCGTTTATCACTGCAAATCGAGCTGAACTTTCCTCAACGAAGATCACTTCTTGGAGTGAAGTCGCGAGGAAAGTTCAGCGCGGCATGTAGTGAATGGAGAGAGCGAATGTCGCGTGGCCTCATCTCGAGCGGAGATAGAAACACGTTCCGGAAGGCGAAGGAGGTGATCATGTCGCGCGATCGAGGGTCGCTCGAATTGGTCGACTCCAAGATCCTCAATTTTCTTATGCACCGGACCTTGCCGTTCCTCCACACGCGAGAAGTACATCGGGTGCCTGTAAGGGACGTCCTGCTCTATCTCGGCCACACCTCGACGCAACGCCTTCAGGAATCGCTCACCAGGCTGGGCAAGGCCAACATCGAGATCGACTACAAGGATGAAGCCGGCGTCGACCATCACGTGGTCATCCACTATCTGAGCTATGACATCTCGCGAACCGAAAATGGGTATATCGTTTTCGCGTTCGACCCCCTTCTCATGCAGATGCTGTCAGACCCCGACATCTACGGGACCCTCAACATCAGCACATTCCAGAAGTTCAAGAGTTCATACAGCCTGAAGCTCTACGAAGTGCTGTCGCTTTTCGTAAAGCGACGCATGCCCGTCTGGGATGTGACCGTGGATGAGCTGAGGGAAACTCTGGGAGTCGAGGCCAGCTATGCAAGGCGCCTCGACAACTTCCGTCAGCGCGTGATCGAAGCGTCCGTGGCCGAGATCAATGAGGTCGGCGATTTCAAGGTTGCCGTCGAATATGTCCGGGGCGGCCGCGGCGGCAAAATTCTCCGGTGCAAGTTCACCACAAGCTTCAAATCGTCAGGCGAAATGCTCGCCCCGGCGCGTTCAGTCCATGATCCGATCGGCGCCGGCGGCCGTGCGACGCGTGACCAGAATACCCTGGACTTCCTGGATGGCCGCACGGACTACGAGCGCGGCGGCACGGTTGTGTTGCGCGTCGAGACGCTCCAGGCCGCCATGCACTACCTGAACGATGCCGACGATCTGGAGACGCTCGAGGAAGAATGGCGCACCGACATGCAGGACCGTCGTGTGGTCGACCCCGATCAATCGTTCCTGCAATGGCTCGCGATCCGGCGGGAAAAGGTCAGCAGTCCCGACCTCGCCGACATTGACGAGGATACGATCGCCTCTTTGCTGGAGGACTTCCAATGATCGACGAGCAAACCGAAATCGCGGACTTCCTGCGGCTCAAACTCGCGTCGATCAACCTGACAGCGCAGACCTTGGCGCAGGCCGAGGACATTATCGCGGCGTCCCCGCTCAACGGTAAGGACGCCCTGAAGCGATTGCGGCGCGAATGGATGAACGACGTATTGCAGCGCGACGACATGTTCGGCGATGCGATCAAGTCGCCGAACGCAAAATTTTTGACCTGGATTTCGACCCGGGTCCGGGACCCGTTTCATGTCACCTATCGAGCGGCGGAGAAAGCAGCGCGGCTATATTCGCCTGAGTTCGCGAACCTCATGCATTTCGTGAGATGGCGCCAGGAGGTGGCGTGGGCAGAGCGCATGCGAGGCGATGACAATGATCGCATCGCGGTGCTCTCGTTCCTGTTCTTCACGAGTTCGACGGCGGATCCCGCGAAGGCATTTCTCGGGCTGTGCGAGAGCTACATGCTCAGCATGAGTGCGGGTGGCACGAACTATGTGAACCATCCCAATCATCGCCTCACGCCGGACCAAATCCTCGCCGGCGAGGGGGAGCAAGGCTGGGTTCCATTGTTCGTGGGATACGCGGAGCGAACTGTCGGGCGCCAGCTGGTGGAAATGCCGCCGGCGCGCTTTGCAAAGCTCGCGGCCCACGCGCGAAATGAGGAGCGCGCCGCGCGCCGCCGGCGCAGCGCGGCAGGTATCGTCGCGCGCATTCGACAATCGCCGATGAGCAGGCTTCCTGGTTTGATCTTCGAGGCCGTGCGGTATCGGTTGGGATCAAACGACCTCGTGGCGCTAGAGAATGCGTTCCTCCTCAGTGTCGAACAAGGTGAGGTTGAACTGAACGGTTCCGACCCCTACCCCGCTTTCTTGCGGTACCTGCAGGCACATTCAGGCGACCGGATGTTGCCGCCGGAAGACAGTGAGGCGATGAGGCGCATCGCCTCAATTCGCACCCTCAACAACGAGTGGCTGAGCGGACTGTCGTCGGATTTGAAGCAGTTCGGCGGAGGCGACGGCCGCGTTCTCGCGAAGTGGCGGATGCAAGTGATGAGGGGCGACCGCGAGGCGCCGGTCGATCCCCTCGTCGACTACGCTTTCTTCCTCATCGAAAGGGTGACGGCGGGCGACGCCGGTCCGCTGTGATGCTTTCGGCACCGGTCAAATAAATTTCCGATTCCGGTTGGTGTCCCGGATATGGGGCTCAGATCTCCTGCATCGAAGGGAGATTGCCGGAATGGCCGATGTCGACGAGGCGCAGTTCGAAAGCGCGAATATTCTACGGCCACGAACCTTGGCGGAGTTCGTCAGCCAGGATGATCTGCGCGCGAACCTGTCGGTCATGATCAAATCGGCGCGCACGCGCGACGATGTGCTCGAGCATATTCTGCTGTCGGGCCCGCCAGGCACGGGAAAGACGAGCCTGGCGCATATCATCGCCACCGAAATGGGCGGCACGGTAAAGACCGTCCATGCCCCGACGATCTCCAAACCGAAGGACCTGATCCAGTCGATTACCCAGATCAGGCGGGGCGACGTCCTTTTTATCGACGAAATTCATAGGCTGCCGCCTGCTGCGGAGGAGCTCCTATACCCCGTCATGGAGGATTACCGCCTCCAGATCATGATCGGCAGCGAAACACAGGCTCGCGCGGTCGATATCGAACTTCCACGATTTACCGTCGTCGCGGCGACAACGCGAAAAGGGATGCTGTCGCCTCCCCTGTATATGCGATTTGGTTCCGACCTGGTGCTCTCCTACTACGATGTGGCGTCGCTCGCCCGGTTGGTGAGCGCGAAGGCTGAAGTCCTCGATGTGGCGCTGACGCCCGAAGCCGCTGAAGAAATCGCACTCCGAGCGCGCGGGACGCCGCGGATCGCGCTTCAACTTTTGCGTAGGGTCCGGGATTTCGCCGTCGCAGCGGAGGCGGGAGCGGTCAGCGGCGCGTTCGCCGCCGAAGCCTGCCTTGCCACCGGCGTCGATCGTCGCGGCCTGACCGCGGAAGACCGCGCGTACCTCTCCACTCTTCGCGACCGCTTTCGAGGACGTCCCGCCGGTCTGTCCACCTTGGCGGCGATGTTGTCTCAAGATGAGGAGACGGTCGAGAGCGCGATCGAGCCATTCCTTCTCCAGCTCGGGCTCATTGAGCGGACGCCGCGCGGACGTTGCCTCACCACCACGGGCTTTATGGCCGCCCAAGAGGCGCTGGAACTGTGATGTGGAGCCTTCCGTCATTTCCTCGCCCCGCCCGGCACCGCGAGCCCCACGCGCCTCAGGCGACCGGTGAGCGCGATTATCGATCAACGCCGCCAATGTACGCCGGCGCCGTTCAACTCCTTGATTGGGCTTCGACGGCGCGGTCCGGAATGGTCGCCAAGCTCGAGTTGAAGGATGTCGGCCCGAAAAGCCTTCACCCTCTCAAGGGGCTGGCGTGCGGAGCGAGCAGTGGCCAGCGATTGCACGTGGTCATCAGCAAGCAGGAAGTAGGCGGACAGGACGCGGAGACTGACTTTGCCGGGGAAGCGCTGCTGCTGGCCTGGTCGGACGATTGCTTTGCCGGAATGTCGGTGAAGCTTCTGCTCGGCGAGCAGGCCGGCGAGATGCCGCATCCGCTACAGCACCGTACCGCTGGGCGAAAGGGCGGCGACCTGCTGCTTCTGACCATGTGGGCGGTCGACGACGACGAGAACCTGCAGCGTCCGGAGCATGTTCGAAGAAGGCGTTCCTTCGGCACGCTCTCCCCTATCCAGCAAAGCCAGCTTCTCAGTCGAACGCCAGACTTTCAACGATGGCTGGCGGAGAGCTTTGAAGAACAAGTCGCACCGGAGGATCAGCCGCGCCTCGCGCGTGGCGATCGACCCGCCGAAGCCTTTGCGGCGGACATGGTGCGCTACCTGTGTGGGGTTTCGAGCCGCGCCGAGCTTGGCGAGGAAAGTGATCGCGGTGAGGCAGCGCGCCTTCTCTGGCGCCGAATGATTGCGCGTTACGAGGATTGGAAATGGGGCCGGCGGGCGTGAGGCGCCGAGCTTGGCTAATGAGAGATTAAAGGCGGAGACATGCAGTACGAACTCTTCGACAAGTGGTGCACGACGGCCGGTTTGATCACGGACGGACAACGGGCCGCCGCGCTCTTCGTCACCCCGATGACAATTCGCAACTGGCGCCGGAAGGGCTCAACGCCCTTCTACATCACGACATTTTGCATTGGCTATAACGCTCTTCTCGTCCGTAACGACAAAGAAGCCTCGGAAGTGCTGGCTGGACGTCGGCTGTCGGCCGCGGAAGTTCGCGACTGGATGTCCAGGCTCGGGCTTGAAAACGGAAAAGAATTGAGCCGCGCGCTCGGCATGACCAAGCAGGCGGTGAGCCTCTGGTTTCGCCAGGATCAATTTCCGAGATGGATTGAAGTGGCCTTCCACGGAATGAAACGTCGCCGCTCTGGACGGCCGCAAGCAGTTGTCCAGCAAAATATTTGCATTAAAAGCGCTCCCGACATGTAACCATTACAAGTACGGGAGCGTTAAGCCCGCTTTTTCTTTTGTCAAAGCAGTATAGAGCGAAGTACAACAAATGCAGAGCAGAGGCAAAGAGGTCTCGGAATGAAGAAGCAAGTATTCGGACTGTTGGTGGTGTTGGCAGCTTTTTTGGCGCCTTTGCCTCTATCTGCGGCCGAGGTGAATGGGTTCGGAACGGACATCCCGCTTTCCTTCGCCCTCAGGCAGATCGTGCCATCGCAATATGAGGTGAGCTTTGCGCCGGGAACGGACGCGGACGCGCATGTCACCTGGAAGGGGCGCGGTCCTTGGCGGACGGTCCTCGGAAATTTCGCGGCGGCCAACGGCCTCGAGGCGACGGTCATCGGACGAAGTGTCAGAATTTCCGCGCTCGAGAAACGGGAATCCCCTGTCGCCGCGGACGAAAGGTCGTCGCCGTCAACGCCGGCGGGCGGCGACAGTGGCGGTTTTCTGCTTGTGCCCTATCGGACCTCGAAGGTGGCGGACGCCAGCATTTCCGAGGAAACCGCCAGCGAACAGGCTCCGGCTCCATCCGCCGTTTCGACCTCTGCGCTGACGAAGCCGCAATCGATCACGCCGCCGATCTCCGTCGCCGCGGTCCCGCCGACGGTTCCGGCCAACGCCTCAAAACCGACCGGCCTTTCGCCCAAAGAGGCACCGCTGTCGGCTCCCGTTTCCATGGCGCCAATTCCCTCCGGCACCGAGGTCTCGACCGCGGTGCCGGCCGCCCCTGCCGTGCCAGCGACGAACTCTTCGCAATCGGCACCAATCGCGCTGTCCGCCTCATCGGCTCCGGCCGCCTTCCCCGACGGTTCGGCGGATCACAAGTTTTGGTCCGCGAAAGAAGGCAGCGACCTTCAGGACACGCTTTACGAATGGGCAAAGAATGGCGGCTGGACGCTCGTTTGGAAGTCCGACTACCAGTACCCGATTGAAGCGCCCGCTTCCTTCGAGGGCGACTTCCTGACGGCTTCGACGGCACTTTTCAAGTCGATCCGGGCGACGCCGCCGCTCTACCCCACCTTCTTCAACGGCAACCACGTTTTGGTCGTTTCCAACGCCAAAGACGATACGCGCTGAGCGCCAGGAGTTTGCAATGTACATCTTGAGGACGCTTCTCTGCGCGACGATCGCGCTCTCGTTCACCGGCTGCACTCTGCCGACGGTGAAAAAGGCGGACGATGATGCAAGGAACACGGTCGATCGTGCGCAGCCGGCGCTTCAGGCTGCGGCAACGCCGTCCGATGCGGCGACTTATGGTCGAGTGCAGGTTTCCGATGCGGTCTGGGTCGGCGGCTCCAGCGCGAAGATGAGGTCCGGCGACCGGCTGCCACGGAAGTTCGACCTCGACGGCGTGACGATGGTTAGCGCCAGGCAGCTCTCGCTTACGCAGATCGGCGACATGATTTCGCGTGCGACGAATATCGGCGTCATTTATGCGCCCGAGCTTCTGGGCGGATCTTCTTCCGTCTCGGCCTCGGCGCCGGCCGCACCAGCCATCAACCTTCCGCCGGCGCCGGCCGCCGCTGCGAGTGGAGCGAATGGCGTGCCGCCCAGTTTCGACGTCAACGCCGCTATCAACGCCGTTAATTCAGGCGGTACGGCACAGACAAGCGGAAGCGTGGCGCGCGCCGTCGGCGGAACTCTCAAGCCGAACTACAAGGGTCCTCTCAGCGGCTTCCTCGATCAGGTCAGTTCGAATTTCAGCGTGGCGTGGGAATATAAGGAAGGCCAGATTCGCTTCTATCGCCTGGTCACCCGCACCTTCGCGATCGCGGCGATGCCGACAACGGTGGATCTCGAATCGTCCATGAAGGCCGGTTCGGATGCCGATACCGGTGGCGGCAGTTCCAGCCAGTCGATCCAGGCCGGTTCGCAGCAGCAGGCCGTCGTTCGGATGGCGCTCAATCTCTGGAAGGAACTCGAGACGACGGTCAAGGGGATGATCGGCTCGGACGGCTTCTTCGCAGTGTCCCAAACCACATCGTCGATCACGGTCAGCGCACCCTACGATGTGATGGACAGGGTCGCGACCTACATCGACCTGCAGAACGAGAAGTTTCTGCGGCAGGTTGCGATCTCGGTCGAGGTTCTGAATGTCTCGCTGACTTCGTCGGACAGCTACAATCTCGACCTCCAGGGCATCTTCAACAACGGGCATATCGGTGCCGGCCTCGGCACGCTTACCCCGTTCTCGTTGACCGGCTCTGGCTCGGTGACGTCAACCCTTGCCGGTACGACCGGCATGTCCGGGGTAAACGTTGGCGTGCTCGATCCGAACTCGGTTTTCAACGAATCGAATGCGCTGATCGAAGCCCTCTCGAAGATCGGGAAGGTGTCGGTTGTCACGACGGCATCGGTCACGACGATGTCGGGCGTCCCAGTGCCGTTGCAGGTCTCGAATACCCGCAACTACGTGAAGTCGATCTCCACGACCCTCAATCAGACCGCGTCGCAGACTTCTGTCGACACCGACAAGGTGAACACGGGTTTCAGCCTTAACGTTCTGCCGAAGGTAATGCCGGATGGTCAGGTGATGCTGGAATACGGCATCAATATTTCGGAGCTGGTGGGTGCCGACAATGGCTTCGACACCTTCAAGGTGGACACCAATTCGGTTCAGCTTCCGAACGTGAACCAGAGGAGCTTCATTCAGCAGAATATGCTGAAAACGGGCTCCACTCTCGTGCTTGCGGGCTTCGAGCAGGTGCGATCCCAGAACGCCAAAAGCGGCGTCGGCTCGCCTGACTTTCCGCTTCTTGGCGGCGGTCAGAACGGCAGCGATACGCGCGACATTCTCGTCATCATGATCACGCCGGTTGTGATCAACACGGACAACACGAAGATTTCGTCGTCGGCGAACTGAGGCGGCTGAAGATGAGCATGAATTTCAACGACGAGCACGAGACCGCCGATTCTGACGTCGCGCTGACGGGCGTGGTCAAGGTCGGCGGTCGCCCGTTCGCCGTCGGCTTGCAATGGCATAATGCAGACGAGAAACCGGCCAAAGAAGCCCGCGCTGCGCTGCGCGCTTCGGAAGGCATATACAACATCTTCTGCGCACGCGGTGGTGCGTCGCCTCAGTTCGGGCTGGGCAGCACCATGTTCGGACAATCGCTGAAGATGCCGTCTTTGGCTGCTCATGTCGCTGACCACTCCGACGGTTCCTGGCTCGGCGCCTTTCGTGTGCCGCAGGGGGTGTATTTTCTTGCGGTCAAGGACGACAGCATTCTTGCCGAGAGCGACCGCGTCTTCGCGGAAGACGATGCTCAGCAGTTCTTCCGGCAGTATCTGAAAGACGGAAGCTGGAACCATCGCGTCGCACCCGCGTCCTGGGGCATCCCGGATACTCAGGACATCGAGCTCGAGCAGATGGTGCGCGGCAAGTCGCGGAGCGTCATGCGCCCGGCAAGCGCGGTCAACCTCCGCCTTGTCGCTGGCGTCACCTTCGGGATTGCATTGGTTGCGGCCGGTTCCTATGGCTATTCCTGGTATCAGAGCTATCTCGACGATCAGCGCCTTGAGGCTTTGCGTCTCGTGATGGCGCAGAAAGCGGCTCGCGAGCCTGCGATCGTTCCCGTTCCATGGGAGGGAACACCGGCGGGCGTCGATCTTCTCGCGACCTGCGTCAAAACGCTGGCAGAGCACAATTTCGAAGTCGCGGGATGGGATCAGGCCGGCGCCAGCTGTCAGGGGGATCGGGCTACCGTTGTGCTGCGGCGCGCCGGCGGGACGATCAACTGGATAGCTGCCTCCGTCAACAGCCGCACTTTCAAGCCGAACATCGTGCCACAGGGCAATACCAGCGCCCTGGTCTCGTGGGTGATGCCTGCGCTGAACGCCTACCCACAATCGTCACCCGGCGGACGGCTCGCTCTGACGCAGAGATACCTCCTCTCGCAGCTCGATGAGCGATTTACGGAAGTCAAATTCGGCGCGGAAACGAAGGGGAACGGTTACGCAAAGGTTGGCTTCACCTTCTCGACTCGCGCGGACCCGCGGGAATTTATCGGCCTGCTTTATCCTGTTCCGGCTCTCACGCTCAAACAGGTTACGCGCGAACCAAATGGACAGTGGAATATCGAAGGAGAGTTCTATGAGCGTCGCCCAATTCAGCCGCCTGCTTCCAATTAGCGTCGGCCTCGCCCTCGTGATGATGTCCGCCTCGGTGGTCGCCGACCCCATGCCTGGCGCGCCGAACAACGTCGATGCGATCGTGCCGGGGAAAGCGCCGGCGCCGTCCCCTGCCACGCTCGAGGCGCTTGCTGCGGACGGCGCCAATACGGAGCTGAAAAACGCGGATACGTCGCCATATCAGAGCGAAATCGATGAAGTCGCAATGCTCCAGCGGCAGAACCGCATTCTGAAACTCAAAGTGGATGCCGCAAACCTCAGGAGCGAGCTGGACTCGGCTGCTGCGAAGTCCGGTGATGTCCCTCCGGGCGGCGCGCCGTCGCCGGTTGCGGCCACACGCGCCGCGCCGCCATCTGGACCGTGGATGGTGACGACCATTCAAGGCGTCGGCGGCGCGATGAGCGCAACCCTTCAGGGGCCAAACGGCGAAGAGGTCTACGTCGGGGCTGGGAGCATGACGCCTCTGGGCAAGGTCATCGCAATCGGTCGCGATGGCGTTGTCATCAGGAAGCCGAATGGCTCGACTTCGCAGTTGTCGTTCGGCTCCGCGGTTGCCGCTCGCTGATAGGATTCGGACGTAGGAGTGCGGGGATGAACGTGCCGCCAAATTGGGATGACACCGATCAGCCTACGTCGGCGCCGTCGAAGATGATTCCGCCTTCGACCGACGTTCGAGCCACGATTCCCGTGTCGCCGACGCCCGCCCCAACTCTGGTGAAGCAAGGCCGACAACTGCCCGACGCGATCGAAGCCACCGAGGCCGAGGTCGCCCAGATGCTCGAAGCCTCGGACATGTTGATCACTCACTCAGGCGGCGAAGTGCCTGGCACTCCGTTGGCGCAAGAGCGCGCGGCGTTCCTGGTGAACAGGCGCGGCAGCGGGTCGGGCATCTTCCTCATCGATCGCATGGACCCGCTGAACCAGCATGCGGTCAGCCTGCGCATGAAGGTCGTCCGTTCGGGCAAGACGATTGTTCGGCAGTACAAGGTCGACCGCTCCGTTCTGCGGGAGATTTACGAACGCCAGCAGAAGAAGCTCGCGCGCAACACCGCCGTCAGCACAGTTGACCGCGAGACCAATCAGACCCGGGTTCTTGAACTCTTCGAAAGCGCAGCCAGGTCGCGTGCTTCGGATCTGTTCGTGACCTACGAGAATCTGGGGGACCAGACACTGGCCACGGTCTCGATCCGAGTCGATGGCGTCTTGTGCAGGCTGGGGTCGATCACGGCCCGCGACGCCGACCAGCTTTTCCATGCCGCGCACTACATGACGGACGCTTCTGACGCCACTTACAAGCCGCAAGAGTATCAGGGCGCGCGCATCTCAGCGGTTACCCAGCCCGGCTTGCCCGAGGGCGTCGGTTCGATCCGGCTTCAGTTCAATCCGCTGATGAACCAGGGTCGGGCCCTGATCGCGCGGTTGCTCTATGAGACATCGCTGAAGGATCATTCGGATATCGACTCGCTTGGTTATAGCAAAGAGCAGGTCGAGATGATCAAAGAGATGCGCCGCCGCCCAAATGGCGCGATCATCATCTCCGGACCGACCGGGTCCGGCAAGTCGACGACGTTGCAGCTTTGCCTGTCCGCATTTCTGCGGGAAGTGAAGTACGAGAAGCTGGTCGGGACCATCGAGGACCCACCGGAGTACGTAATTCACGGGGCGATGCAGCTCCCGGTTCTGAACGCCATCGATGAAGACGATCGCGCCAAGAAGTTTCAGGCGGCGCTCTATGCTCTCCTGCGATCGAACCCCGACCACATCATGGTCGGCGAGATTCGAGACAAGGCGTCCGGCCGTGTTGCGATGCGCGCTGCTCTCGATGGCCACTTGTTGTGGACGACCATTCACAGCAACGATGCGGTCTCAATACCCTTGGGCCTGCGCGAGCGCGGAGTCGAGGACTTCTACATTTACGATGCCAGCATCGTCGTCGGCCTGATTGGCCAGCGACTGGTGAGGAATCTCTGCCCCCATTGCCGGGTGCCCTTCAACGACTTCGAACATCGTCACTCGGATATCGTCAACCCTGCGATCTTCCAGGTTATGCGCGAGATCGCGGGTAATCGCATCGATTCCGTCTATTTCGCAAATGACAAGGGCTGCGACGAGTGCGCTCACAAGGGTTATCGAGGCCGCACGGCAGTCGCGGAAATCATTCGTCCCGATCAGAAGTTCTTCGATCTCTTGAGAAATGTCGGCCGTGAGGAAGCGATCGAACATTGGCTGAAAGATTGTCGAGGACTGCGGATGCTGGAGCATGGCATCCAGAAAATTCTGAGGGGAGAAGTCGACCCTCGCGACATCGAGGACAAGGTTGGTCAGCTGAGTGAATTCAGGATGGACCGGCGCGATTTTGTGATTGGGATGATCGAATGACGTTGGACGAGATCAACGACTGGTGGATGAGACTTCAGTTCACGGGTGCCGCCCGAGTGAAACTCTATGAGGCGCTCGGCAACTATCTGGAGAACGGCGTCTCGTTGAAGGAAGCGTTGGACCTTCTCTACAATCATGCGTCCGACGACGGGCGGAAGCCCGGCACGGGAACCGCGGCCGCGCTCGAAGCCTGGCGGAAGCGATATAGGGGCGGCCTGCCCTTCGGCGAGTGCGTTCGAGACTGGGTGCCAGAGCGGGATCAAATCCTGCTGTCGGCCGGCGACAAATCCGATCTGGTTTCGGCGCTGCGGAATGCGGCGTTCATGCAGCAAAGCATTGGGCGTATCAAATCGGCGGTCGTTGGCGGCCTTGCATATCCTGCGCTGCTCATGACCGGCCTCTTCACGATGTTCTCTTTCTTCTCATTTTCCATCTTTCCGGTGATCGAAACGATCGTTCCCAGAGAGGAGTGGACGGGCAGCATCGGCGCGCTTGGTGTGGCTGCAGATTTCGTGCGGGCCTATATCATCCTGATCGTCGCGGCAGTGGCCGGCATCATCTTCTCGGTGACCTTCACGATGAGCCGGTGGACAGGCAGCGTTCGAAATCGGTTCGATCGATACCCGCCATGGTCGCTCTACCGTCTCGTCCAAGGCACCGGCTTCATGCTCGCGCTCTCAAGCCTGATCAAGGCCGGCATCCCGGATCACGAGGTGTTGAAGCTGTTGTTGAAGAATGCGTCTCCCTGGTATGCGGAGCGCCTGCGGAAGACCTTGAAGATCACGCTCAACGGCAAATCGATCGGCGAGGCGTTGTTCCTCGCGGGGCAGAACTTTCCCGACAGGGCGCTGGTTCGCGAGTTGAGAGCTTTCTCCGAGATGAATCGTTTCGAGGAAATGCTTGATCGGATGAGCCATCGCCGGGTGGAAGAGGACGTCGCGCGCGTGAAGGCCCAGGCGTCCATCATGAGTTATGTCGGCATGGCGACGGCAGCCGGGATATTGGGCTGGATCCTGAGTTCGATCAGCGGCTTGATCATGTTGGCGATGCACACGGTTTCCTAGGAAGGCAGAAGGTATGTCCAGCGAGAAACTAGCGATCGTCCCAGCGCGTGACCGGCAGGGCGAGTCCGCGTCCGGAGTCTATAGCGCTCTGGCGACAACGTCCGACGAGCGATATTCGATCAACGATCTGGAGTTCACGGATCTCTATTTCTCGGCCACGGGTGACGTCTTCCTGCGCGGATGTCTGGATGCGCCCGACGAACCGTTGAGCCGCCTGCCTGCGGAGCTGCTTTCCGATATCGAATCCGTTCGGAAAATCGTGATCGCCAGGTCCGAACAAGGCACGAGGGGCAAAGAGGCGGACTCGTATTTCATGGACTATAGCGGCGTCCGCTATCGTGTAACGTGCATCCCGGAAATGAACGGAAACTGGTTCACGCTGCGTCGGTCGCTCAATACCGTCCCCGAATTGGGGACCCTGCTTTTTCCGAAGCGCGCGATGGGGGAACTGGCGCATATCGGACGAACACACGGAATGATTGTGCTTGCCGGACGCACCGGCGACGGCAAGACGACGACGTGCTACTCGCTTCTTCAGGAATATCTCAGGGCGTTCGGCGGCCCGGCGGTGACGATTGAAAACCCGCCGGAGTTGCAGATGTCAGGACCGGTGGGGAATTACGGTCACTGCTTCCAGGTCCAGGTCGAGAATGGTGACTTCACGTCGGCGCTGAAGCGCGCGCTCCGCATCACTCCCCGGTACATCATGGTTGGCGAAATCCTTGCGCGAGACGAAGCGCAGGAGGTTCTCCGGGCGTCGATTAACGGTCACGTCGTTTTGACCACCATCCATGCGGGATCGGTGCAGGAGGCGATCCAGTCTCTCCTGAAGCTGTCGATCGATGCGACGACCGATATCGGCTTCGCTCGGCACACCTTGAGCCAGGGCATCGCGGCGGTCATACACCAGAAGCTGGTGGCCACCGAGGATCAGGGCGTCATCAAGCGCGTGCCGCAGGCGTCGTTTCTCTTCATGGGAGACGAAAACAGCGCGCCTCGGCAGCGGTTGCGGGAGGGGAAAATCGAGCAGCTGGCGAATGAAATCGCCCAGCAGGAGATGAGAATGAGCCAGAACAAGCCGCCGATCGACAGGACGAAGTAACGATGTGGATGGTATTCATTGCTGCGGTGATGGCGGCTCTCTTCAGCTTCGTGGTCATGTCCAGCGGCGACGTAAACTCGGAAATGAGGCGG
The DNA here is from genome assembly GCA_903889655.1 of uncultured Alphaproteobacteria bacterium. Taxonomy (GTDB): domain Bacteria; phylum Pseudomonadota; class Alphaproteobacteria; order Parvibaculales; family Parvibaculaceae; genus Parvibaculum. The sequence goes on along the minus strand of CAISYL010000123.1, from coordinate 10,868 downwards.
AACGGTTATGTGGCCGTGGCCAAGCAGATGGCGACATACCACGCGGCCGCGGTTGCAACTTGCGGAACAACCTGCTCCGCCGGCGTCATCAATCCGGCCGCAAAGCTGCCGTCTGTCGCGCAAAACCTGACAAACGGAAGATTCGCGTCCTATGCGAATGGATCCGGGATGATCATCACGGTTTTCGTGGCAAACCCCGTGCTGTCCACCTACAAGGACGGGGACGTGCTTGCCGGCCTGCGTGTCATCTATCTTTCTTCGCCCAAGGTCGGCACGTGGAATGCATCTACCCAGATGGTCGAATCGGCGGTCAGGGATAGCTCGAACCTGATCATAACGACGACGGTCGGATCTCCGTTCGCCGGGTATACCCTCCATGATCGGCAGCCGGTGATCGTCGGCCCCTGATTTCTGCTTTGCAGGAAGATCGAGCACCTCTGCTCTGAAGAGGTGCTCGATGCTCGACATTGATCCATTGTTAAAGGTTGTGGCCGCGCTTCCGCAATCTCAGCATATTTCCCGCGAGACCGCTGAACGCTGGATCTCGGGGACGGCGCGCGTCGATCCGTCTCGCTTGGAGTGGCATCTTCGGCGGGCCGGGGGCTTCGGCGGATCTGACATCGGCGCTCTCATCGCCTCGTCTGAGGGACGTTTCCACGTATTTTCGAGCGCCCACGAGATTGTTAGAGCGAAGCTGCTGCGGGCTATCCCGGACGGGGAAACCGACGACACGCGCCGGGGATCCGAACTGGAGCCGTTCATTCGATCCGTCTTCGAGAGGCGGATGGAGCGGGACGGACGGGTTTTTGCCCGGAGAGACGATCTCAAGGCCAGAATTCAGTGTGGCCCACACCCAGACCTCGACTGGCATCTTTCCTCGCCGGATGAAATCTATGACATCGACGGCAAGATATGCGTCGTCGATTTCAAGGCGCCGACGACCGATATGCTCGAGCAATATCGGCGTTATGGCGGCTATGACGATTACGTCTATCAGACGCACCATTATGCGCTCGGCGCCATCGGAAAGGGCATTTTCGTCGATCGCATGATGCTTGCGATGTACGACTACAAGCGCAACGACGTCGAGGTCATCGAGGTCGAGAAAAGTCAGCAGGTCTTCGACCGGACGATAGAGATCGGCGAGTTCTATTGGCGGGAGCACGTGCTCAAGGGAGTGGTCCCGAAACATGTAGCTCGGCCGCGCGTCGAGATGCTGGCGAAGATGCCCGCCCAGGTTCGCGATGCCGCAGAGCGGTTCGTTATAAACAAGATCGTCGCCTCGCATTCGAGCGAGGTTGCCGACGATGCGCGGAAGGAAGTCGAATCCTGGATTGCGGAGAACGGTCCTGTCGGAGAGGCCGTCTTGACGCTGGGTCTGATGGAAATTAGGGCGAGCGCCGTCATGGATGTGGACAGCGCGGTCGAGCGGCTGGCGGATATTGGTCTGCCGATCCATGAAATCGAGGGTCTGAGAGGGCCGTCGAAGTTCGACCAGAAGAACGTCGCTTCCTTCCTCACCGATCTCTTGAATGTGAGCCGCCAGATCGTTGAGGCCTACGGCAACGATGAGAACCCGGAGTCTATTGTTGCCCGGCTCGGCGAACTGATCGAGACCGCTCCGGTGGAAAGCGTCGGCGCCTACGACCCCGCGAAAATTGAGGCCGCATTGGTCTCTTGCAGCGAAAGACCCCACAGATTCGTCCGAGAGAAATTGTCGTCCACTCTACCCAGGGGCAAGCGGCAAGACCTCTTGGACCGCAAGGAGGACGTCGGAGCGATGATGGAACGCATGATGACGTCTCTTGCAGCCCCGGCGGTTAGTTTCCCACATCACTCCGAACCTGGGGAGGGAGCCGAAAATCTGGCTCACTTTGGGTTCTAACGGAAAGGTTGAAATCATGGGCCTCGCGGATCTCGCGAAAAAGCGCACCACCAGCGGTGGTGGCGGAAAAACGGAAAACGTGGTCGTCCAGATCACCGAGTTCGTCCTCGCCGACAAGGCGAAGTCGAGCGGCGACAAGGATCTCGTAAGGGGCATTCTGTCGGCCCCGGCATTCGGCCTCGACGCCGGCACGCAGGTGACCCTGCGTCTGCGCCCGGACCCCAAGGAAGGCACCCGCGGCGAGAACAAAGAGCGTCGCGACATCTATCGTCTCACGAAAAAGGCTGGTGCGGGCGATCCCGTGAAGGTCGGCGGGCTCGTCGAATTCCAGCGGGCTTATGTCGAGAAGGACGGCACGATCAATGCGGCCTGGCTCAAGGCGCTCATCTGCGATCCGGAAGCCGGCATCGAGCATGCTTTCCCGTCGGTGCTCGCCTGCGTCGAGACGGAACGCAAGCGCAAGGGCGAGGGCGCCGGCTCCTACCAGAACGCCGTTCTCGCGGACGCTTCGGGCGCGATCCAGGTCAAGAATATCGACGAGCTTCGCGCGGCCGTCGCCGACGTCCTCGCACGCGAGAATATCGGTTCGCCCGGCTTCATCTTTCGTGCGATCGATCTGTCGGACGGCGTTCGCGCGGCGACTCGCTGGACCCGTCGCAGCAAGAAGGATGCGGCCGGCAACTACGTGTCGGAAGATGTCGGCGAGGCCATTGCAGCCTTCGAGGCCTCCGAGAGCGGCAAGCCGTATCTCGAATATCTCGCGACCTATGCGAACGCCGTTTACGAGGTCATCCCGACCATCACGGTGCCGCTCGGCTCCAAGATGGTTGCGTCTTCCTCGGATCGGGGCAACGACATGGCGGAGCCCTATGCGATCAAGCTGAAGAGCGACGATGGCAAGGATCACAAGGTGTCCGGCTACATGGTCTCGAACGTGGCTTTCCGCCGTCCCGCGACCGACTCGGACTTCTGGTTCGTCACGCACTCCAATCCGGTGGTCAACGGCGACGAGCGCATGATCTACGACTACGCGGACATTCCGACGCCGAACATGCCGGCGCATGTCCGCGACCTCGTCGACAAGGCGGCCAAGGCGCACGAAGTGCACATCGGGTCCAGCGATGCGACCTATGGCGAGGAGCACGCCGAAGCGCCGGCGCTCAACGCCTGATCGGCTCCAAGATACCGAGAAATAGAAAGGGCGGACCATGGTCCGCCCTTTCTTGTGTTCTCAGCCACTGAGCGCAGATATCTCCAATGGAGAATCAGAATTCCCCCTCTCGATCAGTGCCTTGGTTGTCGCTCGAAGCGAGGGACTTCGAGATATTTGTCGCCGACTTCTCAGCGTCCAAGCAGCCTGCCGTTGTCATCTCGGGCAGCGCCGCTTTGACTGCTAGCGAAATCTCTGCGCTGACTGCAATCGGCTTTCGCTCGGTGCCCGGTCGAAGGACGGTGTATGCGCGTTCCGGGGGCTCGTTCAATCGGAGGGAGATCGAGACGGTTTTCCCTTCGGCTCGACAATTGATGATGCCGGTCGAGAAGACCAGGCGTCGATTTGGTGGTGCGAACCCACTCGAGCAGTCGGCCCCTGCCCCTTCGCTTCCAACGGCGCCCAACTCAAAACCTGCGGCCCATCCGGATCGGCCTGCTACGCGCGAAGGGCATCTGGCGTCGGAGCCCGAAGACGACATGTCCATCGAACTGCCGATCTGGGACGACGCGGCCGACGTCGATCTGCTGGCCCGACGGAGTGTGGTTGAAGGTGTCGCCATTGAGATGGCGAACGACTTTCAAGCTCGATATGTGCCTGCCAGTCGTCTCGGAACGGCGACGACGATGGTGCCGGCGAATATGGCGGCACCGATTGATCGTGCGTACCGGACGCTGCAGGAGCGATATGGCGATGTGGATGCGCTCGTCGGCGCCTCTCTGGGATGGAGCGCCGACGAGCTCGCGTCGCGCCTCTCTGTCGAGCAGATCGATGCGGTTGCGGTTTTCATCAAGAGTTTGGATGACGGCAAGGCGGAGATTCTCGCCGATCAGACGGGGGTCGGCAAGGGCCGCGTTCTTGCGGCTTGCGTAGTGATCGCGATCCGGCGGGGGCTCAAGGTCATCTTTCTCACCGAGACCGCCAACTTGTTCTCGGACTTCTGGCGGGATGTGATGGACATCGATGCCGCGCATATCGTCGGCGAACCCTACATTCTGAACGCGTCGGAAAAAATATTTGACCTGACTGCCGAGGAGCCGCGGGTACTGTTTTCGAGTTGGTCGGCCAAGAAGCAAGCATCAGTGATCGAGTCTAGTGCCTTGCCTGACGGCGTCCGTCTGTGCTTCGCCACGTACAGCCAGTTCAACCGGTCGGCAAGCGCGAAAGCTCGGTATCTGATGTCCATTGCTCAAGGCGCTTTGCTCGTCGAAGATGAGTCGCATAACGCTGCCGGCGACTCGAATATCGCCGCCACGATCGATCTCGTCGAGCAGCAGGCCGGGTGTTGTCTCTACTCGTCGGCGACCTTCGCTGCCAGGCCGGAGAACATGAGCGCCTACGCCAAGGCGCTGCCGGACTGTTTCCGCGGGCAGGATGTGCCGGCGGTGCTGCGCGCCGGAGGACAGGCGCTTCAGGCGGCTCTTGCCCAGGGGTTGGTTGCGGACGGGCGATTGCTTCGAAGGGAGCACGATCTCTCCGGTATCAGCATTGAAGTGGCAGTCGACATCAAAAGGCAGGAGCGTCACCGGCAGTATGCCGATGCCCTTTCCCCTATCTTGGCGCGAATGGCGAGATTGTCGCGTCTGGTCGAGGCTCGCGTCGGAGAGTTGAATCGTCGCAATGAGGACATTGTGAAGGCCCTGCCGGCCGCCGCCGCCAAGGAGGCGCGCGAAAAATGGACGGCGGGGAATTTCGGCGGACGCCTCGGCCTTATCACCCGCCAGTTCCTGACGGCATTGAAGATCGACTTTTGCATCGAGACTTGTCTCGATGTCCTCAGTCGCGGCGAGAAGCCTGTCGTGGTCATCGACATTACGATGGAGACCGTGCTGCGCGAACTCCAGGACGGCGATGATACGCTGGTATGGGCGGGGCACCCCACCTTCGGTTCCCTCAGGACGGCGGAAGACGGCGCCGCCGCACCGTCATTCGGGGATGCGCTCGCCGTCATGCTCCGGCGTATCGTGACCGTGAAGGTGAAGCGCGGCACCGACGAGCCAGAGAAGATCGCCATTACCGATGGGGAGCTCATTGGCGAGGCGGAGGCGATCATGGCCCTTGTCCGGGCGTTCGCCTACTTGCCTCTGTCGCCGATGGATGCCGTTCGCGAAGGTATCGAGGCGGCGCCGACACCCGATGGCGGCCGATGGGCGGTCGGCGAGATCACCGGTCGGTCGTTACGCGTCTCGAACGGGGTATGCGAGCCGATGCCGCCGCGCAATCGCAATGAGACCGTTATCAAATACAATAACGGCTCTCTGGATTGCATTTTCATCACCAAACCTGGCTCTGCGGGCTTGTCGCTTCATGCGTCCGAACGCGTCAAAGATAAGCGCCGGCGGATTCTGATCGAGCTGGAGATCCCCTCCAACGTCGTCAACCGCATTCAGCGGTGGGGTCGGGTTAATCGGCGCGGACAGACGAGCGTGCCGGGCTTCATCACACTGGCGACATCGCTTCCGTTCGAGGTTCGCAACATGGCGATCCAGAACCGGAAGGTGGAGCAACTTTCTGCCCAGGTCACGGCGAGTGCCGAGACAGCGACGTTGATGGACGTGCCCGATCTCATAAATTCGGTCGGCAATGACGTCTGTAAGCGCCTGCTGACTTCACGGCCGCAGTGGGCGGAGGCGATGGACATCTCGCTCGACATCGAGGAGGAAGATGACGAGCTCTATTTCGTCAACAAGTTCCTCTTTCGCCTTATTCTTCTGCCGGCGGCTCATCAGGAGAACCTTTACCGAGCTGTGCTCGGCGCGTACCAGGACGCAATTCATGAGCTCGCTGCGCGCGGCATAGCGCCGAGGCGTAATCGTGAGATGGCGGGCGTCTGGAAGACCGTGGCGCGCGAGATTTATGATTCTGGTGATCCCGCCGATGGCAGCGTATTCGGCGCGCCGGTCTTTCTGAGCGTTATTGAGGCGGAGGTCGACGCCGCGCCGATCCGGGAGCGCGAGGTCCTGGAGATGGTTGCGGCCGCGCGCCATGATCTCGAAGGATTGGTCGGGAGCAGTTCGGATTTCTTTGCGTCGTATCGAACCCGTATAGCGCAAGAGCGGCCTCGACTGCTGGCCCAATCTCTCAGCAAGCGGTTCAGTTCTGTCGAACAGGCCTTGAAGGCATCCGAGAGCAATTCGGTGAAGCTTGAGGCCGCGAGACTGAAGGAGATGCATGATCTCCTCGGTCTCATCGAGCCCGGAACAACCATGTCTGCGCAGAATGAAGATGGCGAGCTTCGCTTGGCTGTCATCGTGGCCATCCGCCCGCCTGACGTGCGAGAGGCATGGTTCCCAGGCAAGTACCTCGTGAAGTATCTCTTTCCCGGTGATGAACAGCCGCGCGAGATTTCCGTGGCCGGGCTCATGCGGCAGCCAGGCCTCACCGTCTACCCGCTCCGCGCCGGCCGCGACTGCGTCGAGTATCCGGCCTTCAGAGCGGTCGCGCACGGGCGCGTCGCCGTGCGGCGTCACATTCTTGATGGGAACATCTTCGCCGCTGTCCGGTGCGCCGTCGATGCTGGTTTCGGCAGTGCGGTGACCTATCTCGACGCGATGGGTATTCGGCACCAGGGCGTGCTGATTCCGAAATCCCGCGAATCCGCGTTGAAGCAAGCGATGCGCGGGACTCGCACTCCCGAGGTGGCTTTCGAGATTATGCGGCAGGCCGGTGGGACGATCTGGACAAATGCCGAGCGGTCCCTTGAAGGGGTGACATGTTCACGCCGCGGCAATCGGTTCGTCGCGACGGTCGGCGGCGATCGCCGTTCGAAGCGAAGGTTCAGTTCGGAGGCTTTCTCCAAAGCACTCGGGGTCGATCCATCAAGCGGGGTGCCTCCGCGAAGAATGCTCGCTTTGCTTCGCCAACTCGTTGCGGTCGGAGAGGTTCTCTACTTTGAAGGTCGCCACAATCATATTGCGCTTAAAGCGGCAGCGAGCGTTGCAATGGCGATGGATAACGAAGATATAAACAAAGGCCACCACGCGCGGGCGAGCTAAAAAAAACAGAGTGTGTTCGTGATCGACTTCCTTTTCATTGCAGAGAAACCGTCGCTCGGGCGCGAGGTTGCGGCGGCGTTGTCCGCATCTCGAGGAGAGAAGAAGGTTGACGGTGATGGATATTGCACCGTCGGCAACTCGGTCGTGACGTGGGTGTTCGGGCACATGTATGAGCTCGCGCCACCTGAGGTATACGATCCGAGCTTCAAGACGTGGAGGCTGGAACCTCTTCCGATCGTCCCGGAGCGATGGAAACGCGTCTTCCGGCCGCAAGGGGCCGCTCAGTTGCGAAGGGTGAATGATTTCATCAAGCAGGCGACGACGATTGTGAACGTCGGCGATGCCGCGCGCGAGGGACAGCTTCTCGTCGACGAGATCATCATCGAAGCGGGCGTCGATCCGCATTCATCGTCCGTAAAACGGATGTGGGTGCGAAGTATGACCGCGAAGGATATGATGGCCGCGCTCTCCGATCTGCTCCCCAACTCGGAGAAGAAGGGTCTGTTTGAATCCGCGTTCTCGCGGCAGAAAGCGGACTGGCTCCACGGCTTGAACCTCAGCCGCTGCTACACGATACTCGCGCGCCGCAGTGGCGCTGATGCAACGGTATCGATCGGACGCGTGATGACGCCGACGATGAAGTTGGTCGTCGACCGGGACCGGCAAATCGAGAACTTCGTGCCGGTCGACTATTTCGTTCCCACGATGACATTTGAGCATTCGAAGGGCACCTTCCACGCGACTTGGATGTCGCGTGAGGGGGTGGGTCGTCTGGATGCCGAGGGACGCCTTCTCGACGGGGCCGCCGCACGCGCGCTTGTTGAGCGGATCGTCGGGCGACCAGGTGTCGTTCGCGAATTCAAGGTCTCGCAGGAAGCGATCGCGCCGAAGCTGCCCTACTCTCTCTCCGCTCTTCAAATCGACTGCTCAGCAAAATACGGCATGACGGCGAAGAAGACGCTCGATATCTGCCAGTCGTTGTATGAGACCCACAAGGTGGTGAGCTACCCTCGCTCGGATTCTCGGCATCTGCCTCTTTCGATCTTGACCGATGAGGCTCCTGAAATCCTCCGCCGATTGAGGATGGTTACAAAGTTCCAGGCCGCGGCGACGGGCGCCGACATGACGTTGAAATCTGCCGCATGGAACGATGCCAAGGTCAGCGATCATCATGCGATCATCCCGACGATTGCCGTCGACGCCATGAAGGTCGCCCGGCTTTCGACGGAGGAAGCGAAGGTATTCGAGTTGGTCGCCAAGGCCTTTCTGGCGCAGTTCTACCATCCGCATCGATATGAGCGACAGACAGCCAGGCTTTCGATATGCGACGAGATGTTCGAAGCCCGCGGCCGGCGCCTGGTCAATTCTGGCTGGAAGGCCGTGTACGACGGAGCGGACGTCGACGAAGACGAAGTCGAGGATGAAGATGTCCTGCCGGCGATGAGTTCGGGCGATCCCGTGCAAGCCAAATCGTTTCAAGTGCAATCGAAGAGGACGCAACCGCCGTCGCGGTTCACGGATGGCACCCTCATCGATGCCATGACAAACGTGCATCGCTTCGTCAGCGACCCGGAGATCAAGAAGCATCTTCGCGAGAAGGATGGCCTGGGGACGGAGGCGACGCGCGGCGCGATTATCGAAAAATTGGTCGACGTCCGATTTCTGATCCGGAAGGCAAAATTCATTCATAGCTCGACGCTCGGAAGGTCGATCTGCGATCTTGTGCCGCATGAGATTCAGGATCCGGGATTGACGGCTCTGTGGGAGGGCGCTCTCGACAAGATCGTCGAAGGCTCACTTTCGGCCGATGATTTCATGAAGGCGCAGGAGAAGGTCTTGCGCAAGCGCATACAGCAGGCCTTGAGCTCGACGGTTGAGCTGAAGGGGGTGACGCCTGATCCGCTGCCAGGGCACGGCGAGAAATGCTCGGTATGCAGCGACGGCAAGATGGTCACGAAGACCGCGAAGAGAGGGGCTCACTCCGGTAAGCGATACCTTTCCTGCGATCGCTATCCGGACTGCAAGAACATCACATCGCTCGAAGGATACAAGGAGCCCGATCCGTTGCCGGGCCATGGCGATGATTGTCCCGCATGCGGAGCGGGCAAGCTCATCACGCGAAATGCCGCCAAAGGGCCGAAGCAGCGGCGGTTTCTTTCCTGCAATCGCTATCCTGAGTGCACCTATGCTGCCGCGGGCGACATTGAGAAGGTGGAGCCGTTGTCCGGCCATGGCGATCAGTGCCAAGTGTGCAAAAAGGGCACTATGCAGACTCGCATTGCCCGGAAGGGGCCCAGCAAAGGCCAGCGGTTTTTGTCCTGCTCGGCCTATCCGGATTGCAAGAATGCGATCTCGCCGCAGGCGAAGCGAGGGTTTCTCTCTGGAAAGTTCAAACCATTACAAGTAGGCGCGAAAGAAAAAGCCTGATTACTTGAATTAGAAAGTAATAGAGCGCACTATCTTGTCGTTATCTTTGCAACGAGAGGGACTATGCGCAGGTTCATTGTGGTGGCGTCGGCGCTTTGCGCGATGGTTTTTTCTGCTTCCGCCTGGGCGGCAGAGGATACGTCGGGCTCGGCTCTGCTCGGTCGGGCGACTGCGCCCGAAGTCCTGTCCGCTCTGGAGAAAGAGGGCACGAAGCTGACGTATCTCGGGAACGACGGCGGCCTCGAGGGCTACCTCGGAGAGAACCGCTACGGCAAGATGCAGGTGTTCTATGTGACGCCGGACGGCAAGCACATGATCGCCGGTCTTCTTTTTCGAGCCGACGGCACCAATATTACGGGCGTCCAGATCGGTCGCATGAAAATGCGCGCGGAACATGGCGGGCCGCAGGCGTCAGGCACCGTTTCGCCCAATTCAGACTTCCTGAGCCGGTTGCAGAAGGATGGATTTGTCGAATCGGCGGAGAAGACGGCTTGGTTTGCGATCGGTGATGATAAGGCGCCAGCGGTTTACATTGTGGTCGACCCGCAGTGCCCTTATTGCCATCAGGCATGGACCGCCCTGAAGCCGCGCATCGCCGACGGTTCTCTGAGCCTTCGCATCATCATGACATCCATCCTGCCGGAGAGCGACGAGAAGGCGATCTCCATTCTCGGTCAGAAGAGCCCGGGAGCGGCATGGCTGCGTGGCGAGGGAAGTTCTGATGTCGTCCCAGTCTCCGTTGTCACATCCCCAGACGATCGGGCCCGCGGAGAACATGCGCTGAAAGTCAATCGCGACTTCGCGAATTCGATCAACGTGAACGGGACGCCGTTCATTGCCTATGTCGGCGACGATGGCCGGCTGTATTCTGTGGATGGTCTTCCGCAGGACATGGAAGGGTTCTTCCAGAGGCTACCGAAGAAGTAGCCTACTCGCGCTTCTTGCAGGGATCGCATCTGCGATTGCCGACGCCTTCGCTATAGAAGGATTTCCGGCATGTGAGGCATGTCCGCATGGCGGGCTTCGGCTTCGGAAGCAGATCCTCATACTCGAAGCTGTCATCGAAGCCGAGGTCGTCGTCCTCGTCGACAGCTTCTTCTCGCCGAGCCTGGAGATATTCGTTCGTCAGGCTGTCGGGCACGAAGACGAGCTTCCTCAGGTCATCGGGATGGATCTTCAGCAGATCGAGTCGCATGGCGACTGCGTCGATGGTCCGGCCGACGCTCGCGGCCACATCGACGATCGGAATTCTGTTATCTGCCAGACGCATGCGCTCAAGCGTAGTGGCGAGTAGTTCATCGTCTTCCGGTTCCCAGCGCCGGCGATCGATGTCCAGAAATTCATTGCGCTT
>CAISYL010000122.1 GCA_903889655.1 uncultured Alphaproteobacteria bacterium | reverse complement strand
GACTTGCCTGCAGAACAGGCCTTTGCAGCACGGGGATGCTGTAGAGGCCGCCGAGCTGGAAGTAAACGATAGCGAGCGCCGCGCCGCAGAAGATCGTCGGGTAATAGATGAATCTCAACAGCGGAACGTCGTCGCCGAGATAACCATAAAAAAGGACGAGTCCGGTCGCTACGATAAGCGCCGCATCGAGAAAACGCATACTGCCCGAGATGACCGAAGGCGAAACCATCGGAACGATGGGCGACCGCCTCTCCTCACCGAGGTTCGCGGTGGCGCGTGCCTGCCCTTCCCGGCTTCTGTCGTCGTTCCGATGCGCACCGCCAATGCTGGCAATATCGGTCGGCCCCGCCATCACTTCGCCGCTCGTCGGCCCCTCGCCGTTGCCGCTCATGAGGGAAGGCCTTCGCCGAGATGGATGGCGGGCGCGCCTTCGCCGGGATGAGGCTCCGTTGCCGGCGTGAGAAGGGCACGATAGAAATCGGTTATGCCCTGCACCATCCGTGCGGCGGAAAACTCGGCCTGCACGCGTGCCTTGAGACGCTCCGCGAGCGCCATCATGTCCTGAGGATGCTCCATCGCATGGACAAGCGCTGTCGCGAGCGCCGCGGCATCGCCCGGCGCCACGAGCTTCCCGGCATCGGGTCCGAATATCTCCGGCATGCCCCCCACGCGCGTCGCGATCAGCGGCAGGCCCGCCGCCGCCGCTTCGAGCGCGACATAAGGGAGGGATTCATGATGTGACGGGAGCACGACGACGCGGCCAAGAGCAAAGGCCTCCCGCGCTGGCATCGCGCCCATGAATTTGATGCGGACATTCGACGGTGCGTGACGCGCCATCGTTTCGAAGGCCGCGCGTTCGGCGCCGGAGCCGACGATACGAAGATGTATCGGCTTCTTCACGAGGCGCATGGCCTCGATCAGTGTCCCTATCCCTTTCAATGCCCGCAATTCGCCAACAAAGACGAAATTTGCCGCACCGACTTCGGGCGACACGGCGATGCAATCCGCCGCGGTGACGCCGTTGTGGACGACGATCGAAGGTGCTGTCGGTTCACCGACCTTCTCGATGAAGCTGCGCAGGCTGAAATCGGACTCGAAGACGAAGCCGTCCGTGCGCCGCCGCATCAGGCGTTCGGCTGCAAAGAAAAGCATCCCCTTGAGGCTGTGCCGATCGAAATGCAGCATCCCGCCATGCGGCGTATAGAGCCGGCGCGCGCCCGCGAAACGAGGCAACAGCCGCGCATAGGCGCCGCCCTTCGCACCATGACCATGCACGATGTCGACAGCGAGGAGGCGCGTACGGGCAATCATGCGAAGAAGGTTCGCCGCGTCGCCGAGACCCGGCATACGGTTCATCGGCATGATGTGGACGCCGAGCTCACAGTCGGAGGCCAGTTCGCGGAGCCTTGCGATCGAGACCGGATCGTGCGGCTCGTCGCCAATGATCACACCGACCTTGACGCCGGCCTGACGCTGCCCGCGTGCGAGATCGCAGACATGGCGAAATAGTCCGCCGAGCGGCGCGCGCAGGACATGCAGCACGCGAAGACCTTCGGGTGCGAGCGGCGCTGTCACGGGTGCGGAACCATCGGGCATCAGAAATACCGCTCCTGCACCAGAATGGTGTCGCCGGGACGGACCAGCGCGGATGTTTCGACGTCCATTTCAACGAGGCGGTCGCCGCGTTTGCGCGTGATGTGGACTGTGTCCTGATCGGCGCGATAGGAGAAGCCGCCGGCGATGGCGACGGCGCTCTGCACGGTCATGCCGCTTACATAGGGGTATTGGCCGGCCTTCTGGACTTCGCCAAGAATGAAGAAGGGACGGAACTCCATCACCTGCACGCTGACATTCGGGTTGCGCAACAGCGTCTTGCCCAACGAGGCGGCAATGGCAGATTGAAGTTCGGCGGTTGTGAGGCCGCGTGCCTGAACGGGCGGAATGAGCGGAACCGCGATATTGCCGCCGCCATCGACCGAGAAGTCGCCGCTGAGATCGGTCTGGCCGAAGACGGTGACGCGCAGCTTGTCGCCGCTGTCGAGCAGATAAGGCTCGTTCACGTCGCTGACCGGCCGCTCGCCTGTGTCGGCTTGCGACGCGCAGCCGGCAAGTGCCGCAAAGCCCAGCCAGAGCACCAGCAGATGAACGCCGCGGCGAGCCATGGCTCCGATTCCCTAAAAATGTCCGCTTCCTGGCCACCCTAGGCGCGAGTGGTTAATTTTTTGGAAGGATCGGGCTCGTTTCAACACGCTGACACACGCTCAAGCTGCGGAACGGCTTGGTTTTTCCCTTCGTCCCATTCCGGGCATTAAGCCTTCCGTTACCAAAAAGCCGTCTACTGCTCGCTCATGAATGGATGCCATACGCGGCTCCAAAAAGGCGAAGCGGATGAGCCAGACCCAAAGCGTGCCAGTCGTCAGTTTCGGCGATCGACGCCGTTCGTCGCCCGACGTTCAGGGATCGAGCGAGGTTTCGCCTTGGGAACTGCTGCGTGGCATCTGGGCGCGCAAGGAACTCGTCGGCATTTCCTTCGGCAGTTTCATGGTGCTCGCCATCCTCTGGCTGGCCTTCGTCACG
>CAISYL010000121.1 GCA_903889655.1 uncultured Alphaproteobacteria bacterium | reverse complement strand
GCCGATTGCCGCCGCCATCGGCTCCTCGATCAGATAGACGCGGCGTGCGCCGGCCGAGAGCGCTGATTCCTGAATGGCGCGGCGTTCGACCGCCGTGGAGCCGGACGGAACGCAGACGATGATCTGCGGATTGGCGAAAGAGCGTCGGTTGTGAACCTTGCGGATGAAATGCTTGATCATTTCTTCCGCGACTTCGAAATCCGCGATCACGCCGTCGCGCATCGGGCGGATCGCCTGGATGTTGCCGGGTGTGCGGCCAAGCATCTGCTTGGCTTCTTCGCCCACGGCGAGAACCTGTTTCTTGCCGCCCTTCTCGATGATGGCGACCACCGACGGCTCATTGAGAACGATACCCCTGCCCTTGACGTAGACGAGGGTGTTCGCCGTGCCGAGGTCGATTGCCATATCGGCGGAGAACATGCCGAGCAGACCGGAAAGCATGTCTATTCTTGTCCTTTAACGGTGTGTCCGCGGGAGTGATGGAAGTTTCGTCCGCCGACGGTTGAGAGTGTCTTCATTTATGGTGGCTAATTCGTTAACGCGCCGCTCGCCCTGCGCGCCGGAACCGGAGCGCGGGGTCAGAAGAAAAGCTGGTCAGGAGATCCCCCTCCAGTCGTCCGCATACGAACAAGTCTGCGCTTCCTGCTGGCCGTCCACAATGCCGGGAAAAGGGAATTGAAAGCGGTCTCTCCCGCTTTCTTGCCCGTTCCGACCTTCAGGGCCATCCCGTCTACCCGCCTTGCCGCGTATTTTGCTGATGCCGGCAGGGACATCGCCCATGCCGCGACAACATATGTCATCCGTCGAGCGCGCCACGAGCCGCAACGAATCGCCAACCTCACGATCCGTTTCCAGCCGCGCGCGACAGCCCGTGGTTTGTACGCCGAAAGCCATTGGAGGCGCAACGGAAAAGACTTGATTTCAAGGGCTTTTCAAGGGTTTGGAGGGAAGCTCGGTGACTTCGTGCGAACGGCCCTCAAGCGGTGCGCGGTGACGCTTCACGGCCTCCACGAGGAACTCCATAACCGCCCGGACATGGGCAAGCTGCGCCAGGTCGTTCCTCGCCATCAGCCACAATTCGAGCGCGCCGAGAAGATCGGGACCGAACACACGTTCCAGCGTCGGGTCGCGATCTGCGACGAGGCATGGCAAGGCGGTCAGACCGAGATTTCTCCGCGCCGCCTCCGCCCGCGCCGCCACGCTGGAAGAACGGAACGTCACGCGCGAAGATTTTTCGGCCCGCGACATCCACCAAACTGGACCTAACGGCGTCTCGCCTCTCGGGAATCCGACGATGTCGTGCCGCGCGAGGTCGGACATTTGCCCCGGCCGCCCCCTTGCGCCGAGATAGGCCGGCGCGGCATAGAGCCCATAGGCCATATCGCCGACTTTCCGCATCAGCATGTCGCCCTGGGTGGGCCTGGCCGCCTGCAAGGCCACGTCGACGTCGCGCAGAGGATTGCCGATACGCGGTGCTCCGCCGAGCGCGGCCACGCGGGGGTCCGGCATCAGCTCGAGTTCGAGGCCGGGATGCGCCTCCCGGAAGGCGGGAAGCTCCGGGACGATCAGATAAGCGCCCAGAACCTCGCCGGCGGCGAGGCGAACCGTGCCCTCGCCTGCCGAACCGGCGGCCGCGAAGTCCCTCGGAAGGGCCGAAAGCCGCCTGTCGACTGGTTCCAGCGCCTCGACCAGCTTCTCGCCCGCCGCCGTCAGCCGGTAGCCGGTCCGCTCGCGTTCGAAAAGGCGGGCGCCGAGGTCGTCCTCCAGCGAGGCCACCCGGCGCAGAACCGTCGTTGTATTGACGCCAAGCTGCTGGGCGGCGCCCGAAAGGCTGCCTGCCCCTGCGACCGCCAGAAAGTAGCGGAGATCGTCCCAATCCATCCTGATCACCTAACCGGCGCAAACCAGCCTTGCGCCGCATCAGGATAGCGGCCCCCGGTTCTGCATGAAATGGACGATCGAGAAAAATATCGTGCGATTTTGCAAGGTCGCCGGCACTCAGACGACCCTGAGATATTATTTTCCCGAAACCGGCTTCACACAGGCCGCAGCTTCCCTGGCTCGCCCTCGCGCTTCGCCGGTGTCCGCGCCGCGGGCCAGCGCCACGCCCATGCGGCGGCGCTGAAAGGATTCGGGCTTGCCGAAGAGGCGGACCTCGGAGCCCGGCACGGCGAGCGCCCGGTCGAGCCCCTCGAAGGCGATGGCCTTTTCCTCCAGACCGCCGTAGATGACGGCGGAGGCGCCCGGCGCGAGGAGCTTGGTCGAAACCGGCAGGCCAAGAATCGCTCGGGCGTGAAGCGCGAATTCGCTCTGAAACTGGCTCACCAGCGTGACGAGGCCGGTATCGTGTGGACGGGGGCTCACTTCCGAGAACCAGACGTCGTCGCCCTTCACGAAGAGTTCGACGCCGAAGATGCCCCGCCCGCCCAGCGCGTCCGTCACTTTCTTCGCAATGTCGCGCGCGCGGAAGAGCGCCTTCGGGCTCATCGCCTGAGGCTGCCAGCTTTCGACATAATCGCCCTTCACCTGCACGTGGCCGACCGGGTCGCAGAACTGCGTCTCGATCTCGCCGGAGGCGCCCCGCGCGCGGACGGTCAATTGCGTGATCTCGTAGTCGAAGTCGATCCGGCCCTCGACGATGACGAGCTGGCGTTCGACGCGGCCGGCCGACATCGCATAATCCCAGGCCGCCTGCACGCCGCCCTCATTCTCGACATAGCTCTGGCCCTTGCCGGAGGACGACATGACCGGCTTCACGAAGCAGGGAAAACCGACCTTCGCGGCGCCGGCTTTCAATTCGTCTGCACTGGCGGCGAAGGCATAGGGCGAGGTCGGCAGGCCAAGCTCCTCGGCGGCGAGCCGGCGGATGCCCTCGCGATTCATGGTGAGCTGCGCGGCGCGCGCCGTCGGGATCACTTCGGCAAGCCCCTCGGCCTCGATCTTCGCCAGTTCGTCCGTCGCGATGGCCTCGATCTCGGGGACGATCAGATGCGGGCGCTCCTTCTCGATCAGCGCCCGGAGCGCCGCCCCGTCGGTCATCTGGATCACATAGGAGCGATGGGCGACCTGCTGGGCCGGGGCGTTCGCATAGCGATCGACCGCGATCACCTCGGCGCCGTAGCGCTGCAACTCGATCGCCACTTCCTTGCCGAGTTCGCCGGATCCCAGAAGCATGACCCGCGTCGCGCCTTTGGTGAGCGGTGTGCCGATGCGCATGGAGCCTCCGAAGCAGAAAAGCAATGGCGGCGATGTAGCACATGCCGCCCGCCGCATGACAGGCTTGACTTCCGGATGGCATCTGACAACATATGAACACATATTCATATGTGAGAAATATGGCCGCCCTCGCCCAGACGATGCCCCCGCTCGAGCCGCTCTCCGACGACAAGGCGATCGAGCTTGCAGAAATGTTCCGCCTGCTCGGCGATCCGAGCCGGCTCCGGATCGTCGTCGAGACGCTGGCGGAGCCGCAATCGGTCGGGCATATGGCCGACAAGCTCGGTCTGTCGCCCTCCCTCGTCAGCCATCACCTGAGGCTGTTGCGCGCGGCGCGGCTGGTGACGGCGGAACGGCGCGGCAAGCAGATTTTCTATCGCATTCACGACGCCCATGTGCGTCACGTCATCGCCGACATGGTCGCCCATGTGAACGAGGAATCCGAATAATGTCCGCCGCGCATCATCACGGGCACGATCATGATCATGGGGGGCATGAACGCGCCCACGGACATGAGCACGGGCCGGGCAATGAGCGGCGGGTTCTCATCGCGCTCTGGCTGACGGGTGGCTTCATGCTGGTCGAAGCCGCGGGCGGCATTCTCTCCGGATCGCTGGCGCTGATCGCGGATGCCGGCCACATGCTCACCGACACGGGCGCGCTGGCGCTTGCCTGGATCGCCGTGCGCCTCGCGAAACGGCCGGCGGACGATGCGCGCTCCTATGGCTGGCACCGCGCCGAAATCCTCGCCGCCTTTCTCAACGGCGTCGTGATGATCGCTCTTTCCGCCTGGATCGTCGTCGAGGCGGGACTGCGGCTCAGCCATCCCGCGACGGTTCTCGGCGGACCGATGCTCGTGGTCGCGACCGGCGGGCTCGTGATCAACATCGTCTCCTTCCTGATGCTGCATGGCGCGGGCGGCGGCCTCAATCTCAAGGGCGCGGCGCTTCATGTGCTCGGCGACCTCCTGGGCTCGGTCGCCGCGATCGCGGCCGCCATCGTCATTCTCTATACCGGTTTCATGCCGATCGACCCGCTGCTCTCGGTGCTGGTCGCGCTGCTCATCCTGCGCAGCGCCTGGAAGGTCACACGGGATTCGGCCCATATCCTGATGGAAGGCACGCCGCACGGTCTCGATCCCGATACCATCGCGGACGATCTCGTGAAGACCGTCGACGGCGTCGCCGACATTCATCACGTCCACGCCTGGTCGCTGACGCCGGGACAGTCGCTCGTCACGCTCCATGCGCATCTCAGCGACGGTGCTGACAGTCACGCGGCGCTTTCCGCCATCAAGGCGCGCCTCGGTACGCATTTCGGCATCGGCCACGCCACCGTGCAGATCGAGCAAGGCGCCTGCGCGGACGGCCATCATGACGAACATCGTCACGAACATCATTGACCGAGCGAATTGAGTGACCGGATGGCGCTCCCTGCGCTAGGATGTAAGCCGTCGCTGCGTCACCCCCGGAGTTCCTATGTCCGTTTCCGCCCATGACGAGCCGAGTCTCTTTTCTCGGCTTGGCGAGCTACGCGTCTTTCTCGAACTCGGCTCGATGCTTCCCGCGTTGCCCGCGCTGATGCAGGCACCGCGCGGCGACGGGCATCCGGTGCTGGTTCTGCCGGGCATGCTCACGTCCGACGGTTCCACGATCGTGCTGCGTCGCTATCTCTCGGCGCTCGGCTATCAGGTTCATCCCTGGAAGCTCGGCATGAACTGGGGACCGAGCGTCGAAATCCGGCAGGGCGTACGTGACCGCTTCAAGGAACTGTCCGACCGCTATCAGCGCCGCGTCAGCATTATCGGCTGGTCGCTCGGCGGCATCTATGCGCGAGAACTCGCCCGCGAGATGCCGGCTCTCGTCCGGCAAGTCATCACGCTGGCGAGCCCCTTCGGCGCCGGCTACAAGATGGACGGAAGTTTCGATCCCGAGCTTGCCAAGCGCCTGCGCGTCGCGCCGCCGGTGCCCTGCACCGCCATCTATTCCAAGACGGACGGCGTCGTGCCCTGGGAGGCCTGCCTCGAGGAAAAAGGTCCGAAGACGGACAATATCGAGGTTCAGGCCACCCATATAGGCATGGGTGTCAACCCGCTCGTCCTCTGGGCCATCGCCGACAGGCTGGCCCAGCCCGAGGGGAACTGGCAGCCTTTCGACCGCTCGGGCTTCCACTCGTATTTTTACTGAAAGCTATTCAGCCGGATGCGGGGCGCGACTGGGCTTTGCCGGCGCGCCGCCATAGAGCTTCATCGCACCGCCGATGAGCGCCAGCGTTCCCACATAGAAGATGAGCTGGATGCCCGAGGGCCGCGCCGTATAGCCGATCAACGTGTGCAGGAGCTGGCCGAAGATGTTTTGCTCCGTCAGCAGCCAGGACGTGTCCCAGATCGCATGACCGAGCGAGGGCAGGATATTCGCCTGCACGAGGAAGTTGGCGCCCTGCGCGGCCATGCCAGCGGCGAGCAGCAGGATCAACCAGCTCGTCACCGCGAAGAGTTTCCTCGTCGACAGATTGAGCAGACCGAAATAGAGCGCGAAGCCGAGCGCCGCGCCGGCCACGACGCCGATAAGGCCACCGATCAGAAGCCCGGACGCGCCCACGCCACCGCTCGCGATGCCGTAGAGAAAGAGCACGACTTCCGAGCCTTCGCGCAGCACGGCCACGCCGACGACCGTCGCCACCGCATAAAGCGGGCGCGTGCCGACGGCGACGTCATGGCCCACGGCCTTCATCTCGGCGGCAAGTTCGCGGCCATGGCTGTTCATCCAGACATTGTGCCAGCCGAGCATGAGGACCGCGACGAAAAGCACGGAGGCGTTGAATATCTCCTGCCCCGACCCCTCGAGCGCATTGGCGATCGTCCCCGCGAAAGCCGCGACCAGCGTCGCGCCGACGAGACCGCCGACAACGCCGATCACGAGCCAGCGGCCGCGGCCCGCCACGCCCTTCGTCGCCGCGGCGACGATGCTGAGAACGAGCGCCGCCTCGATGACTTCGCGGAAAACGATGATGAGGGTCGCAAGCATAAGGATACCCGAAGCACTATTTGGCGATGAGCTTGCCCTTGGCCGTCGCCTGATTGAAATCGCCGAAGAAGGGATAGGTCCCCGGCTTCAGCGCGTCGAGATAGAAGATGCCCTGCCCGCCGCCGGCGATGATCTTCTCGCGATTGAGTTCGTAGGATTCGAATTCTTCCGCCGTCTCGTCGAGGTTCTTCACGACGAGCTTGATTTCCTTGTTGGCGGGAACCTCGATCGTTTCGGGATTGAACTTGTGATCCTTGATCGAGATTTCGAAGGTCGCCGGCTCTTCGGCACGCAGGGGCGACAAAGCCCCGGCAGCGAGGAACGCCGCGGCAAAAGCCGCCGGCAGAAACTTGCGCATCATTTTCTTGTCCGCACCTTGTCCGGTTCAAAGGTGTGGCATTTGATAATCATTCGCAAATTATGTCAACGCGCATTTCGCCGCATCGTTTCGCCTTGCCGGGCGATGCGCACGGCTTCCTCGAAGCCGATCCTCGGGCTCGAAAGCACCGGCACGGGCAGATTCTGGCAGAGCGCAGCGGCCGGCGCCATGGAGGCCTGGGCCAGCACCAGCACATCGACGCGGGCAGCCACCTCGGCGATCCGGGCGGCGATCCCCTGATAATAATCGTCGAGCCTGCCCTCCCGGAACGCGGTCCAGACGTCGTCGAGCAGGAACGTCTCGAGTTCGAAATCGCGGCCGACGGCCTCGGCCGACTCGGCGATCAGCGCCTCGGTATTGGGAACGGTGGCGGGCACGCAGGCCGCGATGCCGATGCGATGGCCCTGCAGCACGGCGAGGTCGGCCATCGGCCGGTCGATCCTGAGGATCGGAACCGCCGCATCGTCATTCGCCGCTTCGGCGGAGGCGCCGAGCGTCGAGCAGGTGCAGACGACGACGCTCGCGCCGCCTTCGGCCAGCGCCGTCAGCGCCTCGCGCGTCCTGATGTCCAGCGCCGTCGTTACGCGGCCTGCCTTCTCGGCGGCGGCGAGCAGATCCTCGCGCACGGCATGCGTCAGCTTGAGGTCCGGCGCGATCTCCCGGCCGAGGGCATTGAACGTCTCGATATGCACCGGCGTCGTATGCAGGAACGCGATGGCGGCGCCGTGTTGCGTGCGTGCTGGCGGCATGGACCTCTCCATGGGCTTCGTCGCTTTGAACTCATATCGAAGCGACATGTCTGAATTAAGTCGAACGCCCCAAAGAGAAAGGGCCCCCCGCGATCTCCGCGGAGGGCCCTTCAGAAAGCTTGGGCTGTTCGCGTGGATCGCGTCAGTTCTTGGCCTTGTCTACGAGTTTGTTGGCGGCAATCCACGGCATCATGGCGCGGAGACGCGCACCGACCTCTTCGATCGGATGCGCGGCGGCGGCGGCGCGGGTCGCCTTGAAGCTCGTCTGGTTGACCTTGTTCTCGAGCATCCAGTCGCGCGTGAACTTGCCGGTCTGGATGTCGTTCAGAACGCGCTTCATTTCGGCCTTGGTTTCCGGCGTGACGATGCGCGGGCCGGTGACGTATTCGCCATATTCGGCCGTGTTCGAGATCGAGTAGTTCATGTTCGCGATGCCGCCCTCATAGATGAGATCGACGATCAGCTTCACTTCGTGCAGGCATTCGAAATAGGCCATCTCGGGCGCGTAGCCCGCTTCCGTCAGCGTCTCGAAGCCGGCGCGGATCAGCTCGACCAGACCGCCGCAGAGCACGACCTGCTCGCCGAAAAGGTCCGTCTCGCACTCTTCGCGGAACGTCGTCTCGATGATGCCGGCGCGGCCGCCGCCGATGGCGGAGGCATAGGAGAGGCCGACGTCATGGGCGTTGCCGCTCGAATCCTGATGGATCGCGATCAGGCAAGGGACGCCGCCACCGCGCGTGTATTCCGAGCGCACCGTGTGGCCGGGACCTTTCGGCGCGACCATCAGCACGTCGATGTCGGCGCGCGGTTCGATCAGGTTGAAATGGATGTTGAGGCCATGCGCGAAGAGAAGCGCCGCGCCCGGCTTCATGTTGGCGTGGAGATGATCGCGGTAGATGTCGCCCTGAAGCTCGTCCGGCGTCAGCATCATGAGAACGTCGGCCCACTTCGCCGCGTCGGCGACGGAGAGAACCTTCAGGCCCTCGCCTTCCGCCTTCTTCGCGGTGGCGGAACCTTCGCGCAGCGCGACGGCCACTTCCTTCACGCCGCTGTCGCGCAGATTAAGCGCGTGGGCATGGCCCTGGCTGCCATAGCCGATGATGGCGACTTTCTTGCCCTTGATCAGGTTCACGTCTGCGTCGCGGTCATAATAAACGCGCATGATAAGCTCCTTCAGCGGTGCGCTAGTTCAGTTAAACGAAACTCGGCTCTGAAGCCTATTGCTTCGTCAGTTCGTGGAATTTCTCCAATTCCGTAACTCGCGTGGAAGCGAGATGAAAAGTTGCCGCCGCGATGTCTGTAGCGCCTTTAAGAGGGGCGCAATGCGCAACGGATAAATGATACCGAGCCTGTTCTTCTGCCTCCAAAACCAGCATGGTTCCATCGAGGCAATCCAATCTTCCGCCCTTCGTGAGCACGTCAACTCTGTCGGCAGAAATTGGCAATGACCAAAAACCTGCCGTCTTAATAACGGAACGGAAAGTCGCCAATTCCGAGTTCTCAAGATCAAATGCACGATGAAGACGAAGCTTCATCGGTGCGTCCGGATTTTGAGCGTCGACGATGCTGACAGTCATCGTCCCATGTCCGTTTCGGCCGTCCTCGATGCTGACGATCACCGTCGGCTCGAACGAAGGGAGCAACATTACCCGATAAGTTGCGTTATCGTTGCCCTTCCCCGCCGAAGGCATATGGGGCTCACCCGAGGTCTTGAGCGCGGCGCAGAACCAATCGACTAGAAATTGATCGAGCGGTGATGCCTTACCGCACATCGCGGCCGGGCTTCCGGCCTTCGCGGTAAATTCCTTGGCAGTCGCACTGAAGTCCCCGCAACCCAATGCTGCAAAACAAGCCGCGCCGATTGCTATATCCCGCGATCGCATTTTCACATCGCTTCCGGGCCGCGCGCTATGGCGACGACACCTGTTCGCGAAACATCCACCAGCCCCAACGGGCGCATCAGCCCGATGAAGGCGTCGATCTTGTCCGGCGCGCCCGTTACTTCGAACACGAAGGAATTATGCGTCGTGTCGATCACGCGGGCGCGGAAGGCATCGGAGAGGCGGAGCGCCTCGACGCGCTTCTCGCCCGAGCCCGACACCTTGATGAGCGCCATTTCGCGCTCGACGGCCTTGGTCTCGACGGTGAGGTCGACGACCTTGTGCACCGGCACCAGCCTGTCGAGCTGAGCCTTGATCTGCTCGATCACCATCGGCGTTCCGACCGTCACGACGGTGATGCGCGACGTATGCTCCGCCTGATCCACCTCGGCAACCGTCAGGCTCTCGATATTGTAGCCGCGGCCCGAAAAAAGCCCGATGACGCGCGCGAGCACACCCGCCTCGTTGTCCACGAGCACGGCGATCGTGTGCCGTTCGATTTTGCTCTCGTCGCTCATCGTCTTCCCTGCGGGATTGGTTATGTCAAAGGCGGGCGTCCGGCCCCGCTTTGCCACGGGCTCTATAGCCCAGGCGAGGCCCGGCGCGAAAGGGCAATCGGCCCCTTTCGAGGGCCGAGGTCCCGTTAAACGAGCATTTTGCCTGCTTCCGTGACCGTGGCGCCCTCGGCATCGTCGCCGAGGATCATTTCATTATGGGCGGCGCCCGAGGGGATCATGGGGTAGCAGTTCTCGAACTTGTCGACGACGCAGTCGAAAATGACGGGCGCCTTGACGTCGATCATCTGCCTGATCTTCTCGTCCAGCTCGCCGGGCTTCGTCGCCCGGATGCCGACCGCGCCATAGGCCTCGGCCAGCTTCACGAAATCGGGCAGCGACTCCGAATAGGAGTGCGAATAGCGGCCGCCATGCAGCAGCTCCTGCCACTGGCGCACCATGCCCATATATTCGTTGTTCAGGATGAAGATCTTGATCGGCAGCATGAACTGCACCGCCGTCGAGATTTCCTGCATCGTCATCTGCACCGAGGCTTCGCCCGCGATGTCGATGACGAGCGCGTCCGGATGTGCGATCTGCACGCCGACGGCGGCCGGCAGGCCGTAGCCCATCGTGCCGAGGCCGCCCGACGTCATCCAGTGGTTCGGCTTTTCGAAATGGAAGTGCTGCGCCGCCCACATCTGATGCTGGCCGACTTCGGTCGTGATGTAGGTGTCGCGATCCTTGGTCAGCTCGTGCAGGCGCTGCACCGCGTATTGCGGCTTGATGATCTCGTCGGACTTCTTGTAGTCGAGCGAGCGCCGGCCGCGCCATCCGTCGATCTCTTTCCACCAGTCGGCGAGCGCCGCCTTGTCGATCTTGACGGCCTTCGCCTTCCAGATGCGGATCATGTCTTCGAGCACATGCGCGGCATCGCCGATGATGCCGACATCGACATGGATGATCTTGTTGATCGACGAGGCGTCGATGTCGATGTGGATCTTCTTCGAGTTCGGCGCGAAGGCATCGATGCGGCCGGTCACGCGATCGTCGAAACGCGCGCCGATATTGATCATGACGTCGCAGTCATGCATCGCATTGTTGGCTTCGTAGGTGCCGTGCATGCCGAGCATGCCGAGCCACTGCTTGTCCGAGGCCGGAAAAGCGCCGAGGCCCATCAGCGTCGAGGTGATCGGAAAGCCCGTCAGCTTGACGAATTCGCGCAGCAGCTGGCTCGCCAGCGGGCCCGAATTGATGATGCCGCCGCCGGTGTAGAAGATCGGCTTCTTCGCCGTTGCGATCAGGTCGACGGCGGCCTTGATCGCCTCGACATCGCCTTTCACCTTGGGGCGATAGGTCTTGTGGACGACATTCTGCGGGCCGACATATTCGGCCTTCTGGAACTGCACGTCCTTCGGGATGTCGATGACGACCGGGCCGGGACGGCCGTTTGTCGCGACGTAGAAGGCCTCGTGCATGACGCGCGTCAGCTCCTTCGCCGAATTGACGAGCCAGTTGTGCTTCGTGCAGGGCCGCGTGATGCCGACCGTGTCGCATTCCTGAAAGGCGTCGTTGCCGATCAGATGCGTCGCGACCTGCCCCGTCAGGCAGACGAGCGGAATCGAATCCATCAGCGCGTCGGTGAGGCCCGTGACGGCGTTGGTCGCGCCGGGGCCGGAGGTCACCAGAACGACGCCGGGCTTGCCCGTCGAGCGCGCATAGCCTTCCGCCGCGTGGACGGCGCCCTGCTCGTGGCGGACGAGGATGTGGCGGATCTTGTTCTGCTGGAAAAGCGCGTCATAGATCGGAAGCACCGCACCGCCCGGATAGCCGAAAATGGTGTCCACGCCCTGGTCGACCAGAGCCTTGATGACGATTTCGGCGCCTGTCAGTTCCTGGGCGGCCATGATTTCTTCCTTCCATACAAACGCGCGGAGACAAGACGGCAAGAGGCCTCAAAACGTCATGCCCCGCCATAAGCGGGGCATGCGCAAAAGCCTTGCTCTCCAAAGCGCGGGCAACCTAGCGGCGGCTTATCGACGGGTCAACCCCAAATCGTCAATAAATGCAAAGATTTTTGCCTTAAGACTTTCCGAATCTTGCTCACTGAAGCGTTCCCACGCAATCATCTGAGTCCGTAGCCAGGTTTCCTGCCGTTTGGCATAGGCGCGGGTCTCCGCCTGCCCGAGTTTTACCGCTTCCGAAAGCTCAATCTTTCCAGCCGCATAGTCGATGAGCGGGCGCAAACCGAGAGACTTCATGACGGGGAGATCCGGCGCGAAGTTCTGAGCCGCAAGACCGCGCGCTTCTTCGATGGCCCCCTTCTCCACCATCGCCTCGAACCGGGCATCGCACCTCGCCCGGAGCCAGGCGCGGTCGGGCGCCAGCACGATTTTGGCGACGTTTCCCTTCAGAAGGGGCGCACGAGGCTCGGCGTGCCACTGGCTGAGCGGCCTTCCCGTTCCGCGCGCCACCTCGATGCCGCGGGCGATGCGCTGCCGGTCCGAGGGCCGGATCACCTCGGCGAGCGCCGGGTCCGCTTCGGCGAGCAGCGCGTGGGCGCCCTCGCCGGCGGCGGCAACCTCGGCCCGCACGGCCTCGCGGATATCGGCTGGGACCGGCGGAATGGGCGAGAAGCCCTCGATCAGCGCCTTGAAATAGAGCCCCGTCCCGCCGACGACGATCGGCACGGCCCCCCGCGCCTCGATGCCGGCGATGGCCTCGACCGCCATGCGCGACCAGCGGCCCGCCGAGCAGAGTTCTGCGCCCGACAATACGCCGTAAAGGTGATGCGGCGCGCGAGCCTCCTCCTCGGGCGACGGCCTTGCCGTCAGCACCCGCAGCTCGCGATAGACCTGCATCGAGTCCGCGTTGACGATCTCGCCGCCCAGCCGCTCGGCCATGGCAAGCGCCAGCGCGGACTTGCCGCTCGCGGTCGGCCCTGCAATAAGGATCGCGCCTTTGGTCGTGAGCGCCTCGCTCAAGATCGCCTCTTTCTCCGGTTATGCGCCCGATGAAATACACCCTCACCCTGATCGGCAACAGCACCACGGCCCTTGGCGACGCACATATCGCGGGCGCGATCGCCCTCCTGCCCTCGCCCGGAGCACCGGACTGGCTCGCGCCGGGCCTTGCCTGCGATATCGGCTTCGAGGCCGAAGACGGCAAAGCCATCGAGGCTGCCATCCGGGCGAAGCTTTCCGGCGCCGGGATAGACCTCGCCGTGCAGACGGCCGGCACCCGCAGGAAAGGCCTCCTCGTCGCGGACATGGACTCGACGATCATCCAGCAGGAATGCATCGACGAGCTCGCCGCCGAGCTCGGGATCAAGGACCGCATTTCAGCGATCACGGAGCGCGCCATGCGCGGCGAGATCGCCTTCGAGCCGGCGCTGAAGGAACGCGTCGGACTTCTGAAGGGGCTTCCCCTCGCCGCACTCGAAAAGGTCTATCGCGAACGCATCGTCGAGACGCCGGGCGGCCGCGCCCTCGTCAGGACGATGCGCGCGAACGGCGCGACCTGCGCCCTCGTCTCGGGCGGCTTCACCTTCTTCACCGAGAAGGTCGCCGCGGCCGTCGGTTTCAATCTCAATCGCGCCAACACGCTGATCTTCGCCGATGGCGCGCTCACCGGCGAGGTCGGCGAACCGATCCTCGGCCGCTATGCGAAGATCGAGTCCCTCGTGAACCTGCGCGACGAATTGAAACTCGCACCCCATGCGACGATGGCTGTCGGCGACGGCGCTAATGATCTCGGCATGATCGAGGAAGCGGGCCTCGGCGTCGCCTTCCACGCCAAACCCGTCGTCGCCGAAGCCGCTGATGCGCGCATCGACCACGGCGACCTCACGGCCCTGCTTTATTTGCAGGGCTATCGACGGGAAGAGATCGCCGGCTAGCTACTTCAACGGCAATGCCACGAAGCGCGGCGCGCCGCCGCTCAGGAGGCGCAGCAGCACGGAGCTGCGGCCCGCCTTCTTCTCGACGGCGATGGCGGCGAGAACCTGCTTCGGCGTCTGCACATCCGATTGCCCGACGCGGATGATGATATCGCCCGGACGGATGCCCTTGTCGGCGGCATCGCTCGACGGTTCGACATCGGCAACGAGAACACCCTTCGCATCGGCGCCGAGTTTGAAGTGATCGCGCAGGTCCGGCGTGATCGCGACCAGATCGAGGCCGAGCGCCTGCGTCTTCTCCATCACGGGCGGCTTCTTCACGGCCTTGGCCTTGTTGTCCGGGGCCTCGCCGGCAAGGCGGCCGACCTTGATCTTCAGGCTCTTTTCCTTGCCGCCGCGAATGACGTCGATCTCGGCTTCCTTGCCGATGTCGGTTTCGGCGACGATGCGCGGCAGGTCGCGCATTTCATGGATCGGATGGCCGTCGAAGCCGACGACCAGATCGCCGGTTTCGAGACCGGCAGCCTCCGCCGGGCCGCCCGGCGCGACACCCGCGACCAGCGCGCCATGCGCTTCCGGCAAGCCGAGCGTCGAGGCGATTTCCGGCGTCACGGACTGGATGCGCACACCGATCCAGCCGCGGCGGATTTCGCCGTATTTGACGATCTGTGCCAGCACCGGCGCGATGGTGCTGGAAGGCGTCGCAAAGCCGATGCCGACGGATTCGCCCGACGGCGAGATGATCGCCGTGTTCATGCCGATCACCTCGCCCGCGAGGTTGAAGAGCGGGCCGCCGGAATTACCGCGATTGATCGCGGCGTCGGTCTGGATGAAATCGTCGTAGTTGCCGGCATGGATGTCGCGGTTGAGCGCCGAGACGATGCCTGCCGTCACAGTGCCGCCGAGGCCGAAGGGATTGCCGATCGCCATCACCCAGTCGCCGACGCGCATCCTGTTCGAGTCGCCGAGCTTCACGTAAGGCAGCGGCATCTTGGTATCGACCTTGAGGACGGCGATGTCGGTCTTCTCGTCACGCCCCTTCAGCTTCGCCGGCAGCGTCGTGCCATCGGCGAAGGTCACGTCGATCTTGTCGGCGCCGTCGATCACATGATTATTGGTGAGAATGATGCCGGTCGCGTCGACCACGAAACCTGAGCCGAGCGACTGCACCTTTTCAGGCTGACCGGGCGTCGCGGGGGCTTCCTGGCCGAAGGGGTTGGGCGAATCGCCGTCGCCATCGCCGCCGCTGTCGTCGTCGCCCTGACCGCCATTGTCCTGGCCGTTATCCTCGTCGCCCTGGTCGTCCGACCCTTCATCCCCTGTGCCGGTGACGGTCTGGGTGGTCGAGATGTTGACGACGGCCGGCGAGAGAGTGGCGGCAAGCTCGGCAAGGCTCTGCGGCACCATGCGCGCCTGAACGGGCGCGGCCGAACCTATGGCGATCAGCAGTGCCAGAAAGCCCGCCCGAACCCACAAGCTCACCAGAAATCCAACTCGCCGCATTCGACCGCCGCTCCTCATTCAAATACCGCGGGAAGG
The DNA here is from genome assembly GCA_903889655.1 of uncultured Alphaproteobacteria bacterium. Taxonomy (GTDB): domain Bacteria; phylum Pseudomonadota; class Alphaproteobacteria; order Parvibaculales; family Parvibaculaceae; genus Parvibaculum. The sequence continues at coordinate 4,136 of CAISYL010000121.1, read as the reverse complement.
CCGATCCCGACCGGCTATCCCCGTACCAGCCAGACGACCACAACCCCGGCAATGAGCGCAAGCATGCCGGAGCTTCTCAGGGTGCTGTCCGGCTGCGTCCCGATCGATGCCAAGGCGCGGCGCATCAGGCCGGGAAAGGCCGCATAAAGCGCGCCCTCGATCGCCAGCACGAGGCCCATGGCGGAGAACAGCTCGGTCACATCCGCCTCCTCAGCGCTTCGCCGCGCCAGCCTCGTTGCCGAAATAGCTGAAGAACTCGGAATCCGGCGCCACGACCATGGTCGTACTGTCGCCCTTCAGGCTCGTCTTGTAAGCCTGCATCGAGCGATAGAAGGCGAAGAATTCGGGATCCTGCCCGAAGGCGTCGGCATAGATCTTGTTCTTCTGCGCGTCGCCTTCGCCGCGGGCGATCTGCCCGTCGCGCTCGGCATCGGCCAGCAGCACGGTGACGTCGCGGTCGGCCTTGCTGCGGATGCGCTGCGCCTGCTCCTGGCCCTGCGCTCTCAGCTCGGCGGCTTCCCGCTCGCGTTCGGTCTGCATGCGGCGATAGATCGCCTGGCTGTTGGCCGACGGCAGATCGGCGCGCCGGATGCGCACATCGATGATCTGGATGCCGTAGTCGCGGGCGACTGCGCTGAAGGAATCCCTGATCTTGCGCATGAGGCCCGAGCGATTGTCCCGCACCAGCGCCTCGAGCGTGTTGTCGCCGACGACGTTGCGCAACGACGAGACGAAGATCGGCTGGAGCCTCGCTTCGGTCTGGCTCGGATCGCCGACCGCGCGATAGAACTTCAACGCGTCGACGATGCGGTAGCGCGCGAAGGCATCGACGACGAGACGCTTGCGGTCCTTGGCGATGACTTCACCCTCGTCCGACGGCGTCTCGAAATTCAGCACGCGCTTGTCGATATAGACGACGTTCTGGACGAAGGGCAGCTTCACATGCAGCCCCGGTTCCGTGACGGGTTCTCCGCGCGGATCGCCGAACTGCAGCACGATTGCCTGCTGCGTCATATCGACCGTGTAGAGCGACGAATAGCCGATAACGAGCGCGATAACGATCGCAATGCCCGCACCGATGCCGACGGATCTGTTCATGGCCGGTCCCCCGTGTCGGTGGTGGCCGACGGCGTGGACGAGCTGTCGGACTGCGAAGAGGGAGACGACGAAACACTCGGCGCCACCGGGATGGGTTTCAGACCGGAGAGAGGAAGATAAGGCAACACGCCGCTCGAGCCGCCCTTGTCGACGATCACCTTGTTGATTCCGCCGAGCACGTCTTCCATCGTTTCCAGATACATGCGGTGCCGCGTGACTTCCTTCGCCTTCTTGTACTCGTCATAGATCAGCACGAAGCGTTTCGCCTCGCCTTCCGCCTGCGCGACGATCTGTTCGCGATAGGCTTCGGCAGCCTGGGTGATCTGCGCCGCCTGGCCACGCGCCTTCGGCACGACGGTATTTGCGTATGTCGTGGCTTCGTTCTGCATCCGCTCCTGATCGGTGCGCGCCGCCTGCACGTCGCGGAAGGCGTCGATGACGGCCGAGGGCGGATCGACATTCTTCAATTGCACTTCGATGACCTGGACGCCTGCGCCGTAGGAATCGAGCGCCGACTGCATCAGCGCACGCACCTTCTGCTGCGCATCGTTGCGGCCCGTCGTCTGCAATATGTCGATATCGGACTGTCCGACCACTTCACGCATCGCGCTCTCCGCCACCGCTTTGACCGCGACGTCGGCATTGTCGATGTTGAAGAGATAGGCCTTCGCGTCGCTGATGCGCCAGAGCACCGTGAAGCTGATATCGGCGATGTTCTCGTCGCCCGTCAGCATCAGGCTTTCGGCCGGAACCGGCGTACCGCCTTCGCTCACACCCACATCGACGTTCTTGATGCGCGTGACGGTCGGCGTCAGCACGGTTTCGATCGGATAGGGAAGCTTCATGTGCAGACCGGGCTGCTCGATGCGCACGAATTCGCCGAAGCGCAGCACCAGGCCCTGCTGGTCCGTGTCGACACGGAAGAAGCAGCTGACCGCCAGCAGAATGACGATGATGAGCCCGAGTATGAGGCCGGGGCCGCGCATGCCGCCAGTTCCACCGGGAAGAATCTCACGGATCTTGTCTTGTCCCCGCCGGATCAGTTCGTCGAGGTCCGGGGGCTGCTTTCCGCCGCCCGAAGGGCCCTGGCCCCATGGTCCCCGATTGCCACCTCCGCCGCCCTGCCAGCCGCCGCCGCCGTTCTGATTGCTCCAGGGCATCAAGGTTCCTTCGCGTGGGGAAAGTTGTCGCTGTTGGTTTTGTTCTTACCGGGGTTTATATGACACTCACCCCTCAGGCGCAACGCGCGCCCTGCTCTCTGGCCGCGACCTAGCGTGCCCATAAGCCCTGAGACATGGGCATTCGGATGGACCAAGACAAGTCATGAGCCGCGCAACAAAAGACGACATCATCGAGGCGCTCACCGGCGTCACAGATCCCGTGAGCGGCAAGGACGTCGTTTCCGCCGGCCTCGTTCAGGGCCTCGTTCTCCGTGACGGACATGTCGGTTTCAGCATCGAGGTCGCACCCGAGCGCGGGCCCTCCTCCGAGCCTCTGCGCCGGCAGTGCGAAGACATCGTGCGCAAGCTTCCCGGCGTACTCAGCGTCACCGCCGTGCTGACGGCCCATCGCGACCAGCCGGCGGCGCGCTCCGCGCCCTCTCATGCCGGGCATTCCCATGCGGAACATTCACACGCCGAAGCGCCGCGCAAGGCGGCGCCGCAAGGCGGGCAGCTCAACGTGCCCGGTGTCGCGGCCATCGTCGCAGTCGCCAGCGGCAAGGGCGGCGTCGGCAAGTCGACTGTCGCGGTCAATCTCGCGCTCGGTCTCCTGAAACTCGGCCGGCGGGTCGGCCTTCTCGATGCGGATGTCTACGGCCCCTCGATCCCTCGCATGCTCGGCCTTACCGGCAAGCCCGAAGTCACCGAAGAGAAGAAGCTGAGACCCAAGACCAATTACGGCCTCAAGACGATGTCGATCGGCTATCTCGTGCCGGAAGACACGGCCGCCATCTGGCGCGGGCCGATGGTTCAATCGGCACTGACGCAGATGCTCGGCGACACCGAATGGGGCGAACTCGATGTGCTGATCGTCGACATGCCGCCCGGCACCGGCGACGCGCAGCTCACCATGGCGCAGCGCGTGCCGCTTACCGGCGCCGTCGTCGTCTCGACGCCGCAGGAGATCGCGCTGATCGACGCGCGCAAGGGCTTCGCGATGTTCGAGAAGACGCATGTGCCGGTCTTCGGCATCGTCGAAAATATGGCTTATTTCGTCAGTCCCGGCACGGGCGAGAAATCCTACATCTTCGGCCAGGGCGGCGCACGGCGCATGGCGGAAACGCTCGGCTGCGATTTCCTCGGCGAAGTGCCGCTCCACATGTCGGTGCGCGAGACCTCCGACGCCGGCACGCCCATCGTCGCGACGGCTCCCGAGAGCGAGGAAGCGAAAGTCTTCATCGAGATCGCGCGGCGCGTCGGCGAACATATCGACAAGGCGCTCGGCGCGAATGCACGCAAGGCGCCGACGATTTCAGTCGAGTAGCCTCTCTATAAATTCAATGTCGTCCCGGAAATAAACTCCGGGACGACATCTTGGTTTTTCCGCTGTCTGTTAAATCCTCAGCGGCCCGCCTTGATCGTGATCGTCGTTTCGGTCCCGTCCGCAGCCGCGACCTTCCAGCTGTCGCCGACCTTGTGGTCCGCATTCGCCGCGCAGAAGGGCTTGGCGTCCGCGGCGGGTGCCGGGTTTGTCTGCGTGTAGCAGGTCTGATCGCCCGCCACCGCCCAGGTGCCGCTCACCATCTTTCCATCGGCAAATTTGGTCGAATAGCTCCCGTCCTGATTGACGAAAGCCTGCATATCGCCCGTCTTCGGGTTCGAGAGCACGACCGTGTTGCCGTAGTAGCTGGCCAGAGGATCGCCCGCGAGGGCCGTACCGGTGAACGCAACCAACGCAACAGCCGTCAAAAAGAAAGTGCGCATTTTCATCTCCCCAGAAGTTTCTGTCCGGCACGAATCCGGCGGGTCGGATGATTGCACGCGATGCGCGGCGCGTGAAAGTACCGTTCCGCAGCCGGAAACTCCGGCTGCGGAACT
>CAISYL010000120.1 GCA_903889655.1 uncultured Alphaproteobacteria bacterium | reverse complement strand
GAACTAGTCAGGCGACCCCGAACACCTTCTTCAGATAGGGATTGAGGAACTTGCCTTCCGGGTCGAGTTCCTCACGCACCTCCAGAAAATCCTCCCACTTCGGATAGAGCGTTTCGAAATCCTTCGCCGTCAGCGTGTTGAGCTTGCCCCAATGCGGGCGGCCTTCATGCTTGCGGTAGATCGGTTCGATCGCGGCGAAGTAGGGATGGTAATCCCATTCGTGGAACTGGTGGACCGCGATCGAGCAGGTCTTGCGCTGATAGAAGGGGCTCAGCCAGATGTCGTCGGGTGCGATGGTGCGGAATTCGATCGGGAAGAAGACCTTGATGTTGTTTTTCTCGATCGTGTCGATGATCTCGCGCAGCGCGGCTGGCGCGACCTCACGCGGCAGGTGATATTCCATCTCGTTGAAGCGCACGCCGCGTTCGGTCGAAAGCGTTTTGTGCGAATAGTCGACGCGTTCTTCCGCCGGCCTGCCGCCCAGCGCCTTCTGGATCGCCCAGCGGCGCAATGACGGCGCCCAGCCGAGCCAGTCTTCCAGCATCTTCAGTTCGCGCAGCCCGTCATCGTCCTCGTTGACGGGGGTCGGCGTTTCCGGCTCGTCGGTTTCGTTGTTGATGATGCCGAGCGCCATGCCGGAAAAGGGGATGTAATAGAATTCGAAGTTGCGGTTCTTCGCTTCGAGGTCCGGTATCTGTTCGAGCATCTCGTCGATCGGCGCGATCCATGTGCGGCGCTTCAGCTTGTAGAGCGGCCGCGCCTGAAGACGGACTTTCGTGATCATGCCGAGCGAGCCGATGGAGACTCGGGCGGCGTTGAAGATGTCGGGCTTCGTCGTCGCGTCGCAGTCGATAATGTCGCCCGACGCGGTGACGAGGGTGAGACCCTGCACGAAAGTTGATAGCGAGCCGATGTCGACACCGGTGCCATGCGTCGAGGTGGAGATGGCGCCGGCCAGTGATTGCTTGTTGATGTCGGGCATGTTGTCGAGGGCAAGGCCGCGTTTGGCGAGCGCGTCGCCCATCGCACCGAGCCGCGTGCCGGCCCAGACGCTCGCCTGATGCGTCGCCGGATCGTGGTCGATCACGCCGGACATGCGGTCGAGCGTCAGCAGCGTGCCATCGGTCGGCACGAGGCCGGAGAAGGAATGTCCGGCGCCGACGGCCCGAATGGGTGTCGGTGTCTTCTTCAGGAGGTCGGCGAGTTCTGCCTCGTTCGCGGGTGCGGCGCGGGCGACGGGGTTGCAGCTCTGCCCGCCCGACCAGTTGTGCCAGGGCAGCGGCTTCGATGCGGCGGGCGTCACGTCGTCGGCGGCAAATGCTTTTTCGATAATGGCGGGGATGGTGCCGGTCGCGGCGAGCGCGCTGGCAGCGGTTGCGAGCTTCAGCAGATTGCGGCGCGAGCTGTTCATGGGTCGCTTCCCCTTCAATTCTTTTTGTTCGCGGCGGGCGACGACATGAAGCGCATCAGCGTCATCAGATCGTCTTCCGAACATTCGATACATTGGCCGAGCGGCGGCATGCCTTTGTAGCCGTTGACGATGTGATCGTGGAGAACCTCGTCCCCTTGCGCGAGGCGCGGCTTCCACGCGGCCTCGTCATGGGCCAGCGGGGCACCCGTCTCGGCATTCTCGTGGCAGGTCTGGCAGGTGTGGCTGTAGATTTCGCCGAGGCGGGTATCGAGCGTTACGGGTTCGCTCGCCTGTTTTTTCTGGTCGCAGGCCATGAGAGCCAGTCCCAACAATGCGGCGGTCGCGACCGCTTTCCATGCCCTCGTCATGCCTGCTCTCCCCGTTCGTGTCGGTCGGGCGACAATGGCGAGGCGCGGTTTTGGCGTCAAGACACTAGCGATCGCTACCCTTCGGAGATGATCCGGCGGGTTTCGTCGCGAGCGCCATGTAGTTGACGCCCATGTCGCGCGAGAGCGACCAGCTGTCGGAAACGGGATTGTAGGCGACGCCCGTCATGGCGCCGACATCGAGCCCGGCATCGACGAGCCCCTGGCGCATCTCATCGGGCGTCACGAATTTCGACCAGTCATGCGTCCCGCGCGGTAGCCAGCCGAGTACATATTCCGCGCCGATGACGGCGAGGCCGAGTGCTTTCACGGTGCGATTGAGCGTTGCGACGATCATCAGGCCGCCCGGCTTCAGCATGGCCGCGCAAGCTTTCAGGAAGGCATCGCGGTCCGCGACATGCTCGATTACCTCCATATTAAGAATAACGTCGAATTTTTCGCCCGCCTCCGCGAGCGCTTCCGCCGTGGTGCAGCGATAATCGATGTCGAGGCCTTGTTCGTGGGCATGGACCGAGGCGGTCGCGATGTTCTTCGCGCCGGCATCGGCGCCCATGACCGCCGCGCCCAACCGCCGCATGGGTTCGGACAGGAGGCCGCCGCCGCAACCGATGTCGAGAAGGCGCAAGCCTTCGAAGGGACGGATGGTCTTCGGATCGCGGCTGAAATGGGCGCAGACGCGTTCGCGGACGTAAGTCAGCCGGACAGGATTGAACTTGTGCAGCGGCCGGAACTTGCCCAGCGGGTCCCACCATTCGGCGGCCATTGCCGAGAAGCGGGCGATCTCGTCCGGATCGACGGTGCCGCCGGAAGGTTCGGTCGGGTCGGTAAATAAAGACGGCATAAAAATCCCTTCGCAGGTGCGGCAATGCGGGACGTCGATCTTCGCGCTGGCCCGGTTGCGAGGCCAGTGCCATCCGAGTATGTATGGGCGCGGCCCGGTTCGGCATCAGGTCCACCCCACTCGCGACATGATATAGGGCGTCCGCATGGCTTGGGTCCAGCGGGGCGGCCGGAACGGGTGTGCGCATAGGTACAGGGGCTTTGCCTCCAAGATTGGGACTTCGAGATGGCCAGACTGGTCATGAAATTCGGCGGAACATCGGTGGCCGACATCGCCCGCATCCGCAACGTCGCGCAGCACGTCAAGCGTGAGGTCGATGCCGGCCATGAGGTGGCGGTCGTCGTCTCCGCGATGTCCGGCACGACGAATCAGCTCGTCGCCTGGGCGCGCGAGACCGCGCCGCTGCATGACGCGCGCGAATACGACACCATCGTTGCGACCGGCGAGCAGGTGACGGTCGGCCTCCTGGCCATCGAATTGCAGCGCATCGGCATTCCGGCGCGCTCCTGGCTCGGCTGGCAGATTCCGATCCGCACCGACAATGCGCATGGCGCGGCGCGCATTCAGGAGATCAACGGAGACGAGATCGTCCGTCGCTTCGGCGAAGGGCAGGTCGCCGTCATCGCCGGTTTCCAGGGGCTTGGACCCGACAACAGAATCACGACGCTGGGCCGTGGCGGCTCCGATACCAGCGCCGTTGCCATCGCAGCCGCGATCAAGGCCGACCGCTGCGACATCTATACCGATGTCGACGGCGTCTATACGACGGACCCGCGCGTCGTTGCGAAGGCCCGAAAGCTTGATAAAATCAGTTATGAGGAGATGCTGGAGATGGCGTCGCTCGGCGCCAAGGTTCTCCAGACCCGTTCCGTAGAGCTCGCCATGGTCTATCGAGTGCGCCTTCAGGTTCGCTCGAGCTTCGATGCGCCCGACGCTCCCCAGGGCAACGGGCCTGAGGCAACCGGTCCCGGCACACTCGTATGCGACGAGGAAGAAATCGTGGAACAACAGGTCGTAAGCGGCATCGCCTATTCGAAAGACGAGGCCAAGGTGACGCTCGTCAAGGTCGAGGACAAGCCGGGGGTCGCCGCAAGGGTCTTCGGGCCTCTCGCCGACAATTCCCTCAATGTCGACATGATCATCCAGAACCTGTCGGACGACGGAAAGAGCACGGACATCACGTTCACCGTGCCGCAGGCCGAACTCGCCCGCGCCGAAGACGTGATCCGCAAGGCGCAGGCCGAAATCGGCTGCAAGGAAGTCCGGACCGATACGAATGTCGTCAAGGTCTCGATCATCGGCATCGGCATGCGCAGCCATACCGGCGTCGCGAAGACGATGTTCAAGACGCTCGCCGACAAGGGGATCAATATCCTTGCCATCACCACCTCCGAGATCAAGGTGAGCGTGCTGATCGCGTCGGAGTATACTGAACTGGCCGTGCGCGCGCTTCACACGGCTTATGGGCTCGACGGCGAATAACGGAGATCATGTGAACCTTTCGCTCGCTCACGCCGGCCAGATGGCCGCGAAGCTTCCGGCGGCGCCCGCGCGCCGCCGCAAGTTCGCGCGCCGCGCGGGCGGCTGCAAAAGGGACACGAACTGATGGCGGGCTCCGTCGGTGGTCCCCGCGTCTTGCTCCGCAGGCTGCGCGAGGTCATGGCGGAGCCGCAAGCGGCGCAGAAGCGGCTCGACAGGATCGTCGTTCTGATCGCGGCCAACATGGTCGCGGAAGTGTGCTCGGTCTATCTGATGAGGCCGACGCGCGAACTCGAACTTTTCGCCACCGAAGGTCTGAAGCCGACCGCCGTCCACAAGACGCGGCTGAAAGTCGGCGAGGGTCTCGTCGGCGACATCGCCGCGCATGCCCGTCCGCTCAATCTTGCCGATGCGCAGTCGCATCCGGGTTTCGCCTATCGGCCGGAAACGGGCGAAGAAGTCTACAAGTCGCTGATGGGCGTGCCGATCCTGCGCGCCGGTCGCGTCGTCGGCGTTCTCGTCGTCCAGAACCGCACCAAGCGCAACTACACCGAAGAAGAAGTCGAGGCGCTGCAGACGGTGGCGATGGTCCTCGCCGAAGTCGTGGCCGCCGGCGATCTCATCAATCTGCAGGAGCTCGACGAGCCGACAACGGCGCGGCGGCGCCCATTCCACATGATGGGCGGTTCCTTCTCGGAAGGCATCGCGCTCGGGCATGCAGTGCTTCACGAGCCGCGCGTCCATGTGACGAAGCTGATCGCCGAGGACGTCGACATCGAGCTCAATCGTCTCGAACAGGCGGTTTACGAGCTGCGCGGTTCGATCGACGACATGCTGGAGACGGAAGACCTTTCCCATGCCGGCGAGCATCGCGAGGTACTGCAGGCCTATCGCATGTTCGCCAACGATCGCGGTTGGCTGCAGCGCATGAGCGAGGCCGTGCGTACGGGTCTCACCGCTGAAGCCGCCGTCGAACGCGTGCAGAACGATACGCGCGCGCGATTGCAGCGGGCCGCCGATCCTTATCTGCGCGAACGGCTCCACGATTTCGACGATCTCGCGAACCGGCTGCTGCGACAGCTCACCGGCATCAAGCTCTCGTCGGCGAGCGGCAATCTGCCGAACGACGCGATCGTTATCGCGCGCAACATGGGGCCGGCCGAGCTTCTCGACTACGACAAGGAGCGGCTGCGCGGTCTTGTGCTCGAAGAGGGCGCGCAGAACGCGCATGTGACAATCGTCGCCCGCGCGCTCGGCATCGCGACGGTCGGACGCGCCGAAGCCATCCTCGATCATATCGACCAGGGCGATGCGATTATCGTCGACGGCGACATGGGCGAAGTCTATGTGCGCCCGTCGCAGGACATCATCGACTCCTATTCGGAGAAGGCCCGTTTCCGCGCGCGCAAGCAGGCGCAATACGAGGCGATCCGTCACGAGCCCGCGATTACGGTCGACGGCGCGAAGGTCGATCTTTACGTCAATGCCGGCCTGCAAGTCGATCTTCGGCATCTCCATGAATCAGGCGCGGAGGGCATCGGCCTTTTCCGCACGGAGCTGCAGTTCATGGTGGCGGCCAAGCTGCCGAGCCTGAAGGACCAGATCGATCTTTATTCTGCGGTCCTCGACGCCGCGGGCGACAAGCCGACCGTCTTCCGCACGCTCGACATCGGCGGCGACAAGATGCTGCCCTATATGGACATGGCGGCGATGAAGGAAGAAAACCCGGCGCTTGGCTGGCGTGCGATCCGCATCGGCCTCGATCGTCCGGCGCTGCTGCGGCACCAGCTCCGCGCTCTGTTGACGGCGGCGGCGGGGCGTTCGCTGCGCGTCATGTTCCCGATGGTGGCGGAAGTCGCGGAGTTCAAGCGCGCTCGGGCGCTCGTCGACAAGGAGCTCGCGCGGCTGGCGAAATTCGGCAAGCCTGCGCCGGCTCGGCTCGAAGTCGGCACGATGCTCGAAGTGCCTTCGCTCGTCTGGCAGCTCGATACGTTGCTGCCGCTCGTCGATTTCGTCAGTGTGGGGAGCAACGATCTGATGCAGTTCCTCTTCGCGACGGATCGCGGCAATCCGCGTGTCGCCAACCGCTATGATCTGCTCAGCCCCGCCGTTCTGAGCTTCCTGCGTTTCATCGTGATCAAATGCAGGGACCACAACGTGCCGGTGACGCTTTGTGGCGAGATGTCGGGAAAGCCGCTTGAGGCCATGGCGCTGGTCGGGCTCGGCTTCCGGCGTATCTCGATGTCGCCGGCCGCGATCGGACCTGTGAAGATGATGACGAGGTCGCTCGATGCGGATGCGCTTGAGACATTCATGGAAGAACTCTATGCGCTTCCCGTCTCGACGGTCCGCGATCACCTCCGGGAGTTCGCCCTGTCGCACCAGGTCGTGGTCTGAGAGTGGAATGCCTCGCTCTTGGGCATTACGCCCTTTTTGAATGATTTTGGTACGTTCGGACCAATCGGGAGTTGCGATTGTTCAACACTTTTGATTTATTCTACGCACTCGGATGTGGGTAGCGGGGGCGCTTCGGCCGGGAAAAAATTGGGCGCAGGCATCGACTTAGGGCATATTCAGGCGGCGGCGTCTGAAGTGTCCTGAACTGGCACAGCCAGCGGTCGACCGGATTCGCCAATGGATGCGCATATGGGGACGGCTCAGCTCGGGGAAGATCCCAAGGCCATGAATAACGCAACGACGCCACCGGCCGAAGAGCGATCGGAGGCACGTCGCCGGTTGCACCTGCGCGACATCACCAGCGACATGCCGCTCCCGGTCGATACCGTGGGCGCCGATCTCCGCTCCGCGCGGATGCGGCGGGGGGACGATCTCCGCACCATCGCCCATGCGCTCCGTATACGCCGCGAACAGCTCGAAGCCCTGGAAGAGGCGCGCTACAGCGACCTGCCGGGCCGGGCTTATGCCATCGGCTTCGTCCGCTCCTATGCCGAATATCTGGGCCTCGATCCGGCGCATGTCGTCGACCGCTACAAAAGCGAGATCGATCAGAGTGAAAAAGCCAAGGAAGATCTCGCTTTTCCGGAAATAACGGAAGAGACGAGGCTGCCCCGCGGGACATTCCTGATCGTCGGGCTGGTCGTCGCCATGGGCATTTACGGTGGCTGGCTGCTTTCCCGGTCTGCCGACAAGATGATGGCCGAACGGGTTCCCCCGGTGCCGGAGCGCATCGAGGCGCGGGCCGGATCGACCGGCGCTCCCGACGAACGTCCGACGCTCAGCGGTGACCCGGCATCGGCCGCGACGCGGCCCTATGGCGCCATCACCTCGTCGCAGGTTCTCGGCGCCGGCGCCCCGCAGGAGGACTCCGCCACCGTTTACGCCGTTCCGCCGGCACCCGCGCCGGTCGCGGCCGAGGCGCCGGCCACGCAGGTCGCCTCGCTGAACCCGCAACAGCCCGCCGAACCGGCCCCGGCTGCTGCCGCTCCCGTCGAACTCGCGCCGGCCCTGCCGCCGCTGCCGAACGGTCAGGCTTTCGGCGGTGAGAATATCGATGGCCGCGTGGTGATTCGCGCTCGCAAGAACGACGCCTGGGTCAGGGTTGAGGATGCGCAAGGCCATGTGTTGATCGAGCGGACGCTTTCGCTCGGCGACAGTTACCGGGCACCGGCGAAGCCGGGCGTCATTCTGGTCGCCCGAGACGCCAGCGCCTTCGAAATCCAGGTCGACGGGACGTCGCTCGGTCTTGCCGGGCCGCCGACGCTGGTTCTCACCGGCAAGCCGCTCGACGCGGCGGAGCTTCTCGCCGCCATGCCGCAGCGGAGCGCGGCCGCAACGCCAGCCGTGCCAACCATTGGTGCCGTGTCTGCCGCGCCGAATGCGCCGGCCCCCGCGGTCGCGGTCGGACCTGCCGCTCACTAATACGGGATTCTGGCCCTCCGTCTCATTTCTGCTATGAATGGGGCTTAGGCATTGGGCTGGCTGAGCTGGCTCCTTATATCGCCGGGAGCGACACCCGGCAGGACCTTCGATACGTAAATGAGCATCCGCCCCTGGCGTGACATAGCCCGCAGGAAGAGCCGGCAGATCCATGTAGGATCCGTTCCGGTCGGCGGCGATGCGCCGATCACCGTCCAGACGATGACGAATACGCTGACCTCGGATGCCAAGGCGACGATCGAGCAGATCCGCCGCATCGAGGAGGCGGGCTGCGACATTGTCCGCGTCTCCTGTCCCGACGAAGAATCCACGAAGGCGCTGAAGGAAATCGTCAGGGCGACGAAGATTCCGATCGTTGCGGACATCCATTTTCACTACAAACGCGCCATCGAAGCGGCCGAAGCGGGCGCGGCGTGCCTCCGCATCAATCCGGGCAATATCGGATCGGCCGCACGTGTGCGTGAAGTCGTGCAAGCGGCGAAGGACCACGGGCTTTCGATGCGTATCGGCGTCAATGCCGGTTCGCTCGAACGCGATCTCCTCGAGAAATATGGCGAGCCCTGCCCGGAAGCGATGGTCGAGAGCGCGCTCGATCATGCACGCATCCTGCAGGATCACGATTTCCACGAGTTCAAGATCAGCGTGAAGGCCTCCGATGTCTTTCTGACGGTCGCCGCCTATCAGCAGCTGTCGGAAGCGATCGATTGTCCCTTACATCTCGGCGTGACCGAGGCGGGCGGGCTTATGTCCGGCACGATCAAGTCGTCGATCGGTCTCGGCTCGCTCCTCTGGGCAGGTATCGGCGATACGATCCGCGTGTCGCTCTCGGCCGATCCGGTCGAGGAAGTGAAGGTCGGCTTCGACATTCTGAAATCGCTGGGGCTGCGCCATCGCGGCGTCACGATCATTTCCTGTCCGTCTTGCGCGCGGCAGGGTTTCAACGTCATCGAGACGGTGAAGCTCCTTGAGGAACGGCTTGCGCATATCCCGACGCCGATGACGCTGTCGGTTATCGGTTGCGTCGTCAACGGGCCGGGCGAGGCGGAGCAGACCGACATCGGCTTCACCGGCGGCGGCGCCGGCTCCGGCATGGTCTATCTCGGCGGTCTCACCGATCACAAGATCAGGAATGACGAAATCGTCGAGCATCTGGTTGGCCTCGTCGAGGAGAAAGCCAGAGAGATCGAGGCGGCCCGCGCTCTCGAAGAGAAGGCAGCCGAGGACGCGGCCATGCAGCCGCGTGCGCTCGCGGGGGATTAGCGAGGCTTTATCGGCGTGTAATGCGCGGTGCCTGCTTTCCCTTCTCCCTTCCCGATCGTGAGATCCCATGATTCCCCAGGACAGATTGCGCAAGGTGCTCGACCGTTTCGAAGCGGTTCAGTCCGAAATGAATTCCAACGTGCCGCGCGAACGCTTCGTCGCGTTGTCGAAGGAGTTCGCCGAACTTTCGCCGGTCGCTGAAAGCGTGCGCAAGCTGCAGGCTGCCGAGGCTGCGCGGGACGAGGCGCGGGCCATGCTCGCCGACAAGGAAATGGCCGGCATGGCGCGGGAAGAGCTCGATCGTCTCGATGCCGAGTTGCCGGCGCTCGAACGCGACGTGCAGCTGATGCTGTTGCCGAAGGATGCGGCCGACGAGCGCAATGTCATTCTTGAGGTGCGCGCGGGCACCGGCGGCGACGAGGCGGCGCTCTTTGCCGGCGATCTTTTTCGCATGTATGAGCGCTATGCCGCGAAGCAGGGCTGGAAGGTCGAGCTCATCAGCGCCTCGGAGGGCGAGGTCGGCGGCTACAAGGAAATCGTTGCCGAGATTTCGGGCAAGGGTCCTTTCGCGCGGCTGAAGTTCGAATCGGGCGTTCATCGCGTGCAGCGTGTGCCGGCGACGGAGGCCGGCGGGCGCATCCATACCTCGGCCGCCACCGTCGCGGTACTTCCCGAGCCCGAGGATGTCGATGTCCAGATCGAAGACAAGGATCTTCGCATCGACGTCTATCGTGCGAGCGGCGCCGGCGGACAGCATGTCAACAAGACCGAAAGCGCGGTCCGCATCACCCATCTGCCGACGGGCATCGTCGTCGCGCAGCAGGACGAGAAATCGCAGCACAAGAACAAGGCGCGCGCGATGCAGATTTTGCGCGCCCGCATCTATGAAGCCGAGCGCGAGCGCATCGATCGCGAGCGCGCTGCGGACCGCAAGGGGCAGGTCGGTTCCGGCGATCGTTCCGAGCGCATCCGTACCTACAATTTCCCGCAGAGCCGCGTCACCGATCATCGGATCAACCTGACGTTGCACAAGCTCGATCAGGTGCTCGAAGGCGAAGCGCTGGACGAATTGATTTCGGCGCTCATTGCCGAAGATCAGGCAGCCCGTCTCGCGACTCTCGGGGCGGAGGCATGACCGCGACGCGGGAGGGCGCATATCGCGCGCTCGCCGCCCGTTTCAAGCAGGCGGGTTTCGACAATCCGGACCTCGACGCGCGTCTTCTCGTGCAGGCGGCCACCGGATGCGACGACATCGGCATGATCCGCGAGCCGCAAAAGGAGCTGAGCGTCGCGGAGATCGAGACGCTTCGGAAATTCGAGACGCGGCGTCTAGCGCGCGAGCCGGTCTCGCGCATTCTCGGTACGCGCGAGTTCTGGGGTCTCACCTTCGAGGTGACGCCCGCGACGCTCGATCCGCGCGCCGACAGTGAGACTTTGGTCGAAGCGGCGCTCGGGCTCGTTGGGGATGTCGAAGCGCCCTCGATTCTCGACATAGGCACGGGTACAGGCTGCCTGTTGATTGCGCTTCTTCATGAGCGGCGGGATGCGACGGGCATCGGCGCCGATATTTCGGAAGCGGCGCTCGTTGTCGCTTCACGCAATGCGGAAAGGCTCGGGTGCGAATCTCGTGCGGCGTTTCGTCGCGCAAGCTGGGGCGACGGGCTCGGCACGCGTTTCGATCTCGTGATCTCGAACCCG
Source organism: uncultured Alphaproteobacteria bacterium (assembly GCA_903889655.1). GTDB lineage: Bacteria > Pseudomonadota > Alphaproteobacteria > Parvibaculales > Parvibaculaceae > Parvibaculum. The sequence goes on along the minus strand of CAISYL010000120.1, from coordinate 3,975 downwards.
CCCTATATCGAGGCCGCCATCATTCCGACGCTCGACGAAGAGGTGCGCGATTTCGATCCGGTTCTCGCGCTTGACGGCGGTGCCGACGGACTGGACGCCTATCGTGCGTTGGGACATAGGCTGCCGACGCTTCTCAAGCCCGACGGACATGCGGTCGTCGAGTTGGGTGCGGGCCAGGCGGAGGCGGTAACGGAGATTTTTTTGCAGGCGGGGCTTGTGGTTCTCCGCGTGGTCCCCGATCTTGGAGGTATACCCCGGGCTATCGTGGCGGCCTTGCCACGGCGTTGAAGTCCCGGCCCACAACCCGCAGAAAACGGTTGGAATGGGTCTCTTTAGGGGCTAGGTTGCGCTTAGGGTATTGAGCCAGGGAACACATCACCTCGCTCTTCAAGCCGTGGAACGAGACGGCTTAAAGAGAGCTTGAGGTGAACCCGGAGGCGGGCGCCCGGCAAGCGGTCCAGAACAAGGGCAGCAAGCAAAGGCGCCGGGGGCCGGAACTTCTGAGCATCCGACATGACCAATCCGGCGGGGCCGGAGGGCGCGACCGGTGCGGAAGTACGCCACGCAGATTGCGCATGCTGACATGGGTCGGCGACCGTCCGAAATCGCGCGTATCAACGCCCGGTTCGGCATAAAGCGGAAATGCTTTGAACAACTCTCAAGATGAACAGTAGCGAGATATGGATCGTATGAGGCAGGGGCAGAACAACTCCAAGCGATCGCGTGGGCGCGGGCGCAAGCCGCAAAGCTCAGGCAACCGTGCTTATGACAGCAATGGACCGGACGTGAAGATCCGCGGCACCGCGGCCCATGTCTGCGAAAAGTACCAGCAGCTTGCACGAGATGCGATTTCGGCCGGCGACCGGGTCATGGCCGAGAACTACTATCAGCATGCTGAGCACTACTACCGGTTACTGATGGCCTCCCAGGTCGTGAATGAGGGCCAGCCCCGTCCGCAGAACAATCTCGGCTACCGCCCGGATGAGGATCAGGAGGAGGACGAGGACGATTTCGGTCCCGAGCAGCCCCAGCCGCATTTCCCGAACCAGCCCTATCATCAGCAGCAACAGCCGCAGCAATACGGGCGCCACAACAACCAGGGTCGGGACCAGGGGCGCGGCGACAACAATCAGCATCGCGGCGATGGGCAGCCACGCGATGGCCAGGCCCGGGATAATCAGAACCGGGGCGATGGCAACGGCCGTGGCGAGCGTCAGAACAATCCGAACGCCGCACCGAATGTCGCGCAGCCGCCGCAAGGTGGTTTCGACGAGCAGGAGGATGCGGAGCAGCCGTCCATCGCCGTCGAGGGTGAGCGTGGCGATGGCTATGCGCAGGGTATCCCCGGTGGCGTGCCGGGGCAGGAGGCACCGCGCCGTCGTCAGAACCGCCGTCGCCGTCCGCGTCACGAGGGCAATGGTGTCGCCGACAGCGAGCCGCGCGAAGGCCATTCCGCTTCGGAAGGCGGCGAGGCTTCGTCGAATTCGGATGAGGCGCCTGCCGTCTGACGGTCGGGTTTATTGAAGAATTTGACGCGCGGGATTTCGAAAGTCCCGCGCGTTTTCGTTTCGGCGCTCAGTTCAGCGAAATCGTATCGCCGGGTCTGATCGTTCCGGCTTCCTCGACCTCGGCATAGAGGCCGAGGTTCATGTGGCCGAAACTCCGCGTCAGCGTGCCCGGAATGTCCATGTCGCGGGCGGCGCTCACGGGGTCGACATTGGTCGCGGCGCAGCGCTGGATTTCCATCGCGCCCTTGAGACGGACGCCGCCGAGGTGAAACGGCTTGCCGACCCAGCCGTGATCCTCCCAGGGATCGAGCCCTTCGACATAGACATTGGCGCGGAAGCGCAACGGATCGACCGGCTTGCCGATGACCGCTTCAAGAGCACGGACACTGGCGAGATTGATGATCGAAAGAACCTTGGCCGGGACGTCCGAATGCGAAAAGCCGGGCGCGTAAACGACGCGTGGCGCGCCGCGCAGTTCGTCCTTCATGTAGGAGCGCATGAAGGTCTCGATGGCGGTCCGGCCCTCCGAGGTCATCAGATCGGCCCGGACAAGCTCGCGCCCCGCTTCCGAGATCGCGATGGTCGTCGTCCGGTCGTCGAAATGCGAACGGAGCCGGGCAAGGCGCTCGTTCTTCATCAGCATCAGAAACTTGATCTTCGGAAAGTGCCGCGGCGCGGCTGGATCGAAATCGGCGGAGCCGTTCTCGATCGCAAAGGCCCGGTCCCAGGCGATGGTCTCGCGAGGGGTCAGCGCCGCCTCGGTCATCGGCTCGGGCGTGAGCCCTTTGAGTGGGTAGCGATAGAGACCGGCGATCCGCGCTTTTTTGCTCATCTGCCCCTCCGAAAAGCCCGGAACTCCGGGATTGCCACCCTCTTGTGTGGCTGACCGGCCACACCATATTTGCTTCGGACCGGCGCCTCGCGCAGGGCTGATCCAGCGCAATGCTCCCGAAAGGGAGACTGCGCGATAGTTGAAAAGAAGGCGCTCGATGACGCGCCATGCGTTCTTTTAACCGAGGACGCGGGGCTTCGCGAGACGTGCTTGAAAGGACGACACATGGATCTGGAAAAATATACGGATCGCAGCCGGGGCTTCATCCAGTCGGCGCAGGGGCTCGCTGTACGATCCGGCCATCAGCGCTTCACCCCCGAACATATTCTGAAAGTTCTGCTCGACGACGAGGAGGGCCTTGCCGCTGGGCTCATTCGTGCTGCGGGCGGCAAGCCCGAACTCGCGCTCACCGGCGTCGAGACCGTATTGAAGAAGCTTCCCAAGGTCGAAGGATCTGCGGCGGGCCAGCTTTATCTCGCGCCCGAGACGGCGCGCATCTTCGATCAGGCAGAGAAGCTCGCGAAAAAGGCCGGCGACAGTTATGTCACCGCCGAGCGGTTGCTGCTCTCGCTGCTGATCGAGCCGGGCACCGAATCGGAAAAAATCCTGAAGACGGCGGGCGTTACCCCTCAATCGCTCAATGAAGCGATCGAGCGCGTGCGCAAGGGCCGCACGGCCGACACGGCGTCGGCCGAAGAGGGCTATGAGGCCCTGAAGAAATATACGCGCGACCTCACCGCCGAGGCGCGGTCGGGCAAGCTCGACCCGGTGATCGGTCGTGACGAGGAAATTCGCCGCACCATCCAGGTGCTGGCGCGGCGCACCAAGAACAATCCGGTGCTGATCGGCGAACCGGGCGTCGGCAAGACGGCTATCGCCGAAGGTCTCGCGCTGCGCGTCGTCAATGGCGACGTGCCGGAAAGCCTGCGTGGCAAGCGGCTGCTCTCGCTCGATCTCGGCGCGCTGATCGCCGGCGCGAAGTATCGCGGCGAGTTCGAGGAACGCCTCAAGGCGGTACTGTCGGAACTCGGCAGCAGCGAAGGCGGCGTCATCCTCTTCATCGACGAATTGCATACGCTGGTCGGCGCGGGCAAGACGGACGGCGCGATGGATGCGTCGAACCTGTTGAAGCCGGCGCTCGCCCGCGGCGAACTTCACTGCGTGGGCGCGACGACACTCGACGAATACCGCAAATATATCGAAAAGGACGCGGCGCTGGCGCGGCGTTTCCAGCCGATCTTCGTCGACGAGCCCACCGTCGAAGATTCGATCTCGATCCTGCGCGGATTGAAGGAAAAGTATGAACTGCATCACGGCGTGAGGATCACCGATTCGGCGATCGTCGCGGCGGCGACGCTCAGCGATCGCTACATCTCCGACCGTTTCCTGCCGGACAAGGCGATCGACCTCATGGACGAGGCGGCGAGCCGCTTGCGCATGCAGGTCGATTCAAAGCCCGAAGAGCTCGACGAGATCGATCGGCGCGTCATCCAGCTCAAGATCGAGCGCGAGGCGTTGAAGAAGGAAAAGGACGAGGCGTCGAAGGACAGGCTCGAAAAGATCGAGGTGGAACTTGCCGATCTCGAAAAGAAATCGGCGGACCTGACGGCCGCATGGCAGGCCGAGAAGTCGAAG
>CAISYL010000119.1 GCA_903889655.1 uncultured Alphaproteobacteria bacterium | reverse complement strand
TGCGAATTCAAACAGACCGGCTGCGCCCATGCCGCCGCCGATGCACATCGTGACGACGCCATACTTCAGCTTCTGGCCGGCTTCCTTGCGGCGACGCGCTTCGAGCAGGATGTGGCCGGTGCAGCGCGCGCCGGTCATGCCGAAGGGGTGGCCGATGGCGATCGAGCCGCCGTTGACATTGTACTTCTCGGGGTCGATGCCGAGACGGTCGCGGCTGTAGAGGCACTGGCTCGCGAAGGCTTCGTTCAGTTCCCAGAGGTCGATGTCCTCGACCTTCAGGCCGTGGCGCGCGAGGAGACGCGGCACGGCGAAGACCGGGCCGATGCCCATCTCGTCCGGCTCGCAACCGGCAACCGCGAAGCCGCGGAAAATGCCGAGCACGTCGGAGCCGCGCTTCTCGGCTTCCTTGCGTTCCATGATGACGACGGCGGCGGCGCCGTCGGAAAGCTGCGAGGCGTTGCCGGCGGTGACGAAGTTGCCTTCGCCGCGGACGGGCTTCAGGCCATTGAGACCTTCGAGCGTCGTGTCGGGACGGTTGCACTCGTCCTTGTCGACCGTGTAGTCGACGACCTTGGCTTCGCCCGTCGCCTTGTCCACGACCTTCATCTTGGTCTGCATCGGGACGATTTCGTCCTTGAACTTGCCGGCGGCCTGGGCGGCGGCGATGCGCTGCTGCGACCGGAGCGCGTATTCGTCCTGGTAGTCGCGGGCGACGTTGTAGCGCTTGGCGACGATGTCGGCGGTCTCGATCATCGGCATCCAGAGGGCCGGATAGGAGGCCATCAGCTTTTCTTCGGTGATGTTGTTCACGTTCATGCCCTGCATGGACACGAGCGAGATCGACTCGACGCCGGCGCCGACGGTGATCGGCACGTCTTCGTTGATGACGCGGCCGGCCGCGATGGCGATGGAGTTCAGGCCCGACGAGCAGAAGCGCGAGACGGTGAAGCCCGAGGTGGTGACGGGGCAGCCGGCCCAGATGGCGGCGAGGCGGCCGGTGTTCATGCCGGTCGCGCCTTCGGGATTGCCGCAGCCCATGACGACGTCTTCGACTTCGCCCGGCTCGATGCCGGCGCGCTCGATGGCGTGCTTGACGGCGTGGCCGCCCATGGCCGCGCCATGGGTCATGTTGAAGCCGCCGCGGCCGGACTTCGCAAGACCGGTACGCGCGGTGGAAACGATGACTGCTTCTCTCGACATGAAGTTCTCCCGAAGAGGTTGGGTTGTGAGCCGGCGCCTGGCCTTATTGTTTTTCTTGAGCGGCCGCGCCCCGGCGAATTGAGGCGCACCATAAACGGGGGGTCACGGGTTCGGAAAGAGGAATCTCCCGCCCCTCCCTTGCGTCCGGTCAACGGCCGGAGGCGGAGGACATCCATACATTATGATGAATTATGTGGAGAAGCGAGCTATTCGCCGATCAGATGGCAGCCGATCTCGCGGGCATGGGGTCGGTCGCGATGCTCGACGAGGTAGATCGCCTGCCAGATTCCGAGCGCGAGATGACCGCCGATCAACGGGATTGCGAGGCTCGTCGCGGTCAGCGCAGCCTTGATATGGGCCGGCATGTCGTCCGGACCTTCGGTCGCGTGATGATAGGGATGGTCGCGGGGCGCGAGGCGTCCGAGGGCGTCGGCAAGGTCCGTCAGCACGTCGGGATCGGCATTTTCCTGAACAAGAATGGACGCCGATGTGTGACGGATGAACAGGGTCAGAAGCCCTTCCTCCATGCCCTGCTCCTGCGCCCAGGCGGAGATGCGCGGAGTCGCGTCGACGAAGCCGCGGCCACGGGTCTGGAAGGTGAGGATGGACGTTGCCTGACGCATGAACCGATCCTAACAAGGCAGCGGCGCTCTTGCCTCTTTCCGCGGGCGCCCCGCCCCTTTAGATAGAGGAACCCAGCCATTCCTCCAGCGCCAGCGAGTTTCCCCATGAGTGACGTTCCGCCGGGCTTTACGCCCATCCAGACGAAAGGTTTCGGCGGCTTTGCGGGGCCGGTCTTTCGCGGACATGACGCGAAGGGCGAGGTTTTCCTCTTTGACATCGCCGCGCAGCATCTCAATGGCGGCGACCGGCTTCACGGCGGCATGATGATGACGCTGGCCTCGATGGTGATGGGCGAGGTCGCGAAATCGGCGGCGGAGAAAAACGAGGCCGGCGCGGATGCACGCCCGCTTTCGCTCAACTGCGATTTCGTCAGTGCCGGCGAAAAGGACGACCGCGTCGAAGGCCGCGCGGAAATCACGCGGGCGACGCGCAGCGTGCTCTTCATCTCGGGCGAGCTTCGCGTCGGCGGCCGCATCCTGATGAGCGCCACCGGCGTCTACGCCGTGAAGCGCGCCGACGCATGACGGAGAGCAGCCGACAAAGCCTGCGAGGCCGCGCGCCCCTGAAGGCCAGCGCCGAGGTGTCGGCGCCGGAGGGATTTGCCCCCGTCGAACTCTTCGATCCTTTCGAAGCGCATGTCGGCCCCTTCTTCGAGCGGGTCGAGGAAGACGGCACGCGGGTCGCGGCCTTCCGCGTCGATGCGCGGCATGTGCGCGAGGACGGCACGGCGCATGAGGGCATGATGCTCACCTTCGCCGACGCCTTCATGGGCGGGGCCGCCTGGCGCGGCGTGGACGACAGGCCCTGCGTCACGCTGAGCCTGCAGGCGAGCCTTCTCGGCGACGCAAGGCTCGGCGACATCGTCACCTGCCGCGCCAAGATGGACCACAAGACGCGGGCGATCGTCTTCGTCTCGGCGACCTTCTCGGTCGGCGAAGAGATGGTGATGACCGGAACGAGCCTGTTCAAGATTCTGGGCGAGCGATAGACTTCCGTTCGTGACGGTACAGAGCGGGAGACAATCATGCCCGTCCCTTTCAGCGGCGGATGCCGATGCGGCGCGGTGCGCTACGAGGTGAGTGCCGAGCCGATGGCCGCCTATCTCTGCCATTGCCGCGGCTGCCAGTATGAATCCGCCGGCGGGCCGTCCGTCGTCGTCATGGTGCCGCGCGCGGCCTTCAAACTGACCGGCACGCCCAAGGGCCACACGACGATCTCCGACAGCGGATACCCGTCGACGCGGCGTTTCTGTTCCGAATGCGGAACACCCGTGTTCGGGGAACCGTCGGTCGCGCCCGAAATCGTCATGCTGCGCGCGGGCGCGATGGACGATCCGAGCTGGATCAGGCCCGCCGCGACCATCTGGGTTTCACAGGCACAGCCCTGGGCCCCCATGGCGCCGGACCTGCCGCGATATGACGGCAACCCGCCTCTGTGACCTGACGCAAGGTCAGCCTTGGCGTGCGTGAGCCGCGCTCCCGCGGCGAACCGGTTTCCACTTCACCTGGAACGCTCTAGGCTGGCGGCAGAATAAAAGCCAAGGGAGAGAGACCATGCCCGCACCCTATCAAGGCGGCTGCCTTTGCGGCGCCATTCGCTACGAAGTGACGAGCGAACCGATCGCCGTCGCGCTCTGCCATTGCCGCGACTGCCAGTATGTGTCGGGCGGCGAGCCCGCCGCCGTCGTGCTGGTGGCTCGCAACGCGCTCGCGATCACCAAGGGCAAGCCGAAGGGCTACACGGTCAAAGGCGACTCGGGAAAAAACGTGACGCGGCAGTTCTGCGAGACCTGCGGCACGCCGCTTTTCAGCGACATCGAATCCAACCCCGCGGTCTGGGCCGTCAAGGCCGGATCGCTCGACGATCCAAGCTGGGCGAAGCCGGGCGTGATCGTCTACACCTCCTCGGCGCAGCCCTGGGCGCATATGGATCCCGCGCTGCCGCAATTTCCGAAGATGCCGGGGTGAGGCGGCGGGCGTTGCGCATCGCGGCCTTTCCGGCTTTGCTACCACCAACAAACTCGAAAACACGTCTCAGGGAGGCCGCTCATGGCGCTCGATTACGATAAACTCATGGCTTCGAAATCCGTCGGCCAGGAATTCCAGTATGGCGACCGCGAGACGATGCTTTATGCGCTCGGCGTCGGCTTCGGGCGCGACCCGCTGAACGCGAAGGAGCTGCCCTTCGTCTATGAAAGCGGGCTTAAGACCGTGCCGACGCAGGCGACGGTGATCGCCTGGGGCGCGGGCGGAAGCGCGATGGCGAATGGCGGCATCAACTTCCTGATGGTCGTGCATGGCGAGCAGAAGCTGACGCTGCACAAGCCGCTGCCGACGGCGGCGAAGATCAGCGTCGACAGCTCCGTCGTCGGCGCCTGGGACAAGGGCGCCGACAAGGGCGCGATCATCGTCACCGAGAGCGTCATCAGGGAGAAGGCGTCGGGCGACAAGCTCTGCACGCTGCAATCGACGATCTTCGCGCGCGGCGACGGCGGCTTCGGCGGGCCGCGCGAAGGCGCGCCGGAACCGCACAAGATTCCGGACCGCAAGCCCGACCTCACCGTCGAGGCGGATACGCGACCGGACCAGGCGCTGCTCTACCGGCTCTCGGGCGACCGTAATCCGCTGCATGCCGATCCGGAGTTCGCCAAGGCCGCCGGCTTTCCGAAGCCGATCCTGCACGGGCTCTGTACCTATGGCACGACCTGCCGCGCGATCATCTCGTCGGAAATCTGCAATTACGATCCGACGCTCATCACCGGTTTCGACGTGCGCTTTTCGTCGCCGGTCTTCCCTGGCGAGACGGTGCTGGTCGATATCTGGAAGGACGGCAACATCGCGTCCTTCCGCGCGCGACTGAAGGAGCGCGACGTCACCGTCATCAACAACGGCAAGTGCACCTTGAAAGCATGACGCAAGCGGCTCGAGACGTGCGGAGCCTCACGGTCCCGCACGTCTCGCCCTAAGGCTTTGAAGAGGGGGAGAGAATGGACAAGAAACTTCAGGGGCTTCTGATTGCCAATGGCGCGCTGGTGCTGCTCGCCGGTTTCATCGCGGGGCTCCCCTATGCCGCCGTGGTGACGGCCTCGCTCGCGCCCGATGCGCCGACGGGCATCGCGGAACATATCCGCGCCTGGCACATGGCGCATCTCGAAGGCGTGCTGAACGGCATGCTGATGCTCGCGGGCGCGGCCGTGGCGGGCGCGCTCACGCTGTCGCGAAAGACGGCACGGGTGATCTTCTGGGGGCTGGTCGTCGCGGGCTGGACCAATGTCGTCGCCTCGTCGATCTCGGCCTCGACCGGCGGGCGCGGCACGGGCGTTACCGGCTTCGACTGGAACACGCTCGACTTCCTGCTTTTCATGGCCGGCATCGTCGGCGCGGTCGCCGCCATGATCGCGCTCGTCATCGGCGGCCTCGCGATGGCCAGGTCCTCCTAGCGGAGCTGTCGCCAAAAGCGGATCGCGGCTATGGTCGCAGGCGCATGTGACAGCAGCAGGACGAGCCCGCCATGACCAATCCGGGGAGCCAGCCGAGCGGCATTTTCTCACTCGCCGGATCGATCCGAACGGTCGTCGCCTTCTCGGTGCGTCACGCAGTCTGGATCGCGCTCGGAGCATTGCTCGTCGGCATCGGCTGCGGCTGGTTCGCCGCCGGGCATTTCGCGATGAACAGCGACACGGCGAAGCTCATCTCGGCGGATGTCGGCTGGCGAAAGCAGCAGGCGCGTTTCGAGACGCAATTTCCGCAAGCCGACAATCTCGTTCTCGCCGTCATCGATGGCGCGACGCCGGAAAAGGCGGAAGAAGGCGCCGCCTCTCTCGCGGCGGCACTCGGCAAGCAACCAGAACTATTCCCCTCGATCAGGCGGCCCGATGCCGGCACCTTCTTCGAGCATAACGGACTGCTCTTTCTGCCGCTGGACCAGGTGAAGGCCGCGACCGCGCGGCTCGTCGACGCGCAGCCTTTTCTGGCGGCGCTGGCCGGCGATCCGAGTCTTCGCGGCATCATGACGAGTTTCGGCACGGTGCTTACCGGCGTCGAGCACGGGCAGGCATCGCTTGCGCAGATCGAACGGCCGATGGCGGCGCTGGCCGATTGTCTCGACAGAGTGCTGGCAGGCAAGCCGGCCTTTCTCTCGTGGCAGGCGATGCTGACCGGCGGCACGCCTGATCCGCGCAGCCTGCGCCGCTTCATCGAAATCGAGGCCAGGCTCGACTACGGGCAATTGACGCCCGGCACACAGGCGACGGATGCGATCCGCCAGGCGGCGCGCGACCTCCACCTCACCGCGGAGAACGGCGTCACGGTCCGCTTGACCGGCCCGGTGCCGCTGACAGACGAGGAATTCGGCACGCTCGCCGAACGGGCCGGGCTGATGACCAGCGCTATGGCAGTCGCGGTTCTGCTGATGCTGTGGCTTGCGGTCAAATCCTTCCGTCTCATTCTCGCAATCACCGTCACCATCATTGTCGGGCTCGCGACGACGACGGCTTTCGGGCTTCTCGTCTTCGGCGCCTTCAATGTGATCTCGGTCGCCTTCATTGCGCTCTTCGTGGGGCTCGGCGTCGATTTCGGTATCCAGTTCTCGGTGCGCTACCGGGCCGAACGGCATGAGGGGCGCGGGCTCGAGGCGGCGCTTGCCGAAGCGGGAACGGGCATCGGCGGCGCGCTGACGCTGGCGGCGGCGGCCATCGCGGCCGGGTTTCTATCCTTCCTGCCGACCAGCTATGTCGGCGTCGCGGAGCTCGGCGCGATCGCCGGCGTCGGCATGATCGTCACCTTCGCGCTCACCGTCACGCTGTTGCCGGCCCTGCTCTTTCTGCTGAAGCCGGAGGGCGAGGCCGGCGAAGTCGGCTTTGCATCGCTGGCGCCGCTCGACGAGAAACTCCACAAGCGATACCGCGCGGTGCTCGGCGCGGCGGCGGGGCTCGCGCTCGTCTCGCTCGCACTCATTCCCTTCCTCGGTTTCGATTTCAATCCGCTGGACCTTCGCAGTCCCAAAGTCGAATCCGTGTCGACGTTGCTCGACCTCACAAGGAATCCGGATACGTCGCCCAATACGATCGATGTGGCGACGCCTTCGGAGCCGCAGGCGAAGACGCTGATGGCGCGCATCGAGGCGTTGCCGGAGGTTTCGCATGTGCTCTGGGCGGGGAGCTTCGTGCCGGAGGACCAGCCGGCGAAGCTCGCGCTCATCGGCGACGCCTCGATGCTGCTCGACACGGTGCTCAATCCTTTCGACGTGAAGCCTGCGCCCGACGACGCGGAGATTGTGGCGAGCCTCGCGGCGACAGCGGCGCGGCTTCACGCGGCCGCAAGCCATGACGTGACGGCTGCCGGTAAAAGTGCCGAGCGGCTGGCCGGACTGCTCGACCGGCTCGCGGCCACCACGCCCGACATGCGGACGCGGGCGCGCGACGCGCTGATCCCCGGCCTCGACACGATGCTCGACCAGATCCGGGGCGTGCTGCAGGCGGGGCCCGTGACGCTGGAAACGCTCCCGCCGGAGCTGAAGCGTGACTGGATTTCACCGGCCGGCGACTACCGGCTGCAGGTTTTCCCGCGCGGCGATTCCAATGACAATGCGGTGCTGAAGCGCTTCACGGCGGCGGTGCGCGCCGTCGCGCCCGAGGCGACGGGCACGCCGATCTCGATCCAGGAATCGGGACGAACCATTCTCGGCGCCTTCATCGAAGCGGGGCTCTGGTCCTTCATCGCCATCGCCGTGATCCTCGGCGTCGCACTCAGAAGCGCGCGCGATGTGGCGCTGGCGTTGGCACCGCTGCTGCTTGCGGGGCTCGCGACGCTTGCGACCTGTGTCGTCATCGGCATGCCGCTCAACTTCGCCAATGTGATCGCGCTGCCGCTGCTGCTCGGCATGGGCGTCGCCTTCGACATTTATTTCGTGATGGCGTGGCGCACGGGCGCGCGGCATCTGCTGCAGCAACCGTTGACGCGGGCGGTTCTTTTCAGCGCGGGCACAACCGCATCGGCGTTCGGAAGCCTGTGGCTCTCGAGCCATCCCGGCACCGCGAGCATGGGCAAGCTGCTGCTGATTTCGCTCTGGTGGATTCTCGTCTGCGTGCTCTTCGTTTTGCCGGCGCTCTTCACATTGCTGGACGAACGCGCGCGGCGGACGCGATGAGGCTCAGCCGGCGACGAGCTTGTCGGCGAGCGTGTTGAGCTTCTTCACCAGGGCGAGCGGACCGCCGCTGCGCACCGTCGCAGCGAAATCCGAACGGCGCATCGCGATCTGGCTGACCGAACCGTCGAGAAATATGTCGACGATCTTCCAGGTGCCGCCGCTTTCGCGCATGCGATAGATGAAGGCGATGGGCGTCTCGCCTTTCGGCGCGAGCTCGCTCTTGACGATGCGATCGGCGCCACGCGTCTGAACGGCGGGATCGACCGTAAATACCTGACCGTCATAGCTGGCAAAATTCGCCACATAATTCGCGACCGTCATGCGGCGGAACGCGGCGACCAGCGATGTGCGGTCTTCCGGCGAGATGCTTGCCCAATCGGGACCGACGCTCAGCGCGGTCATCTGCGGAAGGTCGAAAGTCTTGTCGATCGTCGCGGCAAGTTCATCGTAACGGCCGCTCGCACCGAGCGAGGCGCTTCGTTTCATGGTGTCGACAAGCGTCGCGTAGAAGGTCTCGATCTGTTTTGCAGCGGGATCGGCAGCATCGGCTTTCGCGCTTGCCGGATGAAGGGCGAAGACGACAAAACAGAACGCAACGGCAAAGGACCAGAACGACTTCATGCGACCCCGCTGGGGAAAGGTGACGACGCGCGGAGAGTATCAGATTTCGGCGGGATGCCAGCGATCGAAGAACGGGAACGGCAATCGGCCGGATTCGTTGGATTCCGGGTGCGCTTTCTTGCCCGGGAGGTCAAGCATGAGTATGTCGAACGACGTCAATATGAATGACGATCTCGAAAGTCATCGCCGGACCTATCGCAGATTTGTGACCGTGTTCGCGACGATCATCCTCGCGCATTTCGTCGGCGGCTCCCTCGTCTTCGTCGGCATGTTCAGCGGCGGCGGCTGGTTCGCAGCCGTCGTCGTGGCTCTGATCGAGGTGGCCGTCATCGGCTCCGTCTGGCGGTTGATGAGGAGGAGCGGATTGCCGTCACAGGCCTAGAGGGCCACGCCCTCTCAGCTCTGGCGAAGCGCCTCCAGCACCGCAGCCGGGCGGATCGGCAGGTCGCGCAGGCGCGCGCCCGTCGCGGCGAAGATCGCATTGCCGATGGCGGGGCCGACGACGGTCGTCGCCGGTTCGCCGAGACCGCAGGGCGGCTCCGTACTGGCGACGAATTCGACCTCGATGTCCGGCGTGTCGCCCATGCGGAGCGGCGTGTAGGTATCGAGGTTGGAATCCTTGACGCGGCCCTTCACGAATTCCGAGCCTTCATGAAGCGCCATGCTGGCGCCCCAGAGCGCCGCGCCCTGCATCTGGGCGAGGGCGCCGTCGGGATCGACCACCGTGCCCGCATCGGCGACCAGCGTCAGCTTTTCGAGTTTCACGAAGCCGGTCTTGCGGTCGACCGAGACGCGGGCGACGCAGGAGACCCAGGTCGGCATGTCGCGTTCCTGGCCGAAGGTCGTCGCTATACCAAGGCCCGTATCCTTCGGCATGGTCTGGCCCCAGCCACCTTTTTCCGCGGCGCGCTTGAGCACGGCGGCCTGACGCAGCGCGCCGCCGACGGCGGTCGGTGCGGAGCCCGCATTGCGGCCCTTGCCATTCAGCATGCGCAGGCGAAAGGCGACCGGATCGAGGCCGAGTTTATGCGCCGCCTCGTCCATGAAACTTTCGACCGCCCAGTTGGTCCAGCCGGGACCGACCGAACGCAGCCAGCCCGGCCGGAAGGCGCGGTTCGCCATGTCGTTCGACAAGGCGCGTACGCGCTGCGCACCGACATCGTACCAGTGGTCGGCGCCGGCGATCGCGAACTGGTCGTAGGGCTGACCGTCCGCGCCCTTTGCCATGAAGCCCGAGGCCATGACGAGGGTCGGCCAGCCGGCGGAGGCGTGATGTTCCATCGCGGTCACATTGCCGCCATCGTCGAAAGCCATGCGCAGCGTCTGGATCGAGGGCGAGCGGATCGAATCGAACTGCATGTCGTCGGCGCGGGTCAGGATCATCTTGACCGGCTTGCCCAGCGCGCGGGTGGCGAGCGCCGCCGGCACCGCGTAGTCGCCGTTGAGACGACGGCCGAAGCCGCCGCCGAGCAGATAGGTGCGCATGACGATCTTTTCGGGCGGAAGCGCGAGCGCTTTCGACAGCACCGGCAGGATCAGCGACTGCCATTGATTGCCCGTATGAATCTCGACGATGCCGTCCTTCTCGAAAGCGAGCGCGTTGACAGGCTCGAGCTGCGCATGGAGGACGCTGCTCGTCCTGTAGGTCGCATCGAGCGTCGACTTCGCCGCAGCGAACGCTTCCTCGACGCCCTTGTCGTCGACGACATGCGCGCCGCCTTTCGGATCGGCGATCTGCTGCGCGCCATGCGCGACGATGTCTGCTTCCGAAACGAGCGACGCCTGATCGACATCCCAGTCGACCGTGACGAGATCGGCGGCGCGGATGGCGGCCGGATAGCTCTCCGCAAAAACCATGACCCAGCCGGGAACGGTATCCGACGGGTCTTCGATCGCGAGGCTGCTCAGATAACCCTTCACCGATTTCGCGGCGCTGTCGTCGATGGTCTTGACCTTGCAGCCATTGCGCGTCGGGGGAAGCTTCGGCCGCGCATAGACCATGCCTTCGACCCTGGCGTCGATGCCGTAGATCGCCGTTCCGTCGGTCTTCGAGGGAATGTCGATCGCGGGCACCTGACGACCGATCAAACGGCGTTCGGAGGCAGGCTTCACCGGCATCTTGTCGAGCTCGTCGGCCGTGTAACTCCGCGCGAGCCCGCCGCGCCGGACGATCTCGGCATAGGTGACGGATCGCTTGCCGGCGACGACGGCGCCGTTCCGCGCCATGCATTTGTCGGGCGTGGTGTGGAGAAGCTTCGCGCCCTCTTCGATAAGGGCGGTGCGGCCCGCGGCGCCGGCATGGCTGAAGACCGGATAGGTCATCCAGACCGACCAGCTTCCGCCCGTCACCATGAGGCCCCATTTCGGATCTGTGTCGACGGCCTTGATGCGGACATTCGCCCAGTCGACTTCGAGCTCGTCGGCGAGAATCTGCGCGCATGACGTACCGACATGCTGGCCCATCTCGGCACGGATGATGTTCACCGTGACGATGCCGTCGCGATCCATGCTGTACCAGATGGTCGGCTCGAAGGCGCTTTCCGCGGGCGCGGCGTCGGCCGTTGCGGCCAGCGCCGAGCGCGTGAAGCCGAAGGCGAAGCCCGCCGCCGAGGCACCGATCAGGAAGCCGCGCCGCGTCACCGCCGCAAGCGCCGCATCGTTGTGAAGGAGCTTACCCATGTGCGCCCGTCTCCTTCAGTTCGGCTGCCGCCTGCTTGATCGCCTCACGGATGCGAACATAGGTCATGCAACGGCAGAGATTGCCGGCCATGACGGCGTCTATGTCCTGATCGGTCGGCTCGGGGAAATCCTTCAGCAGCACGGCGGCCTGCATGATCTGGCCCGACTGGCAGTAGCCGCATTGCGGCACCTGAAGATCGACCCATGCCTTCTGCAGGGGATGCCGGCCGGCCGGGTCGAGACCTTCGATGGTCGTCACCTCCGCGCCGTCGACGCTGCCGACCGGCGTGATGCAGGAGCGCGTCGGACGGCCGCCCACATGAACGGTGCAGGCGCCGCACATGCCGATGCCGCAGCCGAATTTGGTGCCGGTCAGACCGACATCGTCGCGGATGACCCAGAGAAGCGGCGTATCACTATCGACATCGACGGTGACGGCGCGGCCGTTGATCTGAAATGTGGCCATGACGGGCAACTCCCAACAGCAATGTCAGCGGCAGGTCTACTGACCGGCGGCAACCTCTTTGCGAACCTCCGCAATCTTCGTCCCGAGATCGGTCCAGGGCGGAAGATCGGTTCGCGTGCGGCGCAGATAGGCGACGATCTTCGCGACATCGTCGTCGCTGAGCGCATTGGCAAAATCCGGCATGACCACGCCCGGCATGCCGTCGCTCGCGCCGATGCCGTGAAAGATCACCTGGATGAGATTGGTCGGCTCGGGGAGATGGAGCGCCGAATTCAAAGCGAGGTCCGGCCGGGCCGGGTTCGGCGCCGCGCCGGAATTGTAATGGCAGGACGCACAGGCCACCGTGTAGAGGCGCGCGTCTTCATCGGCGATCTGGCCGCCCGAAAGCGGCGCCAGAGACATCGCATGCGCGACCGCCGGCGCGGTCGATGCCTCGCGGGATTGCGCCCCGTCGATATCCGCGATGTAGACCGCGAGCGCATGCACGTCGGAATCCGGCATCGCCGCGAGCCCATGCGAGACAGGCGCCATCGGCCCCGCCGCCGTTCCGTGCAGCGGACTGACGCCGCTCGACAGGAAGCTGTGCAGTTCGTCCACGGTCCAGGGTGCGGGAGACGGGTTCTTGTCCGTCAGCGCGGGCGCGATCCATCCATCGATCTCCGCGCCGGCGAAG
>CAISYL010000118.1 GCA_903889655.1 uncultured Alphaproteobacteria bacterium | reverse complement strand
TGCAGCCCCTGGCCCCCGGGACAAGCCCGGGGTGACACCATTGGTGAGATGTTCAGTTCTTGGAACTGGCCTCGACCAGGTTCCGGAACGCGTCGGCGCGGTGCGACATCGCAGGTTTGCGCGCGGGCTCCAGCTCGCCGAAGGTGACGTCATGGCCTTCGGGGCGGAACATCGGATCATAGCCGAAGCCGTTTTGTCCGCGCGGCGGCCACACAAGTTCACCGCCGATGGTCCCCTCGACCGTTTCGGCATGGCCGTCGGGCCAAGCCAAGGCCAGCGCGCAGATGAAATGGCCGGAGCGGTCAGTCTTGCCGGCCAGGCCGTCCTCGACCTTGCGCATGGCATGGGCGAAGTCCTTGTTCGGGCCGGCCCAGCGCGCCGAATAGATGCCCGGCGCGCCATTGAGCGCCTCGACGCAGAGGCCGGAATCGTCGGCGAGCGAGGGCTTGCCGCTCGCTTTGGCCGAAGCGAGCGCCTTCAACTCGGCATTGGCGCGGAACGTATCGCCGGTCTCTTCCGGCTCGGGCAGGCCGAGGTCACCCGCCGAAACCGTTTCGATGCCGAAAGGAGCAAGCAGTTCGCGAATTTCGCGCACCTTGCCCGCATTGTGGCTCGCGACCACCAGCGTCTTGCCCGAGAAAGCCCTCGTCATCAGGCGATTGCCCGCTTCTGGAGTTCGACGAGATCGGCAATGGAGGTCTTGGCGAGGCCGAGAAGTTTCATCAGCTCTTCCTCGCTGAAGGGTTCGGCTTCCGCAGTGCCCTGGATTTCGCAGATGCCGCCCCGGCCGGTGATGACGAAATTCGCATCCGTGTCGGCTTCGGAATCCTCGGCATAGTCAAGATCGGCGACGGGAACGCCGCGATAGATGCCGCAGGAGATCGCCGCCACATGATCCTTGATCGGCGAGGCCGCCAGCATGCCGCGGGCGGTCATCCATTCGATGCACTGGTGGAGCGCGACCCAGGCGCCGGTGATCGAGGCCGTGCGCGTGCCGCCATCCGCCTGCAGCACGTCGCAATCGATCGAGATCTGGCGCTCGCCGAGGAGCTTCATGTCGACCACGGAGCGAAGCGAACGGCCGATCAGGCGCTGGATTTCCTGCGTACGGCCGGACTGTTTGCCCTGTGCGGCTTCGCGGCGCATGCGTTCATGGGTCGAGCGCGGCAGCATCCCGTATTCGGCCGTCACCCAGCCGGCACCCTTGCCCTTCAGAAAGGGCGGCACACGCTCTTCGAGGCTCGCCGTGCAGAGCACATGTGTGTCGCCGAATTTGACGAGGCAGGAGCCTTCGGCATGTTTGGTGACGCCTTTTTCGAGGCTGACGGCCCTCATTTCGTGAGGCGCACGGCCGGATGGACGCATGGGAACCTTCTCTTCCGTTCGGATTTTTGTTTTGCGCCCGGTCGGGCGGGCTTTGGTTGCGGTTTTAGTAGCGCGGGCGGGCCGCAAAGGCAAAGCCTGTGCTACAAGGGGCTGGAATTGACGCAGGCGGCCTCGCTTCCTAGATTCAAAGGCCGCTGCGACAAAATTCAGGAACGCGAAGCATCCATGGTTGCCGTCAAGGATCTCAACGATCGCTCGCGCGAGATATTGCGCCGTGTCGTCGAGACCTATCTCGAGACCGGCGACCCCGTGGGCTCGCGCTTTCTTTCGCGCCATCTTCCGATGTCGCTGTCGGCCGCCTCGATCCGCAATGTGATGTCCGACCTCGAGGCGCTGGGGCTTCTCTTCTCGCCGCATACCAGCGCCGGCCGCATGCCGACGGAAGCCGGGCTTCGCATGTTCGTCGACGGGCTTCTTGAAATCGGCGATCTCTCGGAGGACGAGCGGCACTCGATCGAGCGCCAGGTCTCGGGCCAGCATAAAAGCGTCGAGGACGTGCTCGACGAGGCCTCCAAGATGCTATCGGGCCTCAGCCATGCCGCTGGCTTCGTCGTCGCGCCGAAATATGACGCCTCATTGAAACATATCGAATTCGTGCCGATGGACCCCGGCCGGGCGCTCGTCGTCATCGTCACCGAAGGCGGCGAAGTCGAGAACCGCGTCATCGAGGTCGCCAAAGGCCTGCCGCCCTCCGCGCTGGCGGAAGCGACCAACTATCTGAATGCGCGGCTGCGCGGCAAGACCTTCGAGGAATCGAAGGCGATCCTCGCCAACGAGATGGAAACGCAAAGGGCGGAGCTCAACGAACTCACCTCCCGCGTCATCGCCTCGGGGCTCGCCACATGGTCCGGCTCGAAGGTGGCGCAGAACGACGATCCCCTGTCGAAATCGCTGATCGTTCGGGGCCAGGCGCGGCTCCTCGAAGACGTTCATGCGATGGAAGATCTCGAAAGGGTGCGGCTTCTCTTCGACGAGATCGAGAACAAGCGCGAACTCGTCCAGCTTCTCGGCCTTGCCGAACAGGCCGACGGAGTACGTATCTTCATCGGCTCCGAGAACAAGCTCTTCTCGCTGTCGGGGTCGTCGCTGATCATCAGCCCCTATATGGACCAGCGGCAGCGCGTCGTCGGCGTGCTGGGCGTGATCGGCCCGACGCGGCTCAATTATGCCCGCGTCATCCCGATGGTCGATTATACGGCGAAGCTCGTCGGCCGCCTGATCAACTGACACCGGCGGCGGCAAATCGAAGCGGACAGGTTGACAGACAAGGTTCCAGCGCGCACATCGGAAGCGCCAAATCCCCATGGAAAGACGTATGAGCGACCAGAACAACGAAAACGAAGCGGCAGCAATGGGCATGGCTCCGCAACCGGAGCCTGCCAACGAGGTGGACGAGAGCGCGGCCGAAGCCGAGCCCGATCCCTTCGCCGTGCTGACGGCGCTGCAGGCCGAAAATGCCGAATTGAAGGACAAGGTGCTGCGCGCGGTCGCCGAGGCTGAAAACGTGCGCCGCCGCGCCCAGCGCGAGAAGGACGACGCGGCGCGTTACGGCGCGGCGAGTTTCGCGCGCGATATGGTGCAGGTGTCGGACAATCTGCGCCGCGCCATCGCGGCACTGAAGCCCGAAGAGCGCGAGGCCGCGCCCGCGACCGTCAAGGCGCTGATCGAAGGTGTCGAGATGACCGAGCGTCAGCTGCTCGCGACCTTCGAGCGGCACGGCATCAAGGAAATCACGCCGGCGCCGGGCGACCGGTTCGACGCCAATCTGCACGAGGCCATGTTCGAAGTGCCGGGTTCGGGCCAGCCCGCCGGCACGGTCGTCCACGTCGTCGAGGCGGGCTATTCGATCGGCGACCGGCTGCTGCGCGCCGCGCGGGTCGGCGTCGCCAAGGCGGAAGAGGGTGCGCCGAGCGGCAATGGCGCCCATGTGGATACCAAGGCCTGAGCGATATCCAACCCCAAGACGGAAGTGACGGGCGGCCTCTCAGGCCGCCCGCATGTCTTCAAGGAAGCGGGTGATGTCGTGGTTGAGCGCCTCGGCCTGTTGTGAAAGCCGGCTCGTCGCTGTCAGCACCTGCTGGGCGGCGGCACCCGTTTCGTTCGCCGCCTGATTGACGCCGACGACGTTCTGCGCAACTTCGTTCGTGCCCTGGGCCGCCTGCTCGACATTGCGGGCGATCTCCTGCGTCGCCGCGCCCTGTTCGGTGACGGCCGCCGAGATGATCGAGGCAATCTCGCTGATCTGATGGATTACCTGCGCGATCTCGCCGATCGACGCCACGCTTTCACGCGTCGCCGACTGGATCTGATCGATCTGTGCCGCGATGTCGCCGGTGGCTTTCGCAGTCTGCGTCGCAAGCGTCTTCACTTCGGCGGCAACGACTGCAAAGCCCTTGCCGGCCTCGCCCGCACGGGCAGCCTCGATGGTCGCATTGAGCGCGAGAAGATTGGTCTGGCCGGCGATGTCGTTGATGAGCTGAACGACATTGCCGATCTTCGTCGCGGCTTCGACGAGACCCTTCACCTGCGCATCGGTGCGGCTCGCGATCGTGACGGCAGTCGCCGCAACATCGCTCGACTGCTGCACCTGACGCGAGATTTCATTGATCGAAGCCGAGAGTTCTTCCGAAGCGGAGGCGACGGTCTGCACGTTGTTGGACGCTTCCTCGGTTGCGGCGGCGACGGTGGTCGCACGCTGCGAGGTCGCGTCCGCGGTGGCCGACATCGAATGGGCGGTCGCTTCTATTTCGGTCGCGGCTTCCGAGACGATGGCGAGCATTGCCGAGACGCGGGCGTCGAAGTCGTGGATCATCGCCTCGACATGCTGCTGACGGCGTTCGCGTTCGGCTTGCGCCTCGGCGCGTTCGACCTGCATGCGCTCGTTGGCGATGCCGTTTTCCTTGAAGACCTCGACCGCGCGCGCCATCTGGCCGATCTCGTCGCCCTGGCCCGAGAAGGGCACCGCGGTTTCCCATCGCGATTGCGCAAGATCGCCCATGACGCCCGTCAGCCTGCGCACCGGCCGCACGACGCGGCCACGGATCATCAGCGCGCCGAAAAGACCGAGCGACAGCGCGAGGACGAGCAGACCGGCATTCATCGTCAGGCGGTTTTGCGCGGTGCCTGCGCTCGCTTCGGCATGGTCGATGGCGGCATCGAGCGCCGCGATCGGAACGCCGACCAGCGTCTCGAAGGATTTGTTGGTGATCTTCACCCAGTCCGCCGAGCTGACGGGCGAGGGCTGGCCGCTCGCGATGGCTTCCTTGATCGCTTCGCGCTGCTTCAGCACATCGTCGAAGTAGGAAGCTTCGGCCGCCTTGACTGCGGCGACAACGGCGGCGGGTTCGCCGGGCCGCGCGACCATGTCCTTCAACAAGGGCCAGGCGGCGTCGATTTCGCCCATGAGGCCCGCCATCTTCGCGGCATTCACCGGCGACAGCGTCTTTGCCTGAATGACGTCGATCAGCGCATTGCGCTCGACGCCGGCCGCGGCCCGCACCGTGTAGCCAAGGTCCTTGATGGTGATCTGCTCGGCAATAACAGGATCGACCATGCGCACGCGTGTGCCGAGATCGGTCGAGAGCGTTTCGAGAGCCGAAACGACGGCGGTTACGGTGTCGGTCCAGCTGTCACGGAGACCCGAAGGCCGCGCGGCGAGCGGCTGATGCAGGGCCGTGTCGACATCGGTGCGGATCGCGACGAGCTTGCCGAGCAGCGCCTTCAGATCGGCGGCGCTTACCTTCTCGCTGCAGGGGTTTTCGGCGCAGGCGGCGAGGAGCTTCTCAAAAGCGGCGCCGGACTTGCCGCGTTGTTTCGCGATCGAAGCCGTGACCGTGTCGGCGGCGGCATCGTCGGCCCCCAGCGCCGAACGCGTGGTGCCGCGTTCGAGCCGCGTCGACTGCAACGCCTCGAAAACATCGCGCGTGACGCGGGCGGTGGCGAGGACATCGTCGGCCTGACGTTTCGCGCTCCACGAACCGGCAACTTCGGTCGCAACGAAACCGAGCACCATCAGCAGCAGCGCGCCGAGAATGCCGTTCAGAAGCGCGCCGATCTGGACATTGCTGAGAAAGCGCATGTGATCTCCACCTGTAGAGACGCCGTCTCCGAGAGAGACGACGGTATGTTCAGGTCGAGATAAACACGCGAGCGGTTAAGCAATCGTGGCGCTAAAAGCGTGGAAAAACGGGCGTTTTTTGATTGTCAGGTCCTGATGTCGACCATCACCACGCCCGCCGTTTCGACATATTCGTCCCAGAGCGCCAGCAATTCCGCCATTCGCGCCGCTTCGCTTGCGGCGAGATCTTGGGTCTCGCCGGGATCGGCTGCGACATTGTAGAGCTGCCAGTCGCCGGTGCCTTCGGGCGCCGGAATCCAGATCGCCTTCCAGTCGCCCTTGCGGATGCCGCGACGGCCGAAGAATTCCCAACCGGTGACCGCGTCCTTCGAATGCACAGCCTCCGTCTCGCCCTTGAGCCAGGGCAGCAGCGAGCGGCCCATCGGGGCAACGACGTTGCGGCCCTTGTAATCGGGCGCCGGATGTTCCGTGCCGGCCAGATCGAGAAGCGTCGGCATCACATCCATCACCGTCGAGAAAGCGTGGCCGATGGCGGGCTCCGCAATCAGCGACGGCATGCGCGCGAAAGCGACGACACGGATGCCGCCTTCGGAGGTATAGGTCTTGTAGAGACGCGAGGGCGCGGTCGAAGCCTGAGCCCAGCGCGGCCCGTACCAGACGTAGGAATTGGGACGGCCGATATTGTCGAGGCTGTTGTCGTAATATTTCGAGATGAAATCCATGAGATAGGGACCGAAGACCGGGACCGCTTCGATCAGCGCGCCTTCCGCGCCATTGTCCGACATAAAAAGGATCAGCGTGTCGTCGAGTTCGCCGGTCTCTTTCAGATA
Source organism: uncultured Alphaproteobacteria bacterium (assembly GCA_903889655.1). Classification (GTDB taxonomy): domain Bacteria; phylum Pseudomonadota; class Alphaproteobacteria; order Parvibaculales; family Parvibaculaceae; genus Parvibaculum. The sequence goes on along the minus strand of CAISYL010000118.1, from coordinate 9,283 downwards.
GTCGACGACGCGGCCGACATTCCAGTCGAGGCGCTCGACCATCGCCGCATAGACTTCCATCGCGCGGGCGGAACGGGCGCGTTCTTCGTCGTTCATCTCATCCCAGGGTTTGTTCCTGGCGACGATCGGATGCGGCCTGATGTCCTTCGCGCAGAGGCCGAGCGCCTTCAGACGTTCGAGACGTTCCTCGCGCAATGCTTCGGGACCGGCGTCGTAACGGCCCTTGTATTTCGCAATGAGGTCGTCCGGCGCCTGAAGCGGCCAGTGGGGCGCCGAAAAGGCGAGATAGGCGAAGAAGGGCTTGTCGCCGCCATGCTCGCCGGGCCGGCGCTCGCCGAGGAAATCGAGGAGCTTCGTCGTGAATCCGTCGGAGGAATAGAAATCGTCCGGCAGGTCGACGAAGCGGTCATCCTCCGTATAGAGAGTGTCCTGCCGCGGGAAGCCCGTACCGGCCTTGGGCGAGGAGGCATAATGGTTCGCGGCGCCGGGCAGCAACGCGAAGGAACGCGCGAAACCCCGCGCATGGGGGGACGTCTCGAGCGTATCGCCGAGATGCCATTTGCCGGACATCAGCGTCAGGTAGCCGGCGTCGCGCAGGAGTTGCGGCAGCGTCGCGACGCGGTCGTTGAGGTAACCCTCATATCCCGGCTTGCCGCGCTGGCTCGGATGCAGCACCTCGACATGAGTACCGAGACCGGCGATATGGGCATCCGTTCCCGTCATCAGCATAGCGCGGGTCGGCGCGCAGGCGGGCGCCGAATGGAAATTGGTAAGGCGCAGGCCCTCCATGGCCAGCGCATCGAGGTGGGGCGTCGAAATCTCGCCGCCAAAGGCGCCGATGTCGGAAAACCCGAGATCGTCGGCGACGATCACCAGAAAATTCGGCCGCTTACCCAACTTATCCCCGCCCCCTCGCACCGTCCGATACTGGCCCGTGAGATTGGCGAAGGACGGGCGGAGGCGAAAGAGAAAAATGGACCGAGGTATATTTTTGTTCTGGCCGGAAATTGAGGCATGCTGTGGATGGCCCTTGAATCGGGAGGGGCAAAGGCCAGATATAACATCGTTATATCTGCGGGAGGGAAATCCAATGTTGAATCTGTGGGCGGCGGCGGCCTTTTTTCTGGCGATCCATCTCGCCGTTTCGGGGACGAGGCTGCGCGAAGTCATCGTGGGCGCCGTCGGCGAATGGCCTTATCTCGGCGCCTTCTCGCTTGCCTCTGTCGGCGGGATCGTCTGGCTCGCCATCGGCTATAACGAAGCCGTGATGCAGCCCGACCGGCTTTACTGGGTCGCGCCTCTCTGGCTTACCCATCTCGCACCGCTCGTGATGCTCGTCGCCTTCCTTTTCGCCGTGGTCGGCCTCACCACGCCGAATCCGACCGCCTTCAAGTCGGAAGGGGTGCTCGACACCGAAGGCCAGGACGCGCTCGGCATCGTCCATATCACGCGGCATCCCTTTCTCTGGGCGGTGATGATCTGGTCGACGCTCCACATCGCCATCAACGGCGACCGGGCCTCGATCATCTTCTTCGGCACGTTCCTGCTCCTCGCCGCGCTCGGCACGCTGTCCATCGATGAAAAGCGCAAACGCAAGCTCGGCGCCAAATGGGACGCCTTCGCCGCGCGAACGTCGAACCTGCCCTTCGCAGCCATGATCGCGGGCCGCACGAAATTCCATTTCACGCGCCATGCCTGGTGGCGCATTCTCGCCAGCCTCATTGCTTTCGTGCTGATGCTCTATGCGCATCTCTGGCTCTTCGGCGTATCGCCGGTACCGGGCTGGCAGCCTTATTGAACCTGCTTCATCCATGGAAAAACTCAAGACGCTCTTCGCCTCCGACAGGGCGTTCTGGGCGGGCTTCACGATTTTCGCCGGTGTCGTCGCCGTCCTGAAAGGGATACGGCAGCCGAGCCTCGTCGCCGCGACGCAAGCCCAGCTCAATTACGATTTCGGCCTCATCAGGCGCGGCCTCTTCGGCACCGTCGCGCAGGCACTCGACATTCCGGTCCATCACTACGAGGTCTTCGCTCTCGTCTCCTATCTGCTGCTCGCGATCTATGGAGTCGTGCTGGTTCACGCCGTGCGGAAAAGCGCGCTGCCCTCGACATTATCGGGACTGATGATCTGCGCCGTCTTCGCCTCGAGCTATACGACGACCTATACGGCGCATCTGGCCGGCCGCTTCGACATTCCACTGATGACGGCGACGCTGCTCATTGCGACGACGCGCGATCCGCTGCTTCGGAACGCTATCCTCATCGTCGTCGCACCGCTTTGCGTGCTGCTGCATGAGATGTTCTTCCTCGCGTTTCTACCCGTCTGCCTGTTGCCGACAGTGTTCGATCTGCTGCTCAAGCCGCGAACGACGAGAGTCTTCGTCGGCGCGGGCGCCGCGCTCATCGCCCTTGGCGTCTCGGCCGCGACGACGCTGCTGCTGGCGCTCCAACATTTCACCGCGACGGAACGGATCGCCGCGCTCCGAAGCGAAATCGAAAGCCGTGTGGACTTCCCGCTGGATCGGACCGTATGGGGCATCCTTGAACGAGGAGCGGCGGAGAATGTCGGGGTCATGACCGACTGGGGCTGGCACATCGGCACACGCATTCTGAGCGTGCCGTTTTCGCTGATCCTCTTTCTTCCGACGACCGCTTTCCTCCTCGTCTGCGTCTGGCGCATTCTGAAGGCTGATTTCTTTCCCCAGCGGGCAGCACTGACGATGGCGGTCCTTTCGCTCTGCGTCGCCTCGCCACTGGCGCTCAATCTCTTCGGCGCGGACATGGACCGCTGGAACGCCTTCATTCTCTTCAACAGCTTTGTCGCGCTCCTTGTCGTTGCACGCCCCGGCTTCGCACCCGGCGCGACGCTGCCGATGGCAACGACCGCATGGAGCAATCTCGCGATCCTGCTGGTCGCGACCAATCTCGCCGCCGGCGGCGGGTTGCTCGATTTCGCGCAAATAACGCCCTGGCCCTTCCGCGAACACGGGTTCAGCCTGCTCGATCTCGCGCGCGAAGGATCGCTACCTCGACCGACCCGCTAGGGGCGCAACGGGCTTCGTCACCCGCCTCAGCGTCAGGTTCAGCCGTCCGCCGCCCTCGACCAGTTGCGACGAGCCCGGGACGATGCGGTCGACGCCATGAAAGCGCATGCGGGAGAGGCCGCCGAGGATCAGGACGTCGCCGGAGGCCAAGCGGAAGCTCTTGGTCTTGTCGCTGCGGGCGAATCCACCGACACGAAAGAGACAGGTATCGCCCAGCGAGACCGAGAGGACGGGCGCCTCTGTTGCGGCTTCGTCACGGTCCTGGTGGAGGCCCATCTTCGCCTTTTCGCCCCGATAGAGATTGACGAGACAGGCCTCGGGCGGGGCCGGATAGGCGGCGAGCTCCGCCCAGAGGTCGAGCAGGATTTCAGGGATCGGCGGCCAAGGTTCCCGTGTAATCGGATGACGCGCCTCGTAGCGATAGCCGCGCTCGTCGGATACCCAGCCGAGGGGACCGAAATTGGTCTGCATCGTCGACCAGAGCTGCCCCGTCCGCGGCATACGGGGCCGATAGGGCGGCGCGACGCGGGCGCCCTCCCGCAGCAGAGCCATCAGCGCCTTCTGCTCGGCCGGACCAAGACGGGCGGGATAGAGCGCCACACCGTCGAAACCTGTCTCCATCGGTGCCGTTTTCAATCGGCCTCTCTTCAGGTGGGCCGGCCGGCGGGCCGGGCTGAGGCGGGGACAAACCCGCCAATTGGACACTGTGATCGAATCGCTGTGGCCTAAATGCCGCATCACCGCTTGCGGGCTCCACAAGCCAAACCTATATACAGCCCAACCAATTTGAACCCCCCGACCCCATACCGGGGCCATTCGGGGACCCCTTAGGGGGCCGTAACAGTTTCGGGAGCCGGGCCATTGCGCCACTTCCGGGACCGTGCGCGAGCGCCTATACAGAACGGGCTCGCACGGCCTGCCGCGACAGAAAGAGGATCTTTGAGATGGGAAAAGTAATCGGCATCGACCTTGGCACGACGAACTCGTGTGTCGCGGTCATGGATGGTTCCACTCCTAAAGTGATCGAGAATTCGGAAGGCCTGCGGACGACGCCTTCGATCGTCGCCTTTACCGCCGACGGGGAACGCCTGGTCGGCCAATCGGCGAAACGCCAGGCCGTCACCAATCCGACCAACACCTTCTTCGCGATCAAGCGGCTCATCGGCCGTGCCTACGACGACCCGACGACCCAGAAGGACAAGGGGATGGTCCCCTACGATATCGTCCGCGCGCCGAACGGCGACGCCTGGGTCGAAGCGAATGCCGAGAAATATTCGCCGTCGCAGATTTCGGCCTTCACGCTCCAGAAGATGAAGGAAACGGCCGAGAACTATCTCGGCGAAAAGGTGACGCAGGCCGTCATCACCGTCCCTGCCTACTTCAACGATGCCCAGCGTCAGGCGACCAAGGATGCCGGCAAGATCGCGGGCCTCGAAGTGCTCCGCATCATCAACGAGCCGACGGCGGCCGCGCTTGCCTATGGTCTCGACAAGAAGAACGGCGAAATCATCGCGGTCTACGACCTTGGCGGCGGCACCTTCGATATTTCCATTCTTGAAATCGGCGACGGTGTCTTCGAGGTGAAGGCGACCAACGGCGATACGTTCCTCGGCGGCGAAGACTTCGACATGCGTCTCGTCAACTACCTCGCCGACGAGTTCAAGAAGGAGAACGGCATCGACCTGCGCGGCGACAAACTCGCGCTGCAGCGCCTGAAGGAAGCGGCCGAGAAGGCGAAGATCGAGCTCTCCTCGGCGCAGCAGACGGAAGTCAATCTGCCCTTCATCACGGCGGATGCCTCCGGTCCGAAGCATCTGACGATGAAGCTCACCCGCGCCAAGCTCGAAGCGCTTGTGGAAGATCTGATCCAGCGCACCATCGAGCCCTGCAAGAAGGCGCTCAAGGATGCCGGCGTGACGGCGGCCCAGATCGACGAGATCGTTCTCGTCGGCGGCCAGATCCGCATGCCGAAGATCCAGGAAGTCGTGAAGCAGTTCTTCGGCAAGGAGCCGAACAAGTCGGTGAACCCCGACGAAGTCGTCGCCATGGGCGCGGCCATTCAGGCCGGCGTGCTGCAAGGCGACGTCAAGGACGTGCTGCTCCTCGACGTGACGCCCTTGTCGCTCGGCATCGAAACGCTGGGCGGCGTCTTCACGCGCCTCATCGACCGCAACACGACGATCCCGACCAAGAAGTCGCAGACCTTCTCCACCGCCGACGACAACCAGTCGGCCGTGACGATCCGCGTCTTCCAGGGCGAGCGCGAAATGGCGGCGGACAACAAGTTGCTCGGCCAGTTCGATCTGATCGGCATTCCGCCGGCGCCGCGCGGCGTGCCGCAGGTCGAAGTCACCTTCGACATCGACGCCAACGGCATCGTCAACGTATCGGCCAAGGACAAGGCGACCAACAAGGAACAGTCGATCCGCATCCAGGCTTCGGGCGGTCTGTCGGAAAAAGACATCGAGCAGATGGTGAAGGACGCCGAAGCTCATGCCGCCGAGGACAAGAAGAAGCGCGAGGAGGTCGAGACGCGCAACCACGCCGAAGCGCTCGTCCATTCGACCGAGAAGACGCTCGCCGAGAATGCCGACAAGGTATCGGCCGACGTGAAGGGCGAGATCGAGGCCGCCGTCGAGGCGCTGAAGAACGCGCTGAAGGACGGCTCGGCCGAAGACGTGAAGGCGAAGACGCAGGCGCTGACGCAGGTCGCGATGAAGCTCGGCGAGGCCATCTACAAGGCCGCGCAGGACGAGAGCGCGCATGGCGATGGCGGCCCTTCGAGCGGCAATGCCGATGACGATGTCGTCGATGCCGATTTCGAGGAAGTCGACGAAAACAAGCGGGACGACAAGAACTAAGCCGACATCCAGCGGGCTTGTCCCATGTCGTTCACCCTCAACACGCATGACAACGCCCCGGTGAGTTTCGGCTCGCCGGGGCGTCGCTCTGTGAGACCGTAATTTCCATGTCCAAACGTGATTTCTACGAAGTGCTGGGCGTCGCGCGGAACGCGACCGCCGACGAGATGAAGAAGGCCTATCGCGCCAAGGCGAAGGAGCTTCATCCCGACCGCAATCCTGGCGACAAGGAAGCCGAGGCGAAGTTCAAGGAATTGAACGAGGCCTATGACGTGCTGAAGGACGATCAGTCGCGCGCCGCCTATGATCAGTTCGGCCATGCCGCCTTCGACGGCAGCGCCGGCGCGCGCGGCGGTCCGGGCGGCTTCAGCGGCGATTTCTCCGCGTCGATGTCCGATATCTTCGACGATCTCTTCGGCGAATTCATGGGCGGGCGCCGCGGCCGGCGCAGCGATGGCGGCAGGGCGCGCGGCCAGGACCTTCGCTACAATATGGAGATCAGCCTCGAAGAGGCTTTCGAGGGCAAGAAGGCCCAGATCCGTGTGCCATCCTCGGTTTCCTGCGAGACCTGCAACGGCTCGGGCGCGGAGCCGGGCTCGCAGCCCGTCACCTGCACGACCTGCCAGGGCGCCGGCAAGGTGCGGGCGACGCAGGGCTTCTTCACCGTCGAGCGGACCTGCCCGACCTGCCATGGCCGGGGCCAGACCATCGAAAAGCCCTGCCATGTCTGCCACGGCGCGGGCCGGGTCGAGCGCGAGCGCACGCTTTCGGTCAACATTCCGGCGGGTGTCGAAGACGGCACGCGCATCAGGCTCGCCGGCGAAGGCGAAGCGGGATTGCGCGGGGGACCGGCAGGCGACCTCTACATCTTCCTGTCGATCAGGCCGCATCCGATTTTCCAGCGCGACGGCGCCGATCTCTTCTGCCGCGTGCCGATCGCGATGACGACGGCCGCGCTGGGCGGCGAGATCGAGGTGCCGACGCTCAACGGCAAGCGCGTGAAGCTGAAGATTCCCGAGGGCAGCCAGACGGGACGGCAGTTCCGGCTGAAGGACAAGGGCATGCCGGTCATCAATTCCCGCGAGATCGGTGACCTTTATATCCAGACCACCGTCGAAACGCCGGTCCACCTCTCGAAGAAGCAGAAGGAACTGCTGCGCGAATTCGAGAAGGCATCGAGCAGCGAGACCAATCCGGAAAGTTCCGGCTTCTTTGCCCGGGTGAAGGAATTCTGGGACGGATTTCAGGGCTGAAATCGGGACGACGGAGACAGGTTTCCGCTAATATTCAGGGCCTCGCGAGATCCGCGGGGCCCTTTCATTCGGGTCTCCATGCAAGCCTATCTCCTGCCGATCGGCCTTCTCACGCTTTCCAATCTCTTCATGACGACGGCCTGGTACTGGCATCTGAAGTACAAGGCGACGCCGCTCGTCATGGTGATCGCGATCAGCTGGGGGCTCGCGCTTTTCGAATATTGTCTCGCGGTGCCCGCGAACCGCTTCGGCTCGTCGGTCTATTCGGCGGCGCAGCTCAAGACAATTCAGGAAGTCATCACGCTCACTGTCTTTGTCGGCTTCTCGTCGCTCTATCTCGGCCAGACACCGACATGGAATACGGCGATCGGCTTTGCGCTGATCGCCGCAGGGGCGTGGTTCGTTTTCCGCGGATAGACGCTGCGACGAAATCGCGCAGTGCTTCGTATACGAACAGAATCGCGATTTTCATTCTGTCGCTCTTGCGCAACAGGGACGCGCGAGAACCCGCCGTTTCATATGCGTTTCCGACTTTGTTAGGAACCGCCGACCGAGAGTGATCCCCAGAACAAACCATTCCGTCCTGGGGAATAACAATGAAGAGCCTGAGACATGCCGCTTTCGCGGTCGCCGCATTCGGCGTTCTGAGCTTCGCTACAGCAGCACCCGCCCTTGCCGCCAGCGACATCGATGCGCGGCTTGAGGCGCTGGAGAGCGAGCTTCACGCCTTGAAGGCGCAGGTCGCCGAGCGCGACGCCAAGATCGACGCGATGGAAAAGAAAACCGCGAAGATCGACGCCATCGCCGCGAAGACCGATGCGATGCCGAAGTTCAAGCCGAACAAGCTCGAGATGGAAAGCGCCGACGGCAAGTTCGCGATGGGCATTGGCGGCAGGCTGCAGGCCGACGGCTATCTCGTCGACGACGGCAACGGCAAGGTTGTGCCGATGGGCAACGGCGCCGAGTTCCGCCGCGCGCGCATGAACGTCTATGGCAAGCTGTTCGGCGACTGGCGCTTCAAGTTCGAGAGCGATTTCGCACCCGCCGCCTACAGCTACAACAGCGGTTCGGTCACGATCACCGATGCCTTCATCGAGCACGACCTGACGAAGGACCTGATGATCCGCGTCGGCAACCAGTACGAGCCCTTCGGCCTCAACAATCTCGCCAGCGACAACTACAACCAGTTCATGGAATATGCGCTGCCCGTCGCGCTATGGCCGGGTCGTTCGCTCGGTGCGCAGCTCGCCTATACCGATGCGAAGAGCTTCGGCCTGCAGGCCGGCCTCTTCAGCAAGGGCATCCAGAGCGGCGGTCTTCAGAACGGCGAGAATTCGACCAACTGGGCGGCGACGGGACGCGGCTATTATGCCCCCGTGCTGACCGGCAAGACACTGATCCATGTCGGCGCCAGCGCATCCTATCGCGGCAATGAAAGCGGAACGGCGACGTTCAATTCCTTCCCGGAAGCGCATGGCGCGAATTACACCCTGTCGGCCAAGGCGACCAATGCCCAGCACGAATTGCGCTATGGGCCGGAAGTCGCGGCGCTCTACGGTCCGCTCTCGCTGCAGGGCGAATGGACGATGGACCAGATCAGCCGCAATGTCGGCGGCGACGCGAATGTCACCGGCTACTACCTCGAGGCAGGCTGGTTCGTGACCGGCGAGACGCGCAACTACAACGTCAAGACCGGCCTCTTCGACCGGCCCAAGGCGACCAACGCGCTGCAACTCGTCGCGCGCTACAGCCGCCTCAATCTCGACGATGCGAACCTGTCGGCAAACGCGATCAACCTCGACACCAAGTCGACGCCGACGACGCTCGCCGATGCGCGCGGCAAGGGCACCGACTACACGCTCGGCGCCAATTACTACTTCAATCCGAATGTGCGGCTGATGGTCAACTACGTGATCGCGAAAGACGATTACGTGCCCACCAGCGGCAATCCGGACCAGACCTACAAGATTCTCGAGTCGCGTCTGCAACTCGACTGGTGATCTCCCCGACGAAGCGTTCCGCTTCGCATCTTGCCCGCCCGGCTCACGCCGGGCGGGCTTTTTTCAATCCGCCAGCGGAGCAACCTTGTCGATGGCCGTGGGCCGGTCGAGCGCGTCGCGGCTCT
>CAISYL010000117.1 GCA_903889655.1 uncultured Alphaproteobacteria bacterium | reverse complement strand
TCGCGAACGTCGAGGCCTGGCTCGGACGCGTACGCCGTTTCTGGAATCCGAAACTCGATGCTCTCGAGCACGAACTCAGGAAAGCTGCCGACGAGGACAAGAAGGCATGAACAGCAAAGGCGAGATCGTCAAAATTTCGGCGGTGCGTTTCGAGCGCACCCTTCCCGGCCCCGTCGAGCGCGTCTGGGATTTTCTGACCCGTGCCGATCTGCTTCCCGCCTGGTACGGCAATGGAACGATCGAACCGCGCGCGGGTGGCTCGGTGACGCTGATGGACGGCCACATCAAAGGCATTGTCACGCAATTTCAGCCGCCGCGTCTTCTCGCCTATACGTGGAATGTCTTTTATCCCGGCGAGGCTGTCTCCCAGCATTCGGAGACGTATTTGCAATTCGAGCTTTCGGTGCGCGGCACCGATATCGTTCTGGTGCTCACCCATTTCCCGATCCCGCCGCGCTTCGAGAAGCAAACATCGCTTGGCTGGCACACTTATCTCGATCTCATGGATGCCGCCCTGCGCGGCCGGCCGGCACAGGAGCGCGGTCCGGTCATGCAGGCAAATGCCGCGCTTTACGACGTCGATCTCAACAATCTTCAAAGGTAATCATGAGCGACTTCGGCGCCCTCATGGGCAACGAGACCGTTCGCTTCGAGCGATTGCTTCCCTGGGTCAACGACCGCTTCGGCGTGTCGTGGTTCAATCTCCCGTGAGGGTCGAGCAAGTTTCAGAGAAAAAGGGGAAGCCTTCGCTTCCCCTTTCCAATTTCATTCCGCGGCTGCCTTGAGCTTCGCCGGTCGCTGATCCGGCGGCGTCGCTTCGGCGACGAGTGTACGGATGGCTTCGTCCAGCGATGTCACCTTCTGGTCCTGCGAGCCGAGGCGACGGACGGAGACCGTACGTTCTTCCGCCTCGCGTTTGCCGGCGACGAAGATCACCGGCACCTTGCCGACCGAATGCTCGCGCACCTTGTAGTTGATCTTCTCGTTCCTGAGATCGAGTTCGACGCGAAGACCGGCGGCGCGCAAAGCCGCAACCGTCTCCTCCGCATAGGCATCGGCGTCCGACGTGATCGTCGCAACGACGACCTGAACCGGCGCAAGCCAGAGCGGGAAACGGCCTTCGTAATGCTCGATCAGAATACCGATGAAGCGTTCGAGCGAACCGAGGACCGCGCGGTGGAGCATCACCGGGCGATGCTTGGCGCTGTCCTCACCGATATAGGAAGCGTCGAGACGCTCCGGCAGATTGAAGTCGAGCTGCAAGGTGCCGAGCTGCCAGGAGCGGCCGATGGCGTCCTTCAGATGGAATTCGAGCTTCGGGCCATAGAAGGCGCCCTCGCCCGGCGCCAGCGTGAATTCCCGGCCGATGGACTTCAGCGCATTGCCAAGCGCGGCTTCCGCCTTGTCCCACGTCTCGTCGGAGCCGACGCGCTGCTCCGGACGAAGCGCGAGGCGGACCTGCAGATCTGAGAAGCCCATGTCGTCGTAGACGCTTTCGAGAAGCTCGACGAAAGCTTCCGTCTCGCTCTGGATCTGGTCTTCCGTGCAGAAGATATGCGCGTCGTCCTGCGTCATCTGACGAACGCGCATCAGCCCGTGCAGCGCGCCATGCGGCTCGTTGCGGTGGCAGCAGCCGAACTCCGCCATGCGCAAAGGCAGGTCGCGATAGGATTTGACCCCCTGCTTGAAAATCTGGATATGGGCCGGGCAGTTCATCGGCTTGATCGCCATGAGCTTGGCCTTTCCGCTGAGGATCGGCTTATCATCGTCCGTCGACGGAATTTCGTCCGGCACGACGAACATGTTCTCGCGATACTTGCCCCAATGGCCCGACTGTTCCCAGAACTTCGAGTCGAGGAGTTGCGGCGTGCGCACTTCCACGTAGCCCGACGCGTCGATGCGGCGGCGAACATATTGTTCGAGCGCCTGCCAGATGCGCCAGCCCTTCGGGTGCCAGAAGACGGAGCCCTGCGCTTCTTCCTGCAGATGAAAGAGATCCATCTCGCGGCCGATCTTGCGGTGATCGCGGCGTTCGGCTTCCTCGACCATCGTCAGATAGGCCTTGAGATCGGCCTCCGTCGCCCAGCACGTTCCGTAGATGCGCTGGAGCATTTCGTTGCGGCTGTCGCCGCGCCAGTAAGCGCCGGCGAGCTTCGTCAGTTTGAAAGCCTTGCCGAGCTTGCCCGTCGACGGCAGATGCGGACCGCGGCAGAGATCGAGCCAGTTGCCCTGTTTGTAGACGGAGACATCCTCTCCAGCCGGAATGCTCTCGATGATCTCAGCTTTATAGGCCTCGCCGATCTTCCTGAAATAGGCGATGGCTTCGTCGCGCGGCCAGACTTCGCGCGTGATTGTCTCGTTGCGATCGACGATCTCGCGCATCCTGGCCTCGATCTTTTCGAGATCTTCCGCCTTGAAGGGTTCGGGCCTCGCGAAGTCGTAGAAGAAGCCGTTCTCGATCACCGGACCGATCGTGACCTGCGTACCGGGGAAGAGTTCCTGCACCGCTTCCGCCATCACATGCGCGCAGTCGTGGCGCAGGATTTCGAGACCGTCCGGCGTCGTCGGCGTCACGACCTCGACAATGGCGTCCTTGTCGATGATCGTGGCGAGGTCTTTCACCTTGCCGTCGATCTTCACGGCGAGCGCCTTCTTCGCCAGCGATTTCGCGATGCTCTCGGCGAAGGCGAGCCCGCTCAGGGGTTCCGCATGTTCGCGCACCGATCCGTCCGGCAACGTCACTTTGATCATTTCATTCTTCTCGTTTCAAATCCTGCGCGACCAGCGACCGTAACCCCAGGGCATATACCACGGCACGACGGGAAGCGTCGGCGGCACGGGATCGAACCCGTGACTGCCCCAGGGATGGCACCGGCTGATCCGCGACAGCGCGAGCCAGCCTCCCTTCCAGCTTCCATGCCGGTCGATGGCCTCCATCGCATATTCCGAGCAGCTCGGCAGGTGCCGGCAGCGCGGGCCGAGAACGGGCGAAATGAACCAGCGATAAAGCTGGATCAGGCCGCGCATCCCGAGCGACAGGGGATCGTACCGCATGTCGTTACCATGATCGTGGCCCGGCGGGAATCGGCCGGGTCTTCGCAGGCTCATTATAGGAAATTTGATGTGCGGCGCGCGAGCGCGGGCGCCTTGGCGGCTCAGGCTATCTGCCCGAGCCGGTGCTAGTGAGGGTCCGGGGCGTCGCGGACGTCCCACTCCCCTGCTTCGCCAAAGCCTCCTCAACCGCCTCTTCGACCGCGTCGAAGACGAGCAGGGTCGAGGCGTGGCGGGCCTTGTAGTCGCGAACGGGTTCGAGGACCTCGAGATCCTTCCACTTGCCGCCATGGATGTCGCGGGGCGGTTCGCCGCCTTCCTTGAGCATGCGGCGCATGGCGGCGGCGACGTCATGGAGTTCGGCGACCGTCGAACCGATAACGTGTTCGGCCATGATCGAAGAGGACGCCTGACCCAACGCGCAGGCTTTCACATCGGCGCCATAGGCGACGACGCGGTCGCCCTCCATCTTCACGTCGACCGTGACCTTGGAGCCGCAGAGCTTCGAAACCGCCGTCGCGCTGGCATCGGGCGCGGCAAGCCGCTCCGTCAGCGGGATGTTCGCTGCGAGCTTCAGAATGCGCGCGTTGTAGATCTCGTTCAGCATGTCGGTTCTCAGCTCGCCACCCGCCAGAGTGTTCCCTGGGGGCCATCCTCGATCAGGATACCACGCTCGGCGAGTTCATCGCGGATGCGGTCGGCCTCCTTGAAATCCCTGCCCTTGCGCGCCGCCGCACGGGCGGCGATCAGGGCTTCGATTTCGTCGAGATTTATATTGGGTGTCATCCCCATTCCTGCAAACCAGGATTCGGGGTCCGCCTGAAGAAGGCCGACAAGCGCCCCCGAAGCCAGCAAAGCGGCCTTCAGCCTCGCTTTTTCGGCCGCATCGGTGGCGGTATTGGCCTGTTTCGCCAGATCGAAGAGGACGGCCAGTGCCTTCGGCGTGTTGAGATCGTCGAGCAGCGCCTCCAGAAACGCGTCGGGGACGGCTTCGTCCGATGCCTTCGCCTCGACGTCGGCCAGCGCGCGGAGGGCGCCATAGAGCCGGTCGAGCATGCGGCGCGACTGGGCGAGGCCGTCCGCCGTCCAGTCGAGGGGCTGGCGGTAGTGGCCGTTGAGGAGCGCAAGACGGATCGCTTCGCCTGACGCTTCCTTGATGAGGTCGTGGACCAGCAGCACGTTGCCGATCGACTTCGACATCTTTTCCTTTTCGATGTTCACGAAGCCGTTATGCAGCCAGAAGCGCGCCAGCGGCGCGTTGCCATGAGCGCAATTCGACTGGGCGATCTCGTTCTCGTGATGCGGGAACTGGAGATCGATGCCGCCGCCATGAATGTCGATGGTGGTGCCCAGATGCTTTTCGATCATCGCCGAGCATTCGATATGCCAGCCCGGACGGCCACGGCCCCAGGGGCTCTCCCAGCCGGGCTGTTCCGGCGTCGAGGGCTTCCAGAGCACGAAGTCGGCGGGGTCCTGCTTGTAGGGCGCCACTTCCACCCGAGCACCAGCGATCATGTCGTCGCGGTCGCGACCCGAGAGACGGCCATACTCGGCGTAGCTCGGCACGTTGAAAAGAACGTGGCCTTCCGCCGCGTAGGCGTGACCGTTGTCGATCAACGCCTGCATCATCGCGATCATCCCGGGGATCGTATCGGTCGCCTTCGGCTCGATGTCGGGCGGCAGCACGCCGAGCGTGCCCATATCCTCGCGATAGATCGCGGCATACTTGTCCGTGATCGTGGAAATCTCGACGCCCTGCTCTTTCGCGGCGGCGATGATCTTGTCCTCGATGTCGGTGATGTTGCGGGCATAGACGACATTCGGATAAAGCCGCCGAAGCACGCGTGCCAGCACGTCGAAGACGACGGCGGGCCGCGCATTGCCGATATGGGCGAAGTTGTAGACCGTGGGCCCGCAGACATACATGGTCACACGAGCGGGATCGGCCGGCTCGAAGACCTCCTTGCGGCGGGTCAGCGAATTATGAAGTTGAAGGCGGGGCGTCGTCATGTCGGGGCCTGATCTCGGATAAAGCATCGGGGTCGCGCCTTGCCCCTTTGCGGGAGCGTCAGGCGGTTCGGGTCGTCTCGCGGCAAGTTCGACAGGTCATGGCCGGCTCCGAAGTATCCCCGCTAGGCCGCAGGGATATAGCATTTGTTAATCGCGTTGATCCTGCCCGGCAAGGTTTAACATGGCGGTAATGCTGGCGAAATGCCTCACGCCACTCCCCGGTTCCGCCCCCCTTTTGCACGTTTGACGGATCGGCTCGCCTTGATAGGCCGTTTCCGCAAAGCCATATGCAAGCTTGGGGCGATGGAACACCAGTCGACGCATGGCATATAGGCCTCTGTGCTTGATGGGCAAATGGCCGAACCCTCCGGGATCGGCCGTGACTTGAACTGGTGGTGAGCATCCCGGAACAGGGGCGCCGCCGGGAAACCCCTAAAGAAGATGGTCAAAGACATGAATGCTGTAGACGGGTTGCGCTCGACCTTGACGGAAACTCGCTCCGCCCCCCTGAAGAAGCCAAGCCGCGAGGAAGCGGAAGCCGCCGTGCGGACGCTCATCGCATGGGCCGGCGACAATCCGGCGCGCGAAGGCCTGCTCGATACGCCGGGCCGCGTCGTCCGCGCCTATGAAGAGTTCTTCGAGGGCTACAACGAAGACCCCTACAAGGAACTGACGCGCACCTTCGAGGAAGTCGAAGGCTATCAGGACATGGTCATGCTCCGGGACATCTCGCTCGAGTCCCATTGCGAGCACCATATGGTCGCGATCCTCGGCAAGGCTCATGTCGCCTATGTCCCGACCTCGAAGGTCGTCGGCATCTCGAAGCTCGCCCGCGTCATCGAAATCTATGCCAAGCGGCTGCAGACGCAGGAAACCATGACGGCGCAGATCGCCGATACGATCAACCGCGCGCTCGAACCCGCCGGCGTCGCGATCCTGATCGAGGCCAAGCATCAGTGCATGACGACGCGCGGCATCAAGAAGCCGGACGTGGCGACCATCACCAGCCAGTTCACCGGCGTCTTCCGCGACGACCCACGGCTTGAAGCCCGCTTCATGCAGATGATCCGGGGCACTTGACCGACGCACCGATTTAAAAGAGTTTCCGCGGGCCCCGTCCTTCATCAGAATGACGGGGCCTTTTATTTTGGATAAGCGCCATGAGCAGCACATCTCCCCTCTTCGGCCCACGCGGCTCCGAACACGAGATCGAGGAAGGCACCGCCTTCGCGCCGAAGTTCGACGAGCATGGGCTGATCCCCGCACTCGCGACCGATGCGAAGACCGGCGAGGTGCTGATGTTTGCCTGGATGAATGCCGAGGCGCTCGAGAAGACCGTGCGCACCGGCGAGGCCTGGTACTGGAGCCGGTCGCGCAATTCGCTCTGGCGCAAGGGCGAGACCAGCGGCCAGACGCAGACCGTCACCGAAATCCGCATCGACTGCGACCAGGACGCCATTCTGCTCAAGGTGGAGGTCGGAGGCGACGGCGGAGCCTGCCATGTCGGCTACCGCTCCTGCTTCTATCGCTCGGTACCGATCGGGCCTTCGGCGAAGACGGTCGAACTCCGCTTCGAAGACAAGAAGCTCGGTGGCGGCCACGCGCATTGAACCGGGCTTTCTTCGGTCACATTTCCGCCTGACTGACGCCGCGCTGCCGGCATCAACTCTGCCGACCCTTCCACACGACGCGGCGGGGGCGCATGATGTGCATCTGGTTGTGTAAGCGATGAAGCATCGAATGATCCGTCCGAAGATCGGCATTGCGCTCGGCAGCGGCGTGGCCCGTGGCTGGGCCCATATAGGGGTGCTGAAGGCGCTGTCCCGCGCCGGCATCGAGCCCGACATCGTGTCCGGCACCTCGATCGGCTCGCTGGTCGGTGGCTGCTATCTCGCACAGAAGCTCGATCCGCTGGAAGACTTCGCCCGCTCGCTGACGCGCCGACGCCTGCTCGGCCTCGTTGATTTCCGTTTCCGCTCGTCGGGCCTCATCGGCGATGCCAAGCTCGAAACGCTGATGCGCGAACATCTGGGCGACATCCGCATCGACGAACTCGACCGCACCTTCGTCGCCGTCGCCACCGAACTCGCAACGGGCCACGAACTCTGGCTGCGGGAAGGAAGCCTTGTGCAGGCGATCCGCGCCTCCTACGCGCTGCCCGGTGTCTTCGCGCCGGTACCCATCGACAATCGCTGGCTGATCGACGGCGCCATCGTCAATCCGGTGCCGGTATCGGTGACGCGGGCGCTCGGTGCGCGGCTCGTCATTGCGGTAAACCTCAACACCGATCCCTTCGATCCTGCGACGCGGCGCCATTGGGAACAGGGCCACAAGCCCTTTTACGTGCGTACGCTACCGCCGATGCCGGAGACCTACGATCTCGCCCAGGAGATCGACGAGGCTGTGGCGGAAGTGGAAGCCGAGGTTGCGCTCGAAGGCATGGAACCCGATGCCGATTCCAAACTGATGTCCGGCATACGCGGCACGCTAAGCCGGTTGCGCGGCAAAGGGCCGACGCCGGAGCGCGAACTTGTGAAACGCGCGATGGGTGGCAAAAGCCGCGGCCCCGGTTTTGCCAGCGTCATGCTCGCCTCGCTCAACATCATTCAGGACAGGCTTGCCCGCGCGCGGCTCGCCTCCGATCCGCCGGACATCGTGATCGCGCCGAAGATCGGACATCTCACGCTGCTCGAATTCGACAAGGCGGACGAGTTGATCCGCCTCGGCGAGGAAGCGGCCGAAGAAGCCCTGCCGCAAATCCGCGAAATGTGCGAGTTGCTGCGCTGATCCTAGCTGTTCGCGATGTAGAGGCGCATGGCCTCCGTTTCCATCACGGTTTCCGCGATGCGGTGCTTCACGACGTCACCGATCGAAATGATGCCGACAAGCTGGCCGCGATCGATCACAGGCAGATGGCGGAAGCGCCCCTCGGTCATCGAATCCATCAGCTCGTCGACGCTGTCGTTGAGGCTGCAGGTGATGACACGCGCGGTCATGACATCGCGCACGGGGCGATCGAGCGCTTCGGCGCCCGAGACGGCGATGGATTTCACAATGTCGCGTTCGGACAGGATGCCGAGCACCTGCTGTCCATGCATGACGATGACCGCGCCGATGCGGCGGCTCGTCAAAAGCTTCGCGGCTTCGCCAAGCGTCATGACCGGCGCGATGGTGACAACGTCCGATCCCTTGGCCTTCAGTATCGAGGCAACGTTCATGGCTCTCCCTCCCTTACCGGGCGGAGCCGCCGACGGAGCACGGCATGCGAACCACGTCAAAATGGGCTGTCCGCACTCGCCGCGCCGGCAACTGCCCGATCCTCATGATGCGGCATCCTGCCGCAGGCCGCAAGGCCGGATGCTCACGCTCCGATGACCTTTTTTGACACTTCTGGACGGTTCCGGGACTTATCCCCGGGCATCATAAGACCGCTAAGCTCCTCAACAGATGCAACGATTCGGGTGGCAACAAGCCATGTGGCAACGCGTTTACCTCCAACGTCTCGGTCGAGACCTCGAATTGTGGATCGAGCGCGGCTGGGTGACGCCCCAGAATGCCGAGGCGATCCTGGCTTCGGCGCGAGGCGACGCGACCATCCGGCGCGTGCCGCAACTGCTCGCCCTTTTCGGCGCGGTGCTGATCGGCTTTGCGGCCATGAGCTTCGTCGCCGCGAACTGGGGCGAGCTTTCCAAGCTCACCAAGCTCCTATTGCTGATGGCGGCAATGTGGGCGG
This sequence comes from uncultured Alphaproteobacteria bacterium, assembly GCA_903889655.1. Lineage (GTDB taxonomy): Bacteria > Pseudomonadota > Alphaproteobacteria > Parvibaculales > Parvibaculaceae > Parvibaculum. The sequence continues at coordinate 19,355 of CAISYL010000117.1, read as the reverse complement.
CCTATGGCGCCGCCTTCGTCCTCGACAGACGCCAGCATCCGGCTTTCGCGCAAGCCGCAGTCGTCGGCGGCCTCGCGCTTTTCGGCGCGAACATCATGCTGATCGCGCAGATCTATCACGTGAATTCCGGTGATCCGGGCTGGATCCTGCTCTGGTGTCTCGTCGCACTTGCCAGCGCCTGGGCCATGCCCTCGCGGCCGGCCCTCGCATTGTCGTTTCTGCTCGCGATCCTCTGGTCATCGCTGATGCCGCCGGTCGAAGGCCATGCGCATTGGGGTTTCTTCCTGCCCTGGGCCGTGGCGCTTGTCCTGACATTGCGGCTGAGCTGGCTGTCCGGCTTTCACCTCGCAATCCTCACCGCCTATGTCTGGGCGGCGCTCAATGCCGAACCTCTGGCAGCCGCTCTCGGCTGCGGACGTGGCGAGATCGCGGCGCTCTACATTTTGCTCTCGCTGGTCCTGTGGCTCGCATCGCTGCGCGTTTCAGCGCGCTCGACGCGGTTCGGCTCCGCGATGGAGGCTTATGGCCTCGTCGTTTCCTTCACGCTGCTCTGGGTGCTGCAGGCGGCGCCGCCGCAAAGCGAGACCAGCGCGTCATGGATTGCGCTGGTCGCCATCGGCGTCGCCGTCGTCGCCGGTTTGACTTTCGTGGAGTTGCGCGCGAAGCGACTGACCCTCCGCGATGTCGTGGGGTTCGGCGCGCTGGCCCTCGGTGCGGCCTTCTATTCCTCGCTCGCGCATGGTTCGCCCAATGCGGTGTCATGGGTCTATGCCGCGCTTTTCATCGCGCTCAGCATCTGGCTGGTCGCTTACGGTTCCAGCCGCCGGAGCGCCTTCGCGCTCAATGCGGGCTTCGCAGCCTTCGCGGGCGAAGTGCTCTATCTGTACTTTGAAACGCTGGGCTCGCTGCTCGGTACGGCGGCTTTCTTCGCACTCGGCGGCGTGATCCTGATCGCGGGCGCGTTTGTGCTCACGCGGATACGCAGCCGCGTCGTCAAAGCCGCCGGCGAAGGAGGCGCAAGATGAACGGGATCATGCAAAAATTCGGTCGCTTCGGAACCGCGGTCATCGTGCTCGCCGTCGTGCAGACGCTGGCGCTCGCATGGATCGTCGCGGGACGCGTCTCGATCCTGCACTCCAGCAATGTCGTGACGCTGACAACGCAACCTCTCGATCCGCGCGATCTCTTCCGCGGCGACTATGTGGTGCTCGCCTATGGCATATCGCGGCTCGCCCTTGACGGGCTTCCCGGCGACAAGGATCTGAGGCAGGGCGACACTATCTATGTCGAGATCGCGCCGGCGCGGGAGACGTGGCGCGCCGTCGGCGTCTGGCGCAAGGCGCCGAAGCCCGCAGAGGGCGACAAGGTCATCCGTGGACGTATCGCCGACGTCACGAAGAATATCGCGCGCGTCCGCGCAACGCCCTTCTCGAACGATATGGAGGAAGTGCCCTGCAACGATTGCGTCATGGCGACCGTCGTCTACGGCATCGAGAGCTATTTCGTGCCGGAGGGCAAAGGCCGTGAACTGGAGACGGAGCGCAACAGCCATGCGCTGTCCGTCGACGTGGCGCTCGCCGATGACGGCGAGGCCGCCATCAAGGGCGTTCGCGTCGACGGCGACCTCCTCTATGAAGAGCCGCTGCTGTAGGCCTCCCTTCCTCCCTCATTGCGAGGGGCGGGGCGACGAAGCATATCAAGCCGCGCTGCGCCAGTTGCCGTGGAAGCCGAAGGGAACGCGCGTCGGCAGTTCGACGCGGGCGATCGGTCCTTTTGAAATGTCGCCCGTATCGAGAACGACGAAGTCGCTGAGATTGCGGGCCTCATCATAGACGAGCGTGGTCAGCCAGCCGTCGCCTTCCGGCGCGGAAGCGGAGCGCGGCACGAAGACCGGCTCGATCACATATCTGCCAGCACCGGGATCGAAGGCGCGGCGCTTGCCCGTCGCGAGGTCGATATGCACCAGCGTGTCGAAGGGCTTACCGCGCGACAGCGGGCGCGTGTTCGCTGCGTAGAAACCGTGGCGATAGCCCTGCCCCGCGAAGCGTTCGTCGAGACGTGGAAATTCGCCGCCGAGATCGGTGATCTGCTCTTCCTTGTAGCTGTTGGTGTTGCCGTCGAGATCGAAGGTCCACCGAACCAGCATCGCCGGTTCGTCCAGGAAAGAGAGCTCGGCCTTGCTGCCGTCTGCATTCGGAAAAAGCGGTACGCGTTGATATTTCATGACGTCGGCAAGGATCTTCGTCTTGCCACCCTCATGAACGGTCTGTGCATTCATCGGATGATAGACGTAGCAGGCGTCGCCCTCGAACCAGCGGATCGTGTCGACGCTGGCATTGCGGGCCATGATGCCGATGCGCGTTCCGACGGATGGATCCCAGGCGATGACGGGACCGCCATTCATGATCCGCTCGACGTCGATCGTCGCCGGAAAGACCGGAAAGATCACATGCTCGTCGGTGGTGATGAAGTCGTGCACCATCGAGGCATAAGGCGCCTGGAACATTTCGGACCGCGTCAGACGACCCGACGCGTCGACGACCTGATAGGAAATGTCGGGCGTGCCCGGCCCTGCCGCCATGTAGCCGAAGAACAGCATCTCTCCCGTTTTCGGATCGATCTTCGGATGTGCCGTCATCGGGCCTTCGTATTTGCCGCCGAACTGCCATTTGCCTAGCGTCTCGAGCGTCACGGGGTCCATCGATACCGGCGAATTGCCCTCGTCGATCGCCATCAGCCTGCCGCCGTGCCAGACGATATTGGTGTTGGCGACATTACCGGAAAGTTCTTCGGCGCCCGGCGCACGCGCACCGCCGAAAGCGGTGTCGATGAGGCGGCGGCCGGCTTCCCGCTGCGCCTTATAACCCTCAGTTTGCACCCATCTGTTGCGATAACTCGCCTTCCCGTCTTCCACATGGATCGCGTGGACCATTCCTTCGCCTAAAAACCAATGATGTTGATTTCCGAGCGGCGGAAACATGGGGTTCGGTCCGTTCCTATAGAGGGTGCCGTTGAGACCTGCGGGAAGTTCTCCTTCCGCGACGACGAGGTCCGGCGCGTCGCATTCGGCCATGACCGGAGCGTAATTGCCCTGAAGCAGCGGATTGTTTGGGAATGGCTTGGACATTAGTTTCCTCCCGATGAGAAACGATGTTATAACTGTGTTATAAAGAACTGCTGGACAGTAAGTCAAGCCTGCCCGATAGAAAGTACGGAAGGGTTGCAAGAATGAGTCTCGACGACAGGATCGATACAGCCACCGACCGGCGCCGCACCGCGCAGCGCGCCGCTCTGCTCGATGCCGCCAGTGAAATGCTGATGCGCGGCGGGCCCGACGCGATTTCGCTCCGGAAGCTCGCCTCGAATGTCGGGACGTCGACGATGGCCGTCTATACGGCCTTCGGCGGCAAGGAAGGATTGATCTCGGCGCTTTTCGAGGAAGCTTTCAACCGCCTGTCGGAGGCACAGAACTCGGCTCCCAAAGAGAAGGAACCGTTGCTGTGGCTCCAGAATCTGGGCCGTGCCTATCGGCGCTTCGCGCTGGAAAACCCATCCTATTATGCGCTGATGATCAGCGTGACGATGCCGGTGAGCGAAACGGTGCGGCACGAGCATCCGGATTATTCGACACCGCCGGCCCGCGCGATCTCGCGCCACCCCTCCTATCAGCACCTTCTCGACGCCATCAAGGCCTGTGTCGCGGAAGGAAGCCTGCCCGACATGCACCCGGCACTGGTCGCCGACGCCTTCTGGGCGACCGTACACGGGCTTTGCAGCCTCGAACTCGCCGGCTTCTACGGCAGCGAGAAAGACGCCAGCGCGAGCTTCTCGCTGACCTGCTCCGCGGTGCTGAAAGGTCTGCTGACGCCCGCCGGCCTCGCCAAATTCGAAATCTTCAACTCCGCCGACGTCAGATCGTAGAACCGACCGACGGAAACTTGCCGAGCGGGAACGGCTTCTCGTCGCGCGCGAAAACGATGAAGGCCAGGCATTCGCCGACGTATTGCACGAGGTTGCGGCTGAAGTTGCGCAGCTCCTCGTTCTTTTCCTTGGTGGCGAGAAGCACGACGAGCTGAACGATGCCGAGAAAGATCGTCAGCGAAAAGGCGACATGCGCCAGAAAGCCGAAAACGATCATATAGACCAAACGGAGCCAGATCGGCTCCTGCGCGGTGACATCCGACGCCGACGTATCGCTCATCCTGGTGTCCTCCTCTTCATGGCTTGCAATAGGCCCTCATTCCATGTGGTTATCGGCGGCCCGGATTCAAGCCACCCCGGGGTATGAGGATCACGGGAGCTTCCGGCCGCTCCATTCGCCATAGCCGACATTGCCGGGTCCGCCCGAGGGCGAGGTTCGGTAGGGATCGAAGAAACCGAAGAGCAGCAGGCCGGCGAGGAAGCCGCCGAGATGCGCTTCCCAGGCGACATTCACCTGTTCGCCCGTGACGGTGAGGCCGGTCGGCCCGAAAAGAAAATTGAAACCGATCCAGACGCCAACAAAGATCAGTACACGACGGTCTGTCAGCGCGCGGCCGATGCTCGCCTGGGCGCGCGGCGCGGAGCTCGGCCCCACCATCCCGCCGAGACCGCCAAGCGGCCCGTCGGCCAGAAAGACGAAGCGTGCCGCCGCGCCCATCATGCCGGAGATCGCAGCCGATGCGCCGACCACCGGCACCAGCGACCCGGCGTTGAAGGCGACGTGCGTCAGCGCACCGAGGACGCCGCAGAGGAAATAAAGGAGAAGAAACCGGACGGCGCCTATGCGGCGCGCCACGGGACTGCCGAAGGCGAGCAGCCATATGCTGTTGACGATCGCGTGAGTCCAGCTTCCATGGAGAAAGGTGTAGCTGAAGAGCGTCCAGACGTCGGCAGCCCTCCCGCCCGGAAAGATGAGATCCGGATGAGCGGGGACCGCCGTGAAGCGGCCGGGAAAGAGCGCGAAGAGAACGATGATCTCGTCCTGCCGCGCTTCAGGCAGAGCGCTCACGATGCCATAGATGCCGAGGATCGCGACGATGATCGCGAGCACCACGGCAGGCGCGTTGAAAGCCGGCGGGTTCGCGGGCCGCACGGGAACTTCGGGAACAAGGCTCATTGGGCCGCCGCCTTCAGTGCCGCTTCGACGAGCGGCAGCCGATCATTGCCGAAATACATGTCGGTCTTGTTGACGAACATGGTCGGCGAACCGAAGCCGCCGCGCGCGATGACCTCTTCGGTATTTCCACGCAGGCGGTTCTTCACGTCGTCCTCCTTGATGCGCCGGCCGACCATATCCCAGTCGAGGCCGACTTCGGCGCAGATGCCGGCCAGCACGTCGGGCTGGCTGATATCCTTCAACTCCCCCCAATATGTGCGGAAGGTCGCGCGGGCGAATTCCGGCAGCCTGCCCTCGTCGCCCGCGACGATCGCCGCGCGCATTGCGTCGACAGCGCGCACCGGGAAGACCGGCGGCTGACCGATTTCGATGCCGCAATAGCGCGCCCAGTCCCGCAGATCCTTCACGTAATAGCGGCCCTTCACAGGATTTGGATTGGCCCGCTGCTCATAGACCGCTTCATTAACGGCATTGAAGACCCCGCCGACCAGGATCGGGCGCCAATCGATCGTCGCACCTGCCCGCTCGGCCAGCGCCTCGATGCGGCTGAAGGCGAGATAGGTCCAGGGGCTCGAGCAATCGAAGAAGAATTCGAGAACGGGCTTCGGCAAGGTGTGCGGTCCTGCTTGTTCTGGCTGCTTGTTCCGGTCGGCGCGAGTGTCGCTCGCGCCTGCGCGCCCCGCAACCCGCGCCATCGCCGCGTGCCGAGAGAGCTGTGCCAATGGCGCACAGGATTAACACCTTCCTGCGGCCTGTGTCGAAGCGGGACGTATCGCCTCACCGCCGGCCTGTGCCGATACGGGCAATTTCGGACCGGTCGGCCCAGAAATCGCGTAAATCCGCGATTCCTGACAAGTCGTAACCGCTGGCATACCGGTTGCAGTCACTGGTTCAACTTCCGATCCCGCCGAAAGAGTTCAAGAGAACCGCCGGACGGGATGCGGAAATGGCAACCAGGAGACCTATCGTGTTCGCAACCGCAAAGTCGATATTGGCAAACAAGGGCCTGCCCAAGAAGACGCTCGGCGTTCTTTCGATGGCTTTCGCCTTGACTGGTTGCATCAGCCCGAGCGCGGGTTCCAACGGCCAATATACCTCGCCGATCGGCGACGCCCCGGTCATCAGCAACGAAACGCCCTACTCCTCGGCGCTGCGCTGCCTCGCGACGCGCATTCCGGGCGACATCCAGGCGAGCCGCATCGCGGTTGGCAATATCCGCGACTATACCGGTAAGGAAGAGGCCGACGGTTCCGGCCGCAAGCTGACGCAAGGCGCCTCGCTGATGGCGATGTCGGCGCTTGGCAAGGCGGGCGTGCCGATGGTCGAGCGTTACGACACTTCGGTCACCGAGCTCGAACTGAAATACACGAACAACAAGCTCATCGGCGACGCGCAGCAGGGCGATTATCGCAAGATCTTCGCGGGCGAAATCCGCGGCAGCGACTATTACCTCGTGGGCGGCATCACCGAACTCAACTTCAACATCCGCTCGGGCGGCGTGTCGGCTTCGGTCGCGAGCTCGTCGGACACGGGCTGGGGCGCGAGCGCCAGCGGCAAGCTCTACGTCATGAACATCGGTCTCGATCTGCGCCTCGTGAATAGCCGCACGCTCGAAGTCGTCGATTTCGTTTCCTACCAGAAGCAGATCGTCGGTCATGAAGTGAGCGCCGGCGTGTTCGATTTCCTCGGCGGCAATCTCTTCGATGTCGGCGCCGGCGAGAGCGCCATGGAGCCGATCCAACTCGCCGTTCGCTCGGTCGTCGAACGTGCGGTCCTGAAGATGCTGGTGCCGCTCTATCATGTGAACCCGAGCGATTGCGCGAATTTCGGCGCCAAGGGCGATCCGATGGGCAAGATCGACTATCGCCAGACGAACCCGGAAGCGGTCGATCACCATGCGCCTGCCGAGCAGCAGCCGCATGAAGCGGAGGCCCAGGTGCCGGCGGCTCCCGCCCCCAAGCCCGAGCAGCACGACACCGCGCCCTACGCCTATTACAGCCCGGTCGACAACAGCGCCGATCTCCGCGGCCAGGTCAACTGAGGCCAGTCTTCTCCACCCACAGATTGCCGGCGGCGCGATAGCGACCTCGCCGCCGGCCCCATAGCTCAGGTTGCCACCGGCGGGTCTTTGCCTGACGGATCTTGAGAGCCCCCGGCTGGGCTTTGTTGCAGCCGGAACGGCGCCGCTTCGGGGGCCTCCAAAGCGGCGCCGAGTACAACGAGTGACACTTGGGGAGGGCATTTGCCCTCCCCCTTTTTTGTTCAGCTCTCGACGAACTTCAGCATCACCGTGCCGACGACGATCAATGCCATCGCGGCGAACTTTCCGGGGTTCATTTCCTCACCGAAAAGGGCGACGCTGACGGCGACCGTGCCAACGATGCCGAAGCCGGTCCAGATCGTATAGGCCGTGCCGAGCGGCATCGTTTTCGTGGCCAGCGCGAGCAGCCATGCCGTCACCAGCATGGTCGTGACGTTGACGACGCTGATCCAGGGGCGTGAAAATCCCTCGCTCGCCTTCAACGTATAGGTCCAGAGAATTTCGCCGACGGACGCGGCAAGAAGATAGATCCAGGCCATATCGCATACTCCGTTCTGCAATATAGCGAGGTCGTCCTCGCCGGATGTATTCGGCCGTCCAGCGGCCGCCGGGTCGTCCCGGTCGTTCCTCACATAGGCCGCCGGCCCGATCCGATCAAGCTCGGGCCTCCTGTCGCGCCCGCGGCCCGATCATGCCCGACTTCCACGCAAAGCGCAGGGCCATCGACGTCGCACAGACGAAGAGCCCAAGAATGAAAGCGATCCAGACGCCGAGCCCATCGAGACCGAAATGGAAAACGAAGAGCAGCGCCGCCGGGAAGCCGACGATCCAGTAGCTGACGCCGTTGATCCACATGGGCGCCTGTGCGTCCTTCAGTCCGCGCAGGGAGAGGCTCAGCGTGACCTGCAGCGCATCGAAAAACTGGAAGGCCGCGCCCATGCGCAGGAAGATCACCGCATGTTCGATCACATCCGAATTCGCCGGATCGTGGGCGTCGATATAGAAGCCGACGATCTCGCGCGGGAAGATCGCGAAGGCGAGCCCCGTCACGATCATGAAGAGCTGGCCCAGCACGGAAGCCGTGACGCCGGCGAGGCGTACGCGCGGCATATCCTTTGCGCCCGCAGCGAGACCGACACGGACGGTCGCGGCGGTCGCCACGCCGAGCGGCACCATGAACGCCAACGCGCAGGCATTAAGCGCGATCTGATGCGCCGCCACGGAAGCGGTCCCGAAGCGTCCCATCATCAACGTGCCGGAATTGAAGAACATGGCTTCGAAGATCATCGACATGCCGATGGGCATGCCGAGCTTGAAAACCTCCATGAATTTCGGCCAGGAGGCGCGCGTGAAGCGATGCAGAATGCGGTATTGGGCGAGCGTCGGCGTCAGGAACACCGCCGCCAGCAACGCGAAGAAGCTGAAGGCGAATGAAATCGCGCTCGCAATACCTGCGCCGAGCAGGCCGAGACGCGGCGCCCCGAAATGGCCAAAAATCAACGCATAGCCGAGCGTCGCATTGAAGGCGACGGTCAATCCCATCACGATCAGCGGCGCGCGCGGATGGCTGAGCGCGTTGGTATAACCGCGCAGCACGTTGAAGCCGAGCGTGAAAGGCAAGCCGAGCGCCAGCACGCGCACGAAGGCACCCGCATCCGCGCTCAGACGTGCAGGCTCGCCGATGCCAGCCAGTATGTCGCCGGCAAAGAAAAGGAAGATCATCATCGGCGGCGACATCATCAGGATCGCCCAAAGCGCCATGCGCACGCTGGCCCGCACAGCCGGCGCCGCGAAGCGACGCTCGCCGAGCGTATGGGCGATCATCGGGGAGACGGCGACGGCCGGCCCCATGCCGAGAAGCCACATGGCATAGAAGAGGCTGAGGCCAAGCGCCGAGGCCGCGAGCGCATCCTTGCTGTAGGCGCCGAGCATCAGCACGTCGATGGTGCCGACCCCCATCTGCGCGAGCTGGGTGATGACGATCGGCCCCGCGAGCCGTGTCATGGCGCGCGCCTCGACGACCCAGGCACGCGTCATCGTAGCAGTTTCGGATGTAGCGTTGAGCGATGTATCGGTCATGAGACGGGCTTTGTTCCAGTGAGCCCGATGAGCGACGGAGGTGTCGAAGACATAAAAAAACCTCCGGAGCGTTCAGCGGGCTCGGGAGGGATGGGATCCTTCGATCGGCGGGACGGTTAGTCCACGCTCTCCTCGCGAGTCGTCGGCGCGCACGGCACAGCATCGCCGTGGGGCGCCTTCTGTGCTGTGGTCATTGAAATCGCCATGGATCGACTCGCCGGAACGCAGGCCCTGCCTGCAAGGTTGGTGATGGTTACGCCTCGTGTCGGCCTCCGTCAACAAGGAGCCGCGTACCTCGCTCAGGGAATAGCCAAGTGTTGCAGTTCGGCTACCTCATTCGCTCCCTTGATATTGCGGCGCAACGGACTAGCTCTCTCAGGGGACCATGGAAACCAGGAAGGTGTCGGCACATGCTTGCCAGAAAACGTCACGGAATTTTCAGGATCGCCGCTCTCGCTACCGTTCTCGCCGGCTTCACCCTTCCCGCCTTCGGCGTCGCAACACCCGAAGGACGCTGGCGCACCATCGACGACAAGACGAACCAGGAAAAGAGCATCGTCGAGATCACGCAAGTGAACGGCGAACTTCAGGGCAAGGTGGTGAAGCTGCTCAACCGCGGCGACAAGCCGGCCAATCCGATGTGCGATAAATGCGAAGGCGACCGCAAGGGCAAACCCGTCATCGGTATGACGATCCTGTGGGGCCTGAAGCAGGATGGCGACGAATGGACGGGCGGTTCGATCGTCGACCCCGAGAACGGGAAGACCTACGATGCCAAGGTCGCGGTAAAGGACGATGGAGCAAAGCTCGACGTGCGCGGCTATCTCGGCATCTCGCTGCTCGGGCGCACACAAACCTGGACGCGGGACACATCACAATAGCGTCCCTGCGTTCGCCATGTCCGAAGCGATCAAGCCGTCTTGCGGAACTCGTTCAACCGCTCGCGGATCAGATGGCCGCGCATGGCGACATGAATCCGGTTGGTGAGCGCGCGGTCGAACTTCGCCCCGCAGCTTTCGCAACTCAGAGCCGTCGCATTGTGCAGTTCGGAGATCGTGAAGCAGGTCGCTGTTTCGCACGCGGAACAGGTCAGATATGCGAAATCTTGAGGCCGAGCGGCCATGGATTTTTCCTTTCGAGCCAGGACGAAATCCTAGGCCCTCTCCCGATATGAGTCGAAAGTAAATTATCTCTACGGCCTCGCCGGTGTGATCGGTCCGTCCAAAATAAAAAAGGGAGAGCAATGCTCTCCCTTTTCCAATTCCGGATTCGTGCCGGGGGGTCAGTAGCCAACGCCACCGGTAAACCACGCGCCGCCGCCGGCGCTGACAACCTGTTCGGCCCTGTCGGTCTTGCGGATCATGACTTCCGCATAACCCTGACGGCCTTCATTGCCGTCGCCAGCCGCGAGCCGACCCTGTACGGGCGCGCAGGCGAGCATGCCGTTCGAGCCGTGACGCAGAGCTTCACCTTCATGGCATTCGATCGTGTAACCAGCCGTGTAGTCCGCCGCCTTGTGATCCTCGTTGCCAACCAGACGGCCGATCGTCGAGACGAGCATGTCGCCGGCAAGGCAGTGGAACACTTCAACATCGTCTTCCGGTCCGATATCGCGAGCCGGCGTGCTCATGCGGGCCGCTTCCTCAAGGCCCTTCGCGCTGACGCAGACGCCCTTGACCGGCTTCACGACGACGGCATTACGCACGACGACGTCGAGCGTCCCCATCGGCGTCGCCTGAGGCGCGGCGACGTAATAGCTGCCGCCACCGCCGCCGGAGCCGTTGCCATTGCCGATGCCATAGCCGCTGCCGCCCGAATTGCTGCGGCCGCTGCTGCTGCTCGCGCCGGTGGCGCGGCTCGCCGCCGACGCCGCCGTATCGGCATTGGCGTTGGCGATGGAAGACGCCGTCGCCGTGGCGGAGGAGTTCACCGTGACGTTGACCGTATTGGTGTTCGTATTCGTGTTGGTATTCGTATTGGTGTTGGTGTTCTGGTTGTTGTTGTTGTTCTCGTTATAATTCCAGTTGTTGTTGACGTTCTTGCCACCGCCATGGCCGTGATCGCCACCACCACCTTCGTCGCAACCGCAATCATCCGCGGGGGGCGGCGGAGGCGGGGGCGTCTCGCAACCGCAATCCTCCGAACCGCCGCCGGCGCCCGCATAGGCGGTCGCAGAGCCCATCAGACCAAAAGCTCCCACGCCGAGCCCCAATGTCAGGGCGACCGTGGCGAAGAGGTTTGACTGTTTCATCCTTGCACTCCTGGCCCGCAAGGGCACGTTCTGTTGCGCCGAAGGGGCGCCTGACCCTCTCAATGCGAAAGCCGTGCCGCGCATGACCGGCGTTCCGCGCATCTTCCGACGGCTCGCCTTCGCAGGATGCGTGCCGGATGACGACACCGCGACAGTCCCGGAAAGAACGCCCATCGCATTCCGTCGTTAACATTTGAAATCGGCACATCCCAGGTGCAGCAGCGTTCGCAGGTGTCTCTAAGACGCTGGCGCACAAGCATTTTTCCGGTCGACATCAATCGAGGCGCCGGCTCTCTCTTTGCCGGGCATCAACCAATGGCACGCTTTCTGCTCTCTGACGCTCACGAAAGGACTTCCGGCCGGTTCCTGTTTCTCTTCGGGACGAAGCGAGCGAAGAAAAGATTTCCGGCGAAAGGCGACCCGAAACGGGACGGGCTTTCGGGTTTGGGTTAGCATTCTCGTTCTGGGGCAATCGGGGGTTTCCCCGCCGGGCGAGACGGGCACGGCAGGGGACGGGTGTGATGAAGCACAAGACGACACAGGCGCTCTTCGATTACTGGAACGCCATGCGGGCCGGGCGTCCGGCGCCGCTCAGAAGCGAGATCGAACCGGGTTCGATCCGCCGTATCCTTCCTCACGTCTTCATTCTCGAGCGGCAGGACGAGCAGAGCTATCGCTTCCGTCTAGCAGGCACCGGTCTTTGCGGCATCTATGGCATGGAGTTCCGCGGGCACAATCTCCTCTCCATGTGGCAGGACGATTGTCAGGAAAGCCTTGCCGCAGCCCTGCTCGAAGTCACGACCAACGGCAATGTCGCCATTGTCGAATATACCGCCTCGACCAACGACCACCGCGAAGCGACCTTCGAAATGATCCTGCTGCCGCTGGCGCAGGATAATGGCGCCATCACGCGGGTTCTCGGCGCCGCCGTTCCCATCGACGATTTCACCTGGATCGGCGATCATCTGCTGGCCCGCCAGTGGATCGACCGGCTCCAGATTCTCGACCCTGAGCGCATGCCCAAGCGCGAACGCGTCATCGAATCTGCGCGGCGCATCGTGCGGGAAAAACCGCCCGTGATCGCGGCAACCGTCACCAGCCTCGCCCACCGCCGTCCGCCGCTTCGCAGCGAGCGCTCCTATCTGCGCCTCATCAAAACGGCCGGCGGAAGCGAAGAGCACAAATAAATCCGGCGCCACAATAAAAAAGGCCGCTCGATGGAGCGGCCTTTCTCATTTCAAAAGTGTCGCCGGATCAGGCAGCGGCGTCGCCGCGCCGGTCTTCGGCGATCGTCACATGCTCGGGCGCAAGCGCGGCGCGGCCGAGCATGTCGTCCGAAATCTTCTCGGCGATCATGATCGTCGGCGCGTTGGTGTTGCCACCCACCAGCGTCGGCATGACGGACGCGTCGACGACACGCAGACCTTCGAGCCCGTGCACCTTGCACTTGTTGTCGACGACGGCCATCGGATCGTTGCCCATCTTTGCCGTGCCGACGGGGTGATAGATCGTCTCCGCCGTCTCACGGATCCAGGCGTCGATGTCCTCATCGCTCTGCTTGTCGGCGCCCGGCCAGAATTCCGGCCCGCGATAGGGATCCATCGCCCGCTGCGCGATGATGTTGCGCACGATGCGAACGCCGTCGCGCATGACGCGGCGATCGTTCTCGGCGGCCAGGTAGTTCGGCTGGATCAGCGCGTGATCCGCCGGGTCGAGCGACTTCAGTGCAATATGGCCACGGCTTTCCGGGCGAAGCTGGCAGACATGGATCGTGTAGCCATGACGATCGGACTTCGTCCGCGCATGGTCGCGCATCATGGCGGCCACGAAGTGGATCTGGATGTCCGGGACTTCGAGTTCCGGGCGGGTCTTCAGGAAAGCGCCGGATTCGAGACCGTTCGACGTCGCAAGGCCAGTCTTGAAGAAAGTGTATTGCATGCCCGTCAGAAGCTGGCGGATCGGGTTCATCTGGCTATGCAGCGTGATCGGCAGCTTGCTCTCGTAGATGACCGTGCAGTCGAGGTGGTCTTGCAGGTTCTGGCCAACGCCCGGCAGATCGGCGACGACGTCGATGCCGAACTTGCGCAGGTATTCGCCCGAGCCGATGCCCGACAGCAGCAACACCTGCGGCGAATTGACGGCACCACCAGAGAGCACGATCTCCTTGTTGGCCTTCGCGACCTTCTTCTCTCCGTCCTGCACGTATTCGACGCCGACCGCCTTCTTGCCTTCGAAGAGAATGCGCGAAGTCAGCGCCTTCACTTCAACCTGGAGGTTCGGCCGCGAGAGCGCGGGCTTCAGATAGCCGACGGCGGCGCTGCAACGCTTGCCGTCCTTGATGGTGAGCTGATAGGGGCCGACGCCCTCCTGGCGCGGTCCGTTGAAATCTTCCGTATAGGGATGTCCGGCCTGTTTGCCGGCCTCGACGAAAGAGTCGAAGAGCACGTTCGTCTTGCGCGGGTTGCTGACGCCGAGCGGACCTTCGCCGCCGTGGAAGGCGCTGTCGCCGTTCTCGTTGCCCTCCGAACGGCGGAAATAGGGCAGCACATCGGCAAAGCCCCAACCTTCGAGACCCATCTGGCGCCAGAGATCGTAGTCGCGCGCATGGCCGCGGATATAGATCATGCCGTTGATGGACGACGAACCGCCAAGCACCTTGCCGCGCGGCCAGAAGAGCTTGCGATTGTTCAGATGCGGCTGGCCTTCGGTGTAGTAGTACCAGTTCGCGAGTTCGGTTCCGATCAGCGAGCCGACGCCGGCGGGCATGTGGATGAGGAAGTTCGAATCCTTCGCGCCCGCCTCCAGCAAAAGAACCTTGTTCGCCGGATTTTCCGACAGGCGGTTTGCCAGCACGCAGCCTGCGCTGCCTGCACCAATGATGATGTAGTCGAATGAACTCATGATCCCGGCCTTCCCTGTGACTCGACCTTCGGGACAATAGCCCCGCCGCAGTTCTTTCGCCGCGTTCGGCGCCCGAATTCTTGCGATGGTCTGATTTTGGAGGGATTGTCAGCAATCATCAAAGCTGACGCAAGCGTCAATTTCGCTAATACCCCGCCAAATCGAAGCAATCTTGGTAAAATAGCGCGTTCGCTATTATTCCCGCTAAAATTTCGTTAACCCTGACGGCATAATGTGTCTGTATCGGCGTCACCATGAGTCGGACGCGAATGACGAGCCAGAAGTAATGACGAACGACGAATCAGGCCGCGAACGTCGACGCCATCCACGCGTTCCCGTAACCGTGAAGGGCCGCTTCCTTGCGCCCGACGGGACGGAGCATGCCTGCAGCATCCGCGACATGTCGTTGTCGGGGATTGCGCTTCTCGCCGACGTCGAAGTGCCCATGGGCGCTCATCTCATCGTTTATCTCGACGATTTCGGCCGTTTCGAAGGCCCCGTCGTCCGCACCTTCGGCGGCGGCTTTGCCATCGAGACCGCGCTGAGCGGCCCGCGCCGCGAACGCGTGGCAGAGCGACTGAACGCCTATGCCAATGGCGGAACCAAATTGGACGCCGCAAGCGGCCGCGCCTTCCCGCGCTATGCACCGCAGGATGCCGGCATCGAGGAAAGCTCCCTGCTGACCCTCGCCGATGGCCGCACCGCGCCCTGCCGTATCGTCGACATGTCGCTGGGCGGCGCCAATGTGGCGACCGAGCTTCAGGCCCCCATCGGCACCCGCGTGTCCATCGGGCGGATGAAGGGCCGCGTGGTTCGTCACACGCCCGAAGGCATCGCGATCGAATTCACCGATATTCCCGAACGCGCGACCGCCCTCTCCCGCCCCTTCGGCTAACTCGCGCCCACGGCCTGCCTCGTCTAGACTCCGATTCCGTAGACGGATCAGGAGGGGACGATCATGGCCGAGGCTATTCTCAAATACGAACTCAACGATGGCGTTGCCGTCCTGACCATGGATGACGGACGGGCCAATGCGCTCGGCCATCAGATGATCGGCGAGATCGGCGCGGCCCTGGCGCGCGCCGAGAAGGAAGCCAAGGCCGTATTGCTGCTCGGCCGCGAGAAGCGCTTCTGTGCCGGCTTCGACCTGCAGGTCATGGCCTCCGGTGTGGAGCATGTCGCGCCTCTGGTCTCGGCGGGCGCCGAATTGCTGCTCGACATCTACACGCATCCCTTGCCGATCGTGATGGGCTGCACCGGCCATGCCATGGCGGCTGGGGCACTCCTGCTGCTCGCCGGCGATGTGCGTATCGGGGCCGAGGGCGATTTCAAGATCGGCCTGCCTGAAGTCGCCATCCAGATGACCATGCCGGTCTTCGGGCTGGAGCTGGCGCGGGACCGCCTGGCGCGCAACCACTTCACGGCGGCGGTGACGCAGGCGCGGATCTACAACCCGGTCGAGGCCACCCTTGTCGGCTATCTGGACCAGACCGCGCCTGCTGCAAAGCTTGTGGACATCGCGATGGGCCGCGCGCGGGAACTGGCCCTGCTGCCGCAGCCCGCTTTCCGTAATACCAAGCGCAAGGAACGCGCGGCGACGGTGAAACTGATCCGCGAGACACTGAAAGAGGATTCCCGAACTTTTGACGGCGCCGCGAGTTAGGATGGGCAACGCACCCCAGCGGCGTGACGACAGTCGGCACGACCGGGTATAAATCGCGGGTCGAATCATCTTCAGCGAAGAGGTGACACCATGCTGATATCGTTGCTCCGGCGGGTGGGCTTCGTCCCTCTCGCCCTGCTTCTTGCCCTTGGGCTCGTGGGCGCGCCGGATACGGCGCATGCGGATTGCAGCCCGACCGGCACCAACGGCATTCTCGGCGGCATAGGCGGTGCCGTCGTCGGCGGCCTGCTCGGCTCGACCATCGGCGGCGGCTCCGGCCGGACGCTCGCGACCATCGGCGGCGCCCTTGCGGGCGGTCTCGTCGGCAACAACCTGGCGACCCAGCTTTCCTGCCGGGACCGGGGCTATCTCGGCGACAGCACCTCTCGCAGCCTCCAGAGCGGCCAGCCCGTCAGCTGGCGCAATCCGGATTCGGGCAATTACGGCGAGGTGAAGCCGGTCCGCAGCTATCAGTCGGACCAGGGCCAGTATTGCCGCGAGTTCCAGCAGACGATCTATGTCGGCGGAAAGCCCGCCCAAGGCTACGGCACGGCCTGCCAGCAGCCGGACGGAAGCTGGAAGATCGTCAGTTAGGCGCGGAAGCCCGCCCTTTTTCATTCTTTTCTAAGGCTATTTGGCGATGCCCGAAATTTCTCGGGCGTCGCCATTTTTCTTTTTCAGCGCTCTTCGTCGCCGCCACCGTTGCATGCGCTCGGGATGGGCCCCGCCCGCAATCACCTGATTTTCCTAGCGAAACAAAACCGGCTCAAGCTGCTCGCGGCGCGGCCGCGGCGCAGTCGATAAAATTTGAAAGAAACTCAAATCAAAGACGATGCTCATTCGCCTAAAAACATCCCGATCAACTTAAACGGCGGCAAATTCCTATTTGCCACTCTGCTCACGCAGGACAGGAAGTCTTGTATCGACAGGTAGTGGGTGGTGGTCGTGAAGTGGATTTTTTCGCTCGCCCTTGCGGCGAGCGCGGCCCTCTGGCTGGCAGGATGTCAGTCGACGGGCAGCATAGGGCAATTGGGCGGTACACTGACGAGCGGCGGCGTGACACTCGCCTCGGTTCACATGCCGGTCGGGCAGCAGGTCGTTCCGCCTTACGGGTTCATCGCGTTCTGTCTGCGCAATCCGAAGGAATGCGAGGGCGGCACCGACAAGCCCACGGATATCGCGATGACGGCGGAGCGCTGGTCGCAGCTCAACGAGGTCAATGATTACGTGAACCGCTCCATTCCGCAGATCGAGGACATCGACAATTACGGTGTGGCGGAGAAGTGGACCTATCCGAACGAGCGTGGCGGCGACTGCGAAGATCTCGCGTTGCTGAAGCGCAAGATGCTGATCGAGCGCGGCTGGCCCGCAAGCAACCTGCTGATGACGGTCGTACGGGAATGGAACGGCGATGGTCACGCCATCCTCGTCGTCGCGTCCGACAAGGGAGACTATGTGCTCGACAACAAGAACTGGGCGATCGTCTCCTGGGCGGACGCCCCCTATACCTGGATCAAGCAGCAGTCGCGGGTGCGGCCTTACATCTGGGTCAATCTCGACCAGTCGAGTTTCCGGGTTGCATCGAACCAGACGGTGCCGCCGCTCGGCGCACCGGTCCCCTTCATCGAGGCCGCATCGCGCACCAAGACAGCAACGGTTGCGGCGCCGCTGCGACCGAGCCTCGCTGCCGAGCAGCCGCAGCAGCAGATACCGCTGAGCCGTCCGCAACAGATGCCCACCGCGACGCTCGCATCGAACTGAGGAAGACAAGCGGCGGGTCGCCGCGCGCTACCCCCGACCGGGCTGTCCCCCACACGCCCGGTCCTGTCGAGGCCGGTCCTGTCGCCCCCCACGCGACAGGGCCGGTATTCGATTCCGGCTCAGGTGCCGGTTACTTTCCCTTCCAGACCGGTTTGCGCTTTTCCGCGAAGGCGCGCGGGCCTTCGATCAGGTCTTCGCTGCGGAAAAGCGCCGCGACGGCCGGGTATTTGCCGGTGACGGCCTTTTCGAGATTGGCTTCGTTGAGGCCCTGATAGACGGCTTCCTTCGAGGCGCGGATCGACATGGGCGAGCATTCCATGATGAGGCCTGCCCAGCGCCTGGCGGCGGCGAGAAGTTCCGACGCCGGCACCACCTCGTTGACGAAGCCGAATTCCTTGCCCTCCTTCGCCGGCACCTGGCGGCCCGTGAGGATCATGCCGAGAGCCTGCTTGGTGCCGATCTGACGCGGCAGACGATGCAGGCCACCCGCCAGCGCGGCGAGCCCGACTTTCGGCTCCGGCAGAGCGAAGACTGCGTTCTCGGAGGCAATGATAAGATCGCAGGCGAGCGCGATTTCAAAACCGCCGCCCATGGCGACACCGTTTACGGCGGCAATGACCGGCTTGTTCAGGTCGTAGCGCGAGGTGAGCCCGGCGAAGCCCGATGGCGGCACATCGATCTTGTTGCCCTCCGCCTGATAGCGCAGATCGTTGCCGGCGCTGAAGGCGCGCTCGCCCGCCCCGGTGATGATCGCAACCCAGAGATCGGGATCGGCGGCGAAATCGTCGAAAATCTTCGCCAGTTCGAAATTTGCCGGCGGGTGCAGTGCGTTCATGCGCTCCGGACGATTGATCGTGACAATCAGCAGATGGCCTTCGCGTTCGGCTGTGCAGTGTTCCGTGGTCATGCGCTTCCCCAATATTATTGTCGGATGTATTTACCGGTTGCCGGATACAATCGCGGCCCGTTGTTCGATGGGAAATCTGCCTGCTTGAAACAAGCGGAGCAAGCATTGCGAAGTTGACGCAACGGTAACGAGCGAGTCTTATTGGGAAAATCCGTCGTTCGGGCGCCGAATGCCTCGAATCGGCGTTATTGTTTGTACAGTGTTTGCAAAGCAACATCGAAGAGATCATGGCCGCATCCGACGCCTATTCCAGCACTGAAGCGCGGGGCTCCGATACGGAGGCTCGCCGATGGCTGCTGAAATATGGCGACCGCATTTATGGGCCTTACACCTTCGACGCGATGAAGAGCTATATCGCCGAAGGTCGCGTGATCGCCCAGAGCATCATCGCGCCGGAGGGTACTCTGCCCGGCGCAGAAGCCTGGCATAGCGCCGCCCTCTATCCCGACTTCGCGGAACTCTTCGGTGCATCGCGCCCCACCCCGCAGGCCGAGGCGCCGGTGCAAACCGCGGCGCCGCAGCGACAACCTGATATCGAACGCGTCGAGCCGCAACAGGATGGCGGCCGCTCCGCCTACGGTTCCGCCAAGGGACAAACGGACCGGCGGCGTCAGCCGGAGACGGCGAACTTTCTCATCATCATGGATATCAAGG
>CAISYL010000116.1 GCA_903889655.1 uncultured Alphaproteobacteria bacterium | reverse complement strand
GATCGAGCGCAAGATTGCCGCCCGCAAGGCGCTTTCGCTCGGCCAATACAAGGAAGCCTACCAGATCGTCTCGAAACACGGGCTCAAGGACGGTCCGGATTTCGCCGAGGCGGAATTCATGTGCGGCTGGATATCGCTGCAATATCTGAACAATCCGAGCGATGCCCTGGCCCATTTCGCCCGTCTCAGCGAGGCGGTCTCGACGCCGATCAGCAAGGCGCGGGCGGAATACTGGTCGGGCCGCGCGGCTTCGGCCAACCGCGATCAGAAGATCGCCGAACTCTATTATCGCAAGGCGGCGGCCTATCCGACGACCTTCTACGGTCAGCTTGGCGCGGCGGCGCTCGCCAGCATGGAAGGCAGCACGGCCCGGCTTCATCTGCCCAAGGATCCGAAACCGAGCCCGGACGAGAAGGCCAATTTCGAAAAGCTCGAACTCGTACATGCCGCCAAGGTGCTGAACGACCTCGGCCGGACCGACCAGATGTGGAGCTTCATGCTCCACCTTGCCGATATTCTCGACGAACCGGATCAGGTCGCCGCGCTCTCCGATCTCGCCATCAAGTTCGGCGATCCGAAGCTTTCCCTGCGCATCGCCAAGGCTGCTTCGCAGCGCGATATCGTTCTGCCGCAGCGCGCCTACCCCGTTTCGTTCATGCCGGATTATCGCGTGAAGGGACCGACGGTCGAAAAGGCGCTTGTCTACGGTCTGTCGCGGCAGGAAAGCGAATTCGACGCCGGCGTCGTCAGTCCCGCCGGGGCGCGCGGGTTGATGCAATTGATGCCGCGCACCGCCAAGATCGTCGCGCACCAGATCAACGTGCCCTATTCGCCGTCGCGATTGACGTCCGACCCCGCCTACAATGCGATGCTGGGCTCCGCTCATCTCGGCGATCTCATCGAAGGCTATTCCGGTTCCTATATCATGAGCGTGGCCGCCTATAATGCCGGCGCAAGCCGTGTGGGCGACTGGGTCGAGCAGTACGGCGATCCGCGTTCGACTGCGGTCGATCCCGTCGACTGGATCGAGAACATCCCCTTCTCCGAAACACGGAACTACGTCCAGCGCGTCATGGAGAATACCGAGATCTACAGAAGCCGGTTGAGTGGCACCGCGGAGAAAATCCGTCTCGATGCCGATCTCCGCCGCAATACCGGCATGGCGATCACGACGGCGGCACCCGCGCCCGGCAAGATTCCGCTCGCCTCGCCGCTGATCCCCGCCTCCGCTATGACGCCGGTGGCCGACGACGACGAGAAGGTCATCGACCCCAAACCCGAGGCAGCGGTCGCGACCACAGCGGCCGCGGACCCGGCGGCCGATGTCCCCACTCCCCTGGCGCGGAAGCGGACACATTCAAAGCAATGACCCCGCTTCCCTATCGTGAAATTGTCTACACGACGCAGGATGGCCTGCGCCTTTTCGCGCGTGACTACGGCACGCGAGCGTCGCGGAAGATTCCGGTCATCTGCCTTCCCGGCCTCACCCGGAACTCGAAGGATTTCGACGATCTCGCGCGGCGCCTCAGCATTACGCGACGCGTTCTCTGTCCCGATCTCCGCGGGCGCGGGCGCTCGCAATATTGCGAAAACTGGACGGACTACACCCCCGCCAACGAAGTGCTCGACATTCTCGACCTGATGGGCGCCGCGGGCATTCATCAGGCAGTCTTCATCGGCACCTCGCGCGGCGGCATCGTCACCATGCTGATGGCAGCGCAGCGCCCCAATGCGATACGCGGCGTCGTCTTCAACGATATCGGCCCCGAGATCGCCATCGGCGGATTGCAGCGCATCGCGGGCTATGCCGGCATCGGCGAGGCGCCGCCGACATGGACCGAAGCCGCTTTTCGCCTGCGCATGATGAACGAGCGCGACTTTCCCAACCTCACCAGCGAGGAGTGGTACGAACAGGCGCGACGGACCTATGCCGAAGAAAATGGCCTTCCGAAGATCGATTACGATGCGAAGATCGGCACAGCCTTACGCAAGGGGCTCGAAGCCGCGAACGGATCGCTGCCGGACATGTGGGCGCAGTTCAAGGCGCTCGGCCATGTGCCGGCGCTCGTCATTCGTGGAGAGAATTCCGATATCCTGACGGCCGAGACGGTACGGCTGATGGAGCAGCGCCATCCCGATCTCCGGAGCGTGACAGTCCCCGACCGCGGCCATGTGCCTTTCCTCGACGAGCCGACGGCCGTCGCGGCTCTCGACGCGTTTTTCGATCGCATCTGACTATTCCCGCCTCACCCGCAACATCTGCGTCGCCCCGATCTGGAACTCGAACGGAACGGTAACGAGTTCCGGAAAAAGGCCGAGCTCCTCCAGTTCCGACATGACGACGGGCAGATGGCTCGACGGCCGGCCATCGAGATTGATCAGCGGAAAGACCCGCACCTCTCGGGCGACGCGCGCGAGCTCACGCAAGGCCGCGACGTGAAAGGCACAGTCCAGTTCGTCGCCATAGAGAAACAGCAGATGCGAGCAGAGCGCCAGCGCGTGGGCATCGCTGGCGAAGGGCAAATGCGGCAGCGACGCGGGCACGTAGCGCGCGCGTCCCTCGCCCTCGAAATCGGCCAGGAATATTTCCAGCGCCTCGCGCCTGATTTTTTCGATCTGCTCGGGCGAGCCATACCGCGCCCAGCGGAAGCGGTATCGGGCACTGCGCAAGCCCGCCATCATGTCCTCGCAGGTTTCCTCGAAGCGCCGACGGATCGACGCGCCGTCAGCCGCATACAGCGGATCGACCGCCGTCACCGTCATGCCGCGAGACGAAGCCTCCGCCGCGAATGAGGCCGGACCGCCGCCGACATCGAGAACTGACGCCGCGCGCGGGACATCGCGCAGATTGAAAAAAGCTTCATATTCGTCGAACCGCCGCCCCCAGGGCACGACGCCCTTCAGATCGAATTCCTTCGTGGTCTCTGCTTCCTTGATCATTTTCCTGCTCCGTAACGGCGCCGGAGGCCACTCCTCGGAAGGGCCTTCGATCCGGTCACGGAAACAAAAAGGCCGCCTCCTAAGGGGCGGCCGATCCGACAGGTCGATAGACGACATGACTGGGCCACCCTTCAGGTGGTCCACCAGCCCGCTGCATTGAAGCTGCAAACAAACTTACGCGTCATCTCTCTATCCTCGCCCGGCGGAAGCCGGGATTGCCCGCAATCTACGCCTGCGACAGAGGCTTGCCAAGGCCCTCGTCCCCGTTACTCTCCGACCCTCAACCACGAGGAAGCGTCCGATGAGCTACACCGATATTCTCTATGCCGAGGCGGATGGCGTCGCGACCATCACTATCAACCGCCCGGACAAGATGAACGCCTTCCGCGCGCAGACCTGCGAGGAACTCATCGACGCGCTCAATCGGGCGGCATGGTCGAAGGAAATCGGCGTCATCGTGCTAGCCGGCGCCGGCGACCGGGCTTTCTGCACCGGCGGCGACCAGTCGGCTCATGCCGGCAAATATGACGGGCGCGGCACGATCGGCCTTCCGATCGAAGAAGTGCATAGCCTGATCCGGGAAGCGCCGAAGCCGGTCATTGCCCGCGTTCAGGGTTACGCCATCGGCGGCGGCAATGTGCTGTGCACCGTCTGCGACTTCACTATCGCGTCGGAGAAGGCGATCTTCGGCCAGGTTGGCCCGCGCGTCGGCTCCGTCGATCCGGGTTTCGGCACCGCCTATCTCTCCCGCGTAGTCGGCGAGAAGAAGGCGCG
>CAISYL010000115.1 GCA_903889655.1 uncultured Alphaproteobacteria bacterium | reverse complement strand
TGCTGATTGCGGACCGCAAAGAAAAGCCACCGGGAAACCGGCGTTTTAGCGGCGAACGACTTGCCCCATTTCGCGTCGACTATCGATCTTTTGAATGCTCAGGCGCATAAGGACCAAG
Source organism: uncultured Alphaproteobacteria bacterium (assembly GCA_903889655.1). GTDB lineage: Bacteria > Pseudomonadota > Alphaproteobacteria > Parvibaculales > Parvibaculaceae > Parvibaculum. Next base: position 6,693 of record CAISYL010000115.1, on the reverse strand, counting down.
CGCTTCAAAAAGAGGGTCTAGATGCTTTTCGTAGCGACGCCACCGCTCGACCGACGTGCTGAAAATCGGCTGGCGCACCTGTGCGATGCTGGCGGTCCGCACCGGCCGTTTCGTTTGATGGAAACGAAGACAGGCATCGTCCCATTTGAGATGGCAAACCTCTTCGACAAGCCAACGTATCTTCGCTTCGGGATCCGCGACGAGATCCTCATGCTGGACATGCACGACACGTCCCGGCAAGACCCCGTCCCAATGAGCCATCATTTCCCGATAACGGACATATTGCGCACCGATGTCCCTGAGGTCGTAGGTCGTCTCGTTACCGCTTCTGAAGAGCTTGCGGAAACAGGCGAGGCAATTGTCCACCGGATCGCGCATGCTGTTGATGATCGTCGCATTCGGGAACATCAGATGGATGACGCCGACATAGAGAAAATTCGACAGCATCTTGTCGATAACGAACGGCGCTTTGCGCCAACCGCGCGCTTCTAGTCGCGCAAGGTAGCTTTCGCCGAGTTGCCGGAAATAGCCGGTCACATCGGCTGGCACTGCCGCATCGCGCGCAATCGGAAACCGCCCGCGTATCGTGTCTCCCAGCGCATGCGCTTCGCCCATGCCCATGACCTTGGGGTGACTCGATAATATTTGCTCAAGGAGGGTCGAGCCTGACCGGGGCATCCCGACGATAAAGATCGGCGCACGAGAGGGATGGCCTTCCGTCTCGTATGTTCGAATGAAGTCGACCGTGAACTTCTCCTTGAAAGCCGCGATCGCGTCAGCATATTGCCGGGCTGCGACTTCCGGTGACGAATGCACTATGAGCGATGCAGGCGGCGCGATCACAGGCGCCGCGGACTCTTCGACCTCCCCTTCGATGTTCAATCGCCTGAGCCGGTTCCCCTCGGCAAAAGCCGCGAAAGCATCGTCGACGCAGCCGCGCTTCTCATAGATCTCCCCCAATGCGAAAAACAGACCGATTTTGACGAGGGGCGAGGTGTTTGGCGAGTCGGCGAGTCGCGCCATCTCGCCAAGTTCATCGTCCGAAATCTCGGCCGACTTCAATTGCGCGATCCTGACCAGCGCCCTTGTCCGCGTGCGAGGCTCCTCCGCCAGATCCCGGAAGATGGCGATGGCCTCGTCTATCCGCCCGATCACCTCGAGTGCACCGGCGAGATTGAAACGGACAAGCGCAACATGTGGTTTCAGCGCCTGTGCACGCCTATAGGCATCGACTGCCTGCGGCCAGCGCCCGAGCTCCTGCAGCACATAGGCGAGGCTATAATGGGCTTCGAAGGACTTTGGATCGCGCTGCACGACATAACGGAGCCATTCGAGCGCACTCTCAAGGCGGCCCGACTCGACATCCATCAGCGCGAGAAAATAGGGCGCCGCAAGAGCGTCGGGATTTCGCTGATGTACATGCAGGTAAAGCCTGGCCGCCTCGTCGAGACGCCCGGCACTGTGGTGCTCCGTCGCCCGTTCGAGGAACACCCGCAACGCGTCGGTATCCAGCGGAGCATCGTCCCGCCCGCCCTGCACACCGCCTCGTTTCGCTGGCCGGACCGCCTTCATGGAAAACCTGTTATTTCAGTGTAGCTGAGAAGACACGTAGTCATCTAATTTGCAGCCTGACATTACGCCACGTGTCAATCGCGGCAATAACAACGTTAATGTACGCCAATCTGGGCAAATCTGAGGGGGGTTAAAATTGTCGAACAAATGGTCGGGCCGTACTGCACTATTAGGATGTGTGTCCGTTCTGGCGATCGCGAGCGTTTCAACGCCATCATATGCGGAACAGCAGCTCATTGATTTCTATGTGAACGGCCTGAACGGCGGCGGAAGCTTCCAGACCGGATGCTGCGGCGCCTATAACGGCAAGGCCTTCGATACAAACAATCCGGTAGGTCCCGGCGATACCATCGACCACAACACGCTGCCCAATGGCTTCGACTCGACCTCGTCGGTTCCGGGCTCCATTTCCGAGGCCAGCGGCCACGGCCACGGCACGGCTGGCGGCGTCGTCACCGGCGTCACCGCCGACGACGCCTATGACGGCTATGGCGGCGTCGGCCTTGAAGGCATGACGCATTTCGGCGGCCTCACCGTGACGCGCGATGTCGAAGCGACGCACGGTCCGGGCGACATCACCACGCCGATCACGGCAGCTTTCACCTCCGCTGGCATCCCCAATGCCGCGCGTTGGGTCGATACGTTCACCAACAACACAGGTTCCACGATCAGTGGCATGGTCGCCACGGCCAACAATCTTGGTTCGGACTCGAACACGCAATGGGTCGTTGTCGGCCCCAACAACAACTATCTGATCTCGGTCCAGGCCGGTTCTAGCGGCGCCGATCCCGTCGTGGCGCATGTCTTGGGCAACAATGCCTACACGGCCGCCCAGACCGAGCACTACGCCAACGGAGACGACAATCCGGTCTGGCGATACGATCTTTCCGTCGCGCCGGGCGAGACGAAGCGCATTGTTATTTTCAACATTCTCGTGGCAAGCACGGCTTACGATCCGGCCGACAAGACGCCCGATATCGCCTACGCCCAGCAGCTTGCAGAGCAGCTCACAAACAACGGCAATCCGCTGCCAATCAACTCACCCTTCTTCACTGGCTACACGGCGGCCGAACTCCTGCAAGTCGTGAATTGGGACTTCGAGGCTGCCAGTCTCTCGCAGGAAACAGAGCAGAGCCTCGCCGTCATCGCCAATGCGGTCCCGCAGCAGATCACGGGCGACATTCTGCGTGAATTGTCGAACCTCCGGATCGTCGGCGATACCGACCCATCCGGCTTCGCCTCCTCCTCCGCATCCGACGCCGCCAATGTGATGGTGGCCGATGCCTCCACCACAATGACCGACGCAGGTAAGTCGCTCTACAGGATCGCTACCGCCGACACCACGCCGGCACTTGGCAGCGGTGATTCCGAACGTCGGGCTTCATGGAACGGAAACGGCTGGCGCGGCTTCGGCCTCGTCTCTGGTTTCACCGGCAAACGGGGCGCTGGAGCGGATGTCGCTGGCATCAAATATGATGGCTTCAGCGCGACGTTGGGTGGCGACTATCTTTTGTGGTCGGACACGCGGGTAGGCGCGGCTCTGAGCTATGCCGAGGCGAACGCCGATGTGAGCGCAAATCTCGGTAGCTCCAATCTGAAGAGCTATGTCGGCTCACTCTATTTCAGCCATAGCTTCACGCCGTTCCTTTATCTCGACGGCGTCGGCCTTGTCGGCTGGAACGATTACAAATACGACCGAGTCGAAGGACCCGACCGGGCCCATGCCGACACCGGCGGTCTCGCCTATGGTCTCAACATCGTCACGGGCTTCGACGTGCCGGTCGCGCCATCGGTCAAGGCCGGCCCGTATTTGAGCCTCGCCTATTCCGACAGCGAGGTCGATAGCTACAGCGAAAAGGGCGCAGGTATTGCCGATCTCCAGGTCGACAAGATGCACATCCGCTCCGGCAACATCGAAGCCGGCGGCAAGATCAGCTACCGGATCGCGCAGAGCTGGGGCACACTTGTCCCGCAGGCTCAGCTCGGTCTAAGGCGCGGCATCGGCGGCGACACGAATTCGGTTACCTCGCAATATGTCGATGCACCGACATCTCTCACCACCAGTAATTTTCGCAATGATAGCGGAACGTCCGTCGTGACCGGCCTTGCTATTGCCGGTGCCGTTTCTCAACAACTCGAACTTAAGCTTGCCTACACGGGCGCCTACGGCGATGCTTCGGAACACAACACCCTGTCGCTGCGTGCCGTCTGGAGCTTCTGACACCGCACACGACTCGACAAAAACATCCGCGCCGGTCACTGGCGCGGATGTTTTCTTTTTCGCACCGCCCCGTGCGATCACTCGGCCGCGCTGCCGACGGCGGCGATGCGGCTGACCGATTTGTTGCGCGCCCAATGGCCTTGTGCGCCATTGGCGAAATTCTCGGGACGGCTCTTCAGATAGCGGGTCGCGAGCCAGAGCCGTTTCAGGTGCCGCTTGTAGCCGTTGGCGACGTCGTCCTCATAGGCCATGCGCCCGTGCAGCACGTGATAATTGTTGATGAACTGCATCGAACCCGGCGGCAGCTCCATATAGACGTTGAACTGCGGATCGCGTGCCATCGCGCTCACCGCGTCCAGCGCCTCGACCGCGAGCGGCGAGAGGCGCGGAGCTTCGGGATGGCGCTGCGACGCCTTGATATATTGCGGCACGAAGCGGACGAAGAGCCGTCCGTCATGCTCGGTGAAAACCGAGCGCGTATAGAAATTCGGACCGCCCTTCGGCTGCTCGCCGCGAAAATCCCACGGCAGGGGTTGATAGAGCGCCTCGACCAGATCGGGCCGCGTCTTCACCAGCTCGCTATAGATCGCGACGACATTGGCGACGCAGGAAAGCCCGCCCGTCTTGGCACGGCGCAGGCACATCAGCCCGACGAGATCGGACCCGTCGGTGTGATAGTCGAGGCCGACCAGCCCGATCTCGTTGCCGCGCACCGTCGGATCGTCGCGCCTTTTACCCTGATCGGTCACGTCGCCCATCATGTGGCCGTATTTGTTCTGCGGCCAGGGATCGCCGAGATGCATGCCGATGCCCCAATAGAGCATGGTGAGATCGTCATCGGAATAACGCGACGCGTCGAGCGAGGCGATGCGCACGAAGCCGCGCCCGTCGATCAGCTCGCGTTCGACATCAGCAAGCTTCGACACCAGCCCGTCGAGCGGAAAATCGTCGCGGGTGATATCGAGAAGATTATTGGAGCGGGCCTTCGCCACGCCGAGCGCGCGATCGAGTTCGCTTGTATCGCTCTCCGTCAGGGCGACGGTCCAGCGAGCGGGCTCGGCGACGTCGGACGAGCGCCAGTTGATATGGTCTTCGAGAAGCCTGGGTGTGAACGACATGGTTTCCTCCCTGTCTAGCTGGCGGTTGCAGGCGCGGATTGGGCGCCGCGCACGAGCCTTCCGGGCAAGGCATCCATCGCCTCACCGTTTCGATAGGTAACGGCGCCCGATACAATGGTCGCTTCATAGCCGCGCGCGCGTTGCAGCAGACGCTTGCCGCCGGCGGGCAAATCGAAAGCCATGCTCGGCCGCTCGACCGCGAGCCGGTCGAAATCGATGACGTTGAGATCGGCCTTCATGCCGGGCGCGACGATGCCGCGATCGAAGAGGCCGACGGCACGCGCCGTATCCGCCGTCTGCTTCTTCACCAGCGTTTCAAGCGGCAGCCGTCCGTGCGCGCGATCGCGACCCCAATGCGAGAGCAGATAGGTCGTGAAGCTCGCATCCGAGATCAGACCGACATGCGCGCCGCCGTCGCCGAGCCCCATGACCGTATTGGGATCGCGCATCATCTCGCCGCAAGCGTCGAGATTGTAGAGCGCGTAATTCGAGAAAGGCGCGAAGAGGAAGGCGCGGCCCTCGTCCTCGATGAGGAGATCGCAGACGAGATCGGCGGGCTCGCGCCCCTGTTGCGCCGCCATCGCGGCCACCGAGCGTTCGCGCGACGGTTCGTAATCGGGTTGCTCACCGAGCGGAAAGATGCGCGAGAAATCCGAAAGCCTTTTGACGGTCGCCGGATGGCCCGCCGGCATCTCGGCAAGAAGCCGCGCACGGAACTCCGGATCGCGGAGTGCCGCGACCTTCTCCGCCAGAGGTTTATCCGCGATGGCGCGGAAGGAGGGATGCGTCGAGAAGGGATTGGCACTCGACTGCAATCCGTAAAGCGTGCCGATCGGACGGGGTGCCACCTGCGCCCGGATTTCGAGACCGTCCCGCGCCGCTTCGCCGATGCGGCCGAGCAGACGCCGCCAGCCTTCCGGATCGCGATGGCTTTGCCCGAGAGACAGCGAGAGAGGGCGGCCCGACATTTCGACGAGCCTGCGGATCATCGCGAATTCCGCCGCCTGATCCTCGAAGTCGGAAATCATCTCGAAGACGCCGGAGCCCGCGTCCTTGAGGCCGAGCGCGATGCCAGCGAGTTCCGCCTCCGTCGCGCGGAGCGACGGCGTCGGATCCCCCTTCACGGTACGATGATTGAGCGTGCGCGAGGTCGAGAAGCCGATGGCGCCCGCGCGCATCGCCTCGCCGGTGAGCCGCCGCATCTCCGCGATATCGTCATCCGTCGCCGCTTCGAGTCTGGCGCCGCGCTCGCCCATCACAAAGACGCGGAGCGCCCCATGCGGAAGTTGGGCGCAGATGTCGATATCGTAACGGCAGGCGCCGAGCCGGCCGAGATAGTCGGGGAAACTCTCCCAGGACCAGTCGAGCCCTTCGTGGAGCGCCGCGCCCGGAATGTCCTCGACGCCTTCCATCAGTTCGATCAGCCGGTCGTGATCCTTCGGCCGCACGGGTGCGAAGCCGACACCGCAATTGCCCATCACGGCCGTGGTGACGCCATGCCAGCTCGATGGCTGGAGCCGGTCGTCCCAGGTCGCCTGCCCGTCGTAATGCGTATGGATGTCGACGAAGCCCGGCGTGACGAGGAGGCCTTTGGCCTCGATCTCCTCGCGGCCCGAGCCTTCGATCCTGCCGACGGCCGCGATGCGCCCGTCCTCGACGGCGACATCGGCCTCGCGGATCGGTGCGCCCGTCCCGTCGGCAAGCGTCCCGCCCCGGATCACGAGGTCGTAGCGATGGGTCATGGCGGCTCCTCCATATAATTAGTTTTATCAATCTAACTAT
>CAISYL010000114.1 GCA_903889655.1 uncultured Alphaproteobacteria bacterium | reverse complement strand
GTACAATGAAATCTTACGTCAAAATTCTTTCGGCTGTTGCCGCGCTTCTTTTACTCGCTGGCTGCGCCTCGTCGCGAAGCGTCGTCTCGCTCGACGTGCCGCAGATGGCTGCGCCGGTCGGAGCAGACGCCGGTCCTGTTGTCCGGATCGCCAAGGTCGAGGACGCGCGGCAATTCGAAGCCGCGCCGGCGACGCCGGATATTCCTTCGCTCTCCGACGGGAATATTACCGATAAGGCGGCAACGTCGCGGGCCTTCGCGAGAAAGCGCAACACCTATGGCAAGGCGATGGGCGACGTCTCGCTGCCTGAAGGCCAGACGGTTGCCGATGTCGTCGGCAGCGCGGTCTCGGCCGGTTTCCGTAATGCGGGCTACCGCGTGCTCACACCGACGGATCCGGGCTACGACCAGGCACCTGTCGTTAATGCGACAGTCAAGCAATTCTGGTCGTGGTTTCAACCTGGCTTCTGGTCCGTCGCAATCCATTGCAAGGCGGAGGTCGAGGTCAAAGCGCCACTGGCCGGTCTTCAATCGGGCATCGCAGCGAATGCAACAGTTGAAGATCACATGCAAGCCGTGTTCGAAAGCGATTGGCAGAAAGTCGCGTCAGAGGGGCTCGCCGACCTGACGAAAGACCTTACGCAAAAGCTTCCGCGCCAGTCGGCGGAACGGTAAACAACCTCCTTCCCGTGGCGAACCCTCGCGGATTCGCCACGGGAAGCGAGAATCAAGCGTCGAACATGATGACGGAACGCGCGAGTTCGCCGCGCTTCAGTTCATCGAAGGCCTCGTTGATCTGTTCGAGCTTCAAGCGCCGCGAAATCAGATCGTCGAGCTTCAGCTTCCCGGCCATGTAGAAGTCGACGAGACGCGGCATGTCGACGGGAAAACGGTTCGATCCCATCAGTGAGCCCTGAATCTTCTTCTCACCGAGAAAATCGGCGCCGTGAAGTTCGATGTTCACGCCGACCGGGATCATGCCGATGATATTCGCCGTGCCGCCGCGCGCGAGCATCTTGAATGCCTGCTCCGCAGTCTGCTTCAGGCCGATGGCTTCGAAGGAATGATGGACACCGCCATTGGTCATATCCATGACCTGCTTCACCGGATCGCCATCCTTCGCATTGACGACGTCGGTCGCGCCGAACTGCTTGGCAAGGTTGAGCTTCGAGCCCTGCATGTCGACCGCGATGATCCGGCCCGCACCCGCAATCGCGGCGCCGTTGACCGCCGCGAGGCCGACGCCGCCGCAGCCAATCACGGCCACTGTCTCGCCGGGCCTGACATTCGAAGTATGAATGACGGCGCCGACGCCGGTCATGACCGAACATCCGATCAGCGCCGCACGATCGAGCGGCATGTCCTTGCGGATGGCGACGCAGGCGTGCTCGTGAATGAGCATCTGCTCGGCAAAAGAAGAGAGGTTGAGAAACTGGTTCATCGGCCCGGCGTCTTTCGCGAGACGCGGCTCTTCGCCGGCCTGACGTTTCGTCTCGGGGCTGACGCAACGCGACAGATGGCCGGTGAGGCAATGGTCGCAATGTCCGCAATAGGCAGAGAGGCAGGTGATGACATGATCGCCTGGCTTCACTGTGTGAACCTCGGAACCGACCTGCTCGACGATGCCGGCGGATTCGTGCCCGAGCACGGCCGGCAACGGATAGGGATAGGAGCCTTCGAGGAAATGCAGATCGGAATGGCAGACGCCGGCGGCGGCGGTGCGGATCAGCACCTCATGCGGACCCGGCTTGTTGATCTGGACGTTCTCGATGATGAGGGGTTTTTTGGTCTCGCGTAGAACGGCAGCCTTCATTGGACTGTTCCTCCCGGCCGGATTGTTATGAATGATGAATTCCGGATGGCAGGATGTTGGCCCTTGGCTCCTGTATGGTCAATGGTCGAAAGTCCGGCCTTCAAGGGCTTTGCAAGCGCGCGCTTTCTGCCAGAATGGCGCTTCCCGAAGCCGGAGTTCCCAGGATGTCCCGACGTCAACGATTTGCCACCCTCGTCGCCTCACTGGGGTTGACACTCAGCCTGACGGGTGCCGTTTTCGCGGACCCGACGCCGGCCGCCAATTCGATGTTCAATGCGGGCGTCGAAGCCTACCGCGCGGGCAACGTCAATGCAGCCGTTGATGCCTGGTCCCAGGCTGCGAAGGGCGGACACGCCATCGCCGCCTATCTGCTGGGCCAACTCTATGAGCAGGGTCACGGCGTCGAGCGATCGGAAGGAACTGCCTTCCATTATTATCTGATGGCCGCAAAGGGCGGCAACGCGCCGGCCTCCGTCAAGGTCGGACTCATCTATCGCGACGGCAACAAGGCGCTCGGCGTGAAGCGCAACAATGAAAAGGCCTTCGAGATGTTCGAGCAGGGCGCGCTCGCCGCCTGGCCCGATGCGCAATATTATCTCGCCGATATGTACCGCCGCGGATTGGGCGTGCCGATCCAGCGGTCGGAGAGCCTGCGCTGGCTGCTGCTCGCCGCGGAAAAACACCATGTGCCGAGCTTCCTCGAACTCGCACGCATTCATTTCGATGGCGAGGGTGTCAATCAGGATCGCGTTCAGGGCTGGTCCTATCTCGATCTCGCCAGCCGCTTTGTCGATCCGGCCGACGCGACGCCGGTGAAGGCCGCGATGACCAAGTATGGCGGCTGGATGCGGGAAGGCGAGAAGGAGGAGGCGAAGAAAGTAGCCGACGAATGGCTCGTCAAGCACGAGGCTAGCTGACCTCAGCCGAAGATCACCTTCTCCTCCCCGAACCAGAGCGGTGAGTTCGCAAAATCGATGAACTTCGCTTCGTCTTCCAGCAAGGCGCGTCCCGCCTGGCGGGCTTCGGGAGTGTCGGTCATCAGATCGTCGAGACTGTCTCACCAGAGCTGCGCGACGCCGTCATAGATCGCAGGCGCTGCCTCCAGGCTGCCGGCCCGCGCGATGCGAACCGCATCCGTCATCCCAAAGTCGCCCGTATGAAGCTGGACATAACGTCTGATACGCAGGGCCTCGCGGTGGCTGGCAACGAGCGGCGCATGCTTGTTGAGCCAGTAATCCCGAAATGCGGACTGGCTCAGGCCGGGCTTCCGGGTGAGGCAAAAAGTGATCTTGATCATCGCGTCTTCCCTTTTTTCTATTCAGCATGCTGCGATGCTTTAGACTTCACATCGGGTTCGGCAAGAGACTTCAAACCATGCGTATAGCGGTCGGCGGATTTCAGCACGAGACGAATACATTCGCACCTTCCAAGGCGCCCTATGCGGCCTTCGAGCAGGCGGACTCATGGCCCGGGTTGCAAAAGGGGCCGAATCTTCTCACCGCCTTCAAGGGCATGAATGTACCGATTGCCGGCTTCATCGATGCGGCGCAGGCGAAAGGACATACGCTGCTGCCGCTCGTCTGGTGCTCGGCGACGCCGTCGGCTCATGTCACGGAAGAGGCCTATGAGCGCATCGTCGAAATGTTGCTCGACGCGCTCGGCTATGCCGGGGAGATCGACGCCGTTTACCTCGACCTTCACGGCGCGATGGTGACGGAGCATCTGCAAGATGGCGAAGGCGAATTGTTGAAGCGGGTGCGCGCCGCCGTCGGCACAGGGATACCGGTCGTGGCGAGCCTCGATCTGCATGCGAACGTCACGGCCGAAATGGTCGAATATTCCGATGCACTGATCGCCTATCGGACCTACCCGCATGTCGACATGTCCGAGACCGGCGCCCGCGCGGCGGCATATCTCGATGCGATTTTCACTGGCCTGCCTCGCCAGGCGAAGGCCATGCGCAAGATCGATTTTCTGATTCCGCTGACTGCGCAATGCACGCTGGTCGAACCTTCCGCCGGCATCTACCGCGACGTTGCGGCGCTTGAAGGCTCCGTCCTCGGCAACGGCCGCGTCAGCACGGTTTCCTTCGCCGGCGGTTTTGCGCCGGCCGACATCAAGGATTGCAGCCCGACTGTCATCGCCTATGCAGATACGGAGGCGGCGGCGAACGAAGCCGCCGACCGTGTGGCGCGCGAGGTGAATGATGCCGAAGGCCGCTTCCGCGAAAAGCTCTGGTCCGCCCATGATGCCGTCGCCTACGCCATTGCCAATGCGGGCGAGGGCGGTCCGATCATCCTCGCCGATACACAGGATAATCCCGGCGCCGGCGGCAATGGCGATACGGTTGGCGTGTTGCGCGAATTGATCGCGCAGAATGCGCCGCGCGCGGCACTCGGCGTTCTCTTCGATCCCGGGGCGGCGAAGCAGGCGGCGGAAGCGGGTGAGGGCGCGCATCTGCGACTGAAGCTCGGCGCGAAGACCGGCGGCGCGGATGAAGACCCCGTTGACGACGAATTCGAAGTCGTCCGCGTCACCAATGGTGAATTTCTGGCGACCGGTCCTTTTTACGGCGGCTCGCGCATGTCGCTCGGTACCACCGCGCGGTTGCGCAAGGGCGGCGTCGAAATCGTCGTCGCCTCGCGCAAGGCGCAATGCGCCGATCAGGAAATGCTGAAGCACACCGGCATAGATCCGAAGAGCCTTGCCATTCTCGTCGTCAAAAGTTCGGTGCATTTCCGCGCCGATTTCGGACCGCTGGCGCGCGAGGTTCTGGTCGTCGAAAGTCCCGGCCCGAACATTGCCGATCTCGCGAAGCTGCCCTATCGACACCTCCGCAAGGGCGTCCGCGTGATGCCGCTTGGCCCGGCTTTCGCGGGGTGATCGTCAGTCTTCGTAGGTGCCTTTGCCAACCGGCAACGTCGTGTCGAACCCGTGCATCCATGCGATGCGCGAAGGCACATAAATCTGGAAGGTAGGTTCGACTGCGTCGGGATCGTCGAGGCTCGCCGCCGTGATATCGATACCTTGCCCATTGTCATCGAGATAGCGGAAGACGATCTGCGTTCCACAGTCACCACAAAAGCCTCGTTCGGCATGAGCCGACGACCGGTAGAATTTCAAGGCGCCCTTTACGATCCGGAAGTGATCGCCCTTGATCGTGAACCAGGGCACGACGGGTCCGCCGGAGGCCTGCTGGCACATGCGGCAGTGGCAATGCGCACAGCCATCATAGCCGCCGGTCGCTTCGTAGCGAACGGCACCGCACAGGCATCCGCCAGCGAGGGGAAACTCAGGCATCCGGGCCTCCATCAGAAATCGAGCTCCGCCCAGATCGGAACGTGGTCGGAGGGCTTCTCTCGATCGCGTACGTCCTTGTCGATGTCGCAAGCCTTGAGCCGGTCGGCCGCTTGCGGCGACAGCAGAAGGTGATCGATGCGAATACCCTGATCCTTCTGCCAGCGGCCCGCCTGATAATCCCAGAACGTGTAGCGGTGCGGCTCCGTGTGGCAGGCGCGGAACGCATCCGTCAGACCGAGATTAAGAAGCTCGCGAAATTTGGCGCGGCTTTCCGGCTGGTAGAGCGCATCGCCTTCCCATGCTTTCGGGTCGTAAACATCTTCCGGCATCGGAATGACGTTGTAGTCGCCGGCCAGCACGAAGGGCTCCTCGTATTTGAGAAGGTTTCGCGCGTGGCGAACAAGGCGTTCCATCCAGGAGAGCTTGTATGTGAACTTCTCCGTACCGATCGGATTGCCATTGGGCAGATAGATGGAGGCGATGCGGACCGCCGACCCGTTTACGGAGATCACGGCTTCCAGATAACGCGCATGATCGTCACCGTCGCCTTCGGGCAAGCCGGGCGTGGCATCCTCGATCGGATATTTCGAGAGAATGGCGACGCCGTTGTAGGTCTTCTGACCGTGGATCGCCAGGTTGTAGCCGAGGTCCTCGATTTCGCCGCGTGGAAAGGTGTCGTCAGTGCATTTCGTTTCCTGAAGGCAGACGATATCGGGATCGGCCTCCTTCAGCCATTCCTTGACGTTGACGAGCCGGGCCTTGAGCGAATTGACGTTGAATGACGAAACTTTCATGAAAAACCCTTCGGCCGCGAAAGTGCAACAGACGTTTCTTTAATCGGGCGGCGCCTAGGCTCAGGGCGTCCGGCAGATACAAGCTTGGCCAACTTATAAAGGAACGTCACATGAATGTGTCGAGCGTAGCGGGCACGCCGCCGGTATTTCAGAAGCCGGAAGCCACCGAAGCACCTGGCCCGGAGGTCGGTGCCAAAAACGATCACGACGGGGATGAGGGCGGCGCCTCTGCGTCCGCCGCCGCGGCAGCCCCGCGCCCCGGAACGGGAAACCTTGTGGACAAGACTGCCTAGGTCTTTTCATTGCAACTGCGAAGGCCCCTCGCGGGGCCTTTTTGCATTGCAGCACTAAACACCTTTGAAGCGAAGGGAATTGACGGCACCGCGCCGAAGGCTCAGCATAACTCTCGCCAGTTCATGGTTCGGGGGAGGAGTGGCAGATGTCGACACGCGTCGTTGTACCTGCAAGGGCGAAAGCTCGCGAAGCGAACAGGGCCCGTCATGTGCCAGGGCATATGACCGAGCGCTGTCTGCTCAGCATTATCGGCATTCTGGCGGCGTTCATGACGCTCGTTCACGGCATGCTTGCCATGTCGGCGCTGCCGCCCGTCACCGTCAAACAGGACTTCGAGGTCTACTGGACCGTCGCGGCGCTCGGTATCTGGGTGCCTGCGATCTGTCTTTTCGCATCGATTCTCGGGGTGATGATTCGGGGTCGTGGCACGATGGCCATGCTCATCCTGTCGCCCGTCGTCTCCATAGGTGGCTATCTCTTCTACACCTATGTGGCGATCGAACCCTTCCTGATGCGGTTGGCTACAGCCAACTGATACCCGGGAGAGTGTTTCCGATCAGATCGAGAAGGAGGTTCCGCAGCCGCAGGACGCTGTCGCGTTCGGGTTGTGAATCTTGAAGGACGAGCCGATGAGGTCGTCCACGAAGTCGATCTCGGACCCTTCCAGATACATCACCGAGACGGAATCGATCAGAACGGTCGCACCGGACTTTTCGATGACAAGATCGTCGGCATCTCGATGGTCGTCGAGCGTGAAGCCATATTGAAAGCCCGAACAGCCGCCGCCCGAGACGGAAACGCGCAGCATCACGCCGTCGCCTTCGCCGGCCACAATCTCGGAAATCCTGCGCGCGGCACGGTCGCTCAGCGAAATCGCCTTGCCGGTACCCGGCTTCGTTTCGGTCAGTACGTCGCTCATCGATATACTCCGGCCCCTCAAAAGACAGGGCTTTTACTCTGGAACGATACTAAGTATAGCCTGAACTAGATGTAATCGTCGCGGGGTAAGATTTCAAACCCCGGTCTCTCCAGACCCCACTTCCGTCAATCGGTGCGCCAGTGCTCTCAAATCCCGCCGCGACCGCCCCTTACGCCACCCTGGCCGAAGCGAGCCGAGGACGTCTGCATGCCGAGCCCGAAAGCGCGACCCGCACGGTGTTCCAGCGTGACCGCGACCGGATCATCCATTCCGGCGCCTTTCGGCGCCTCAAATACAAGACCCAGGTCTTCGTCTATCACGAGGGCGACAATTACCGCACCCGCCTCAGTCATTCGCTGGAGGTCGCCCAGATCGCCCGCTCGATCAGCCGCGTTCTTGGCCTCGACGAAGATCTTGCCGAAACGCTGGCACTCGCACATGACCTCGGTCATACACCCTTCGGCCATGCGGGAGAGGTGGCGCTCGATGCCTGCATGACCGGGTTCGGCGGCTTCGATCACAATGCCCAGACGCTCAGGATCGTCACCAAGCTGGAGCGGCGCTATGCGGAGTTCGACGGGTTGAACCTGTCATGGGAGACGCTCGAAGGCCTCGTGAAGCATAACGGTCCGCTGTTGACCGCGAACCGGTCGATGGACGACCTGCCGCGCGCACTGGCCGAATACGCGGAGACGCAGGATCTCGAGCTTGCAACCTTTGCCGGACCGGAAGCGCAGGTCGCCGCGCTTTCCGATGACATCGCCTATGACAATCACGACATCGACGACGGGCTGCGCGCCGGCCTTTTCACCATCGACGATTTGATGGCGCTGCCGCATGTCGGCGACATTTTTCGCGCGGTGATCGACAAATATCCTGGCCTCGAAACGGCGCGTGTGATTCATGAATCCGTGCGCCGCCTGATTGGCAACATGATCGGCGACGTTATCGCGGAAACGAAGTCGCGCGTCGCGATCGCAAAGCCGCAATCCGCAGCCGATGTCCGCGCAATGGGCCGTCCGCTGGTCTCGTTCTCACGCGAGATGAACGACCACAATGCAACGTTGAAGGAATTTCTCTTCGCGCGCATGTATCGCCATTATCGCGTCAACCGCTCGATGAGCAAGGCCAAGCGCATCGTGACCGATCTCTTCGGGTTGCTGAACGGCGAACCCGAATTGCTGCCGCCCGAATGGCAGCGAGGGTGCGACGGTGTCGAGGGCATGAAGACGGCGCGGCGCGTCTGCGATTACATTGCGGGCATGACCGATAAATTTGCGATCGAGGAGCATCAACGGCTGTTCGATCTCGACGACCCACGCGCCTGAGGTAAGTTCAGGAACACATTCGCCAGATCGGGCAGGGTGAGATCGTCGAGGCTGGCTGCGTCTTCCGGCGCGAACCAGCGTAACGTCGAATGCTCGTCGTCCCGAATATCCGGCTCGCCCTCCCATTCGGTGACGAGAAAAATGTGATAGGTCGCCGCTCCATAGACATCGGGCAGCGGCTCCGGCAAGTGTGCGATTTCGGTCGCGGCCAACGGCTTCACGCCCAGTTCCTCGCCTACTTCCCGCGCCAGCGCATCCGCCAGCGTATCCCGCGCTTCGACATGACCGCCGGGAAGATCCCAGCGATCGGGATATTTACGCCGTTGGGCGCTGCGCTTTGCCAGCAGAACGCGGCCGTCGCGGACGAAGAGTGCGCAGGCGATATCTTCCAAGGGAACCTCCTTGAAAGCCTACGCACGGCGCCGCACTTCGTTCCGCGACGGCGCCAGGGTCAATGATCCATGTGCTCCATTCCATCGTGCTCGGCCATCAGATCGAGCGTGGGGGCTGGATTCTTCAGCTTGTGCGGATCGCTGCCCGGTGCGGCGATCTCGTTCCAAATGACCGTACCCTTCTCGCAGGTCTGCGTCACCGGGAAGAAGAGGCGCATGACCTCCTTGTCCTCCGGGAGCTTGGCGAGAAAGACGAACTCATCGAACTCGTCGTCCGGAAGCGAACCGCCGGACCAGATCACGCGCTTCACGCCTTCACTCACCGGCTTTCCATGTGACGTATAGGTCTTGGCATATTTGCCTGTGACGATATCGATTTTCCAGCCGGACTTCGGCATCGGTTTCACCGAGATCACCCCTTCAGGAATGTCGACCGCGATCCCCGTTGTCGTGCTGCCATCGCAACCATGCGGTACACGGAAGACAGCCTTGTAGTAGGAGCCCCAGCTCGCCATACCCGTTTCGAGCGTGACATGAGCAGATGCCGGTGAAGCAAGCGCGAGCAACGCGATGCCCGTCAGAAGAATGTATTTCATGGGATATTTTCCTCAAAAGGACGCGGTGAAGCCGACGAAGACGCTGCGGCCCTCGCCGGGATAGAAGTCTTCCTGCGACGAGACATAACTCGTCACCGTGGTGTAGTTCGCGATGTAGCGCCGGTCGGCAAGGTTGCGTGCATCCACGAAAACACGCAGTCCCTCCGCCACGTCGACGCCGCCTTCGAGACCGAAGGTGACGTAGCCGGGCGCCTTGAAGGTGTTGGCATAATCGACATAGCCGCCATCGGGCACCCAGTTGATTTTCGGCGCGACATCCCAGCCGTCATGCGAGCGGTAACGCAACGCAGCCGCATAGACATGCGGCACCGTGCCGGCGAGCTTGTTGTCGCCATAGACGGCGTCGCCGTCGAAGGAGAAGTCGCTCCATGTGTAAGTCTGCTCGATGATGAGCCTGTCGTCCCGCGGCAGCACCTTGCCGAAAGCAAGCACTCCGACGTCGACCGCGAGACTTGCTTCGAGGCCCTGATGGAGCGTCTTGCGCGCATTGAAGGTTGCGGCGGGGATGCTTGCGCTCGTCGTATAGTTGACGAGCTCATCCCGAATTTCCGCGCGATAGACGGCGACATCCCAGGTCGCAATGCCTTCGCTGCCACGCGTCCCGGCCTCATAGGTCAGGCCGCGTTGCGGATCGAGCGGCGTGAAGTTCGTGCCGGCGCCAAGCGTCTGCGTGAGATCGCTCATGATCGGAGGTTCATAGCTTCTCGTCACGTTGACGAATGTCTGAGCCGACGGTGATATATCCCATAGAAGTCCGAGCTTCGGACTCGCCGAGGTGAAATCGGCATCGTCCTTCTGATGTGCGCCGGAAGAAATGACGTCCGTCGTATAGCGGCGGATTGCATTCAGCCCCTGAACACCCGTCACGATGGCGACATCGGGCACAAGGTAGAAAGCATTCTCGGCATAGAGAGCCGCCGTCGTCGAAATCTGCGTGCTTTCCTGCAGCAGCGCACCACGGTTGCCATTGACGTTCTGGTAGTTGTTGCCGGTCAGCGCTGTGCGTCCGTATCGTGCACCGACGGTAATGAGGTCGCGATGCCCGAAGATCGAGCCCTCGTTGGTATAGCGCGTGAACGCTCCGAGATTGGTCGCCCCCTGATCGAGCACCTGATAAATCGGATGGAAGAGGTGGTAGTAGCCCGCATAGACGCCGACGTCGATCTTCCCATTATCGCTCAGCGCAAAGGTCGTCTTGTTGGCGAGGCGGAGCGTCCGCGTATTGCGTTGCTGGTCGCCGCCCAGAGCGGAGGACGATGCCGAGGTCGGATCGTTCTGCGCCTTCGCATAGGTCAATGTACCAGGCAGTTCCTGATCGACGGAATTGGCGTTGAGGTAGAACCGCGTCTCGACATCGGTATTAAATTTATGTCCGACATTGGCGGAAATGCGCGCCGTCTGTTCTTTGCTATGATCGCGCCAGCCTTCCGAGGTGAGACCGGTGAGCGAAGCGAAGAAATCCGTGTCGCCGAAAATGCGCGCGACCTCGCCGTGTCCGCGTACCGTGCCAAAGCTTCCACCCTCGAGGCGCAACAGATTGGCGGCCTGTGCGGTATAGGCGGTCGGTGAGACGATGTTGATCGCGCCGCCGAGCGAAGCCGCGCCGTACTCAAGACCATCTCCGCCGCGATAGACTTCAATGTGCTGCATGGTCGCCGGATCGACTTCCTGAAAATCGCCGCTGCCATCGGCGAGATTGAGCGGTACGCTGTTTGACAGCAATTCGATGCTGCGCAGGTGATAGCCGCGGCTGAGCCCTGCGCCGCGTATCGAAAGACGAACCTCCTCGCCATAGCGCTTGGTCGCGAGAACGCCCGGCGCAAAGGCGAACGTGTCTTCCAGATTGGCTGCGTATCTGTCCTTGAAGCTGGCGGGATCGACGACCGAGGTAGCGCCCGGCATACGCGACAATCGCTGCCTTGCTTCCTCGATTCCCGGTGCGGTCAGCGAGCCCGGCCGCTTCGCTGTGACGACAATCCTGTCCATGATCGAAGGGCCGGTTTTTTGTGCAGACGGCGCCTTGGCCGGAGCAGTGGCGTCTTCGCCAAAAGCAGCGGACGCGCAAAGTAGTGCGGCGGCGGCTGTGGCCAGCCCCCGCAAAGGAAAAAGGTTCATGAGCTTGGTATCCCCGATACGCAATGATCGCCCGGCGCTGCGCGCTCGGACGTCAAATGATCTCTATGGATGAATGTCTCGGGAGATCAGGCCGGAGGGCCGCGGGGATGGGATGCGCCGCTGAACTGTGCATCGGTCGAAGTCGACCCGGCAAACATGCCGAGCATGATCGCCCAGCTCGGTTTGACGAGGCCGAGCGTCGACACGAAGAGGGCCGCGCAATGATGTATGCACGAGGTCTTGCAGCCCTCGTGATCGGCGGTGTTCGTCCGGACGGGCTTACCGTCCTTGTCGAGATAGACCTCCTTCGCCATGCCGCCGGAGCAGATGACGGTCTTGATAAGACCCTGGGCGGCAGGACCGGCCAGTTCATAGGCCGTCGGCACCGCGACATGAAGGAGGATGGCGAGAAGCGCGAGGAGGACCGCCGTCCTGTTCCGGACGGTGTGAAGGAGATCGCTCCCGAAATATGCCCCTGCGCTTTGCATGCTGTCAGACAAACATGCTGCGTCGTCCCGGGAAAGGTGCATTTTGTCGCTAGGGACTCGCCCTTATAAGCCCGGGTGGGCTGGAAAGCCCGTTGGTCAACGGTTAGAGTGCGCGCCCAAATCGGGGCTAAGCGACGGATCCAATGAATATTTTTCGGCACTTTGAAGAGCGGGTAAGGGCGGGGCTCGACGCACTTGCAAACGAGGGGGCGATTCCCTCCGGCCTCGATACCGCGCGCATCGCCGTCGAGCCTCCGCGCGACCCCTCACACGGAGACCTCTCGACCAACGCGGCTATGGTGCTGGCGAAGCCGGCCGGCATCCAGCCGCGCCAGCTCGCCGAAAAACTCGCCGCCAAGCTCGCAGGCGAAGAGACGGTGACGGAAGTCTCGATCGCCGGACCGGGCTTCATCAACCTTCGACTGAAGGAAGATATCTGGCGGGCCGCCGTGCCGGCAATCCTCAGGAGCGGAGCAAGCTTCGGCGCGAGCGACGCTGGGCAGGGCAAACCGGTCAACGTCGAATATGTCTCCGCCAATCCGACCGGTCCCATGCATGTCGGCCATGTACGCGGCGCGGTCTTCGGCGATGCGCTGGCGAACCTCCTCGAGAAGGTCGGCCACACGGTCTGTCGCGAATATTACATCAACGACGCCGGCGGCCAGATCGAGGTGCTCGCGCGCAGCGCCTTCCTGCGCTACCGCGAGGCGCTCGGCGAAACCATCACGATCCCGGAAGGTCTCTATCCGGGCGACTATCTGAAGCCCGTCGGCGCGGCGCTCGCGGCGCAATACGGCAATGAACTGGCCAAGATGGAAGAAGCCGAATGGCTTCCCATCGTGCGCAATGCAGCGATCGACGCGATGATGGAATTCATCCGTGGCGATCTCGCCGTGCTCGGCATCGAGCATGAGGTTTTCTTCTCCGAGCGCACGCTGCACTCCTCCGGCGCCATCGAGGCGACGCTGAAGCTGCTGGAGCAGAAGGGCCTCATCTATACGGGTGTGCTGGAGCCGCCGAAAGGCGAGCTTCCAGACGACTGGGAGCCACGGCCGCAGACGCTTTTCCGCTCGACGCAGTTCGGCGACGATACTGACCGCGCTCTCAAAAAATCCGACGGCACCTGGACCTATTTCGCGCCCGACATCGCCTACCACTTCGACAAGTTCAATCGTGGTTACAATACGCTGATCGACGTCTGGGGCGCCGATCATGCGGGCTATATCAAGCGGGTGAAGGCTGCTGTCGCGGCCATCACCGACGGCAAGGCGGAGATCGACGTCAAGGTCTGCCAGCTCGTGCGCCTCTTCCGCAACGGCGAGCCGGTCCGCATGTCGAAGCGCGCGGGCGACTTCGTGACCCTGCGCGATGTCGTCGACGAGGTCGGCAAGGACGTCGTCCGTTTCATGATGCTGACCCGGAAAAACGACGCGCCGCTCGATTTCGACTTCGCCAAGGTGATGGAGCAGTCGCGCGACAATCCGGTTTTCTATGTCCAATATGCCCATGCCCGCATCTGCTCCGTTCTGCGGAACGCGAAAGACGCAGGCGTCGTTTTCAGCGACGACAGCCTCGCGGCGGTCGACCTCTCGCCCTTGACCGACGAGGCTGAAATGGGGCTCATCCGGCTGATGGCCGCCTTCCCGCGCCAGATCGAGCAGGCGGCAACGGCACACGAGCCGCACCGTATCGCTTTCGCACTTTACGATCTTGCGTCGGCCTTCCACGGGCTTTGGAACAAGGGCAAGGACGAACCCGGTTTGCGGTTTATCCTCGCCGACGACAGGAATGTTACCCTTGCGAGACTCGCGATGATTCGCGCGGCGGCTTATGTGATCGCGGCGGGTCTGGGGATTCTTGGGGTGGAGCCGGCTGAGGAGATGCGCTGATGTCGGACGGTGACCGGGGACGTGGCTACGACTACGAGCCCGAGGAAGACGACGATTACTATACCTATGACGCGACCGACGAGGACGACGAGGGGCGCCGTCGTCCGATCGTCGTGCTGGCCATCGTCGCGCTGATCGTCGTTTTCGCCGGCGTCGTCTTTTTCGCCTACAAGCAGGGATTGAAGCAGGGCGCGCAGGACAATCCGCCGGTCATCCGCGCGGACGACACACCCACCAAGGTCGCGCCGACTAATCCCGGCGGCATCGAGATTCCGCATCAGGACAAGACGGTCTATGACCGGATTTCGGGCGACAAAAGCCAGGGGCAGGACACCGAGCACCTGCTGCCAAGCCCGGAAGAACCGATGGCAATGAAGCAGCCGACGACGCCTGCCGCGGCGGCGCCCGCCGTTTCGCAAACGCCTTCGGCACCCTCCGCCAACCCGGCGCCTTCCGGCAGCGTGACCCAGCAGACCTTGCCGCCCGCGTCCATGCAGGCCGTCCCGCAGAACCATGCGCCGTCCGTGCCCGTCGAGACGGCGCCCCCTGCTGCCCCGGCTCCCGCAGCGACGGCGACGAGCGGCGGCTATGTCGTGCAGCTTGCCGCCTTCCGCGACGAACCGTCGGCGCGGGCCGAATTCAGGAAGCTGCAGAAGAAGTTCCCCGCGCTGGCCGGCCTCTCGGCGGATATCCAGAAGGCCGACCTCGGCGCCAAGGGCATCTATTACCGTCTTCGGGGCGGCTACATGGATAAGGCGAAGGCCGCGGACCTCTGCACCGGGCTCAAGGCGCAGGGGCAGGCCTGCCTCGTGAAGCCCCGCTGATGGGGCTCTCGGCGGCAATCTACGGATGTGCAGGAACGGCGCTCGGCGAAAGCGAGAAGCGTTTCTTCCGGGAGACGCAGCCCTGGGGCTTTATCCTTTTCGCCCGCAACATCGAGACGCCGGCCCAGATTCGGCGGCTCGTCGGCGAATTGCGCGAAGCCGCCGGCCATGAAGCACCCGTTCTGATCGATCAGGAAGGTGGCCGGGTCGCGCGGTTGAAGCCGCCGCATTGGCGGGCCTATCCGGCCGGCCGTCGCTATGGCGAAGTCTACGAGCGCTCGAGAGAGCAGGGGCTCGAGGCCGCCCGGCTTGGCGCCCGTCTGATCGCAGCCGAACTCCACGCCCTGGGCATCAACGTGGATTGCCTGCCGGTACTCGACGTGCCGGTGCCCGGCGCTCACGACGTGATCGGCGACCGCGCCTATGGGCTGACGCCGGAACCGGTGATCGCCCTTGGCCGCGCGGTGGCTGAGGGGCTGCTCGCCGGCGGCGTACTGCCC
>CAISYL010000113.1 GCA_903889655.1 uncultured Alphaproteobacteria bacterium | reverse complement strand
GTCGCAAGACGCGCGGGTTTCCGACTGACCTTGCGGCCGGTCGATTACTGCTGGCCCGACGGAGCCGGCGTCGACGGCGCGGCCGGAGCAGGCTCGGACGGGGTCGTCGGAGCCGGCGTCGCGGTGCCGTTGTCGGGAGCCGCCGGAGCGGCGGGCTCGGCCGGCGTTGCGGGCGCCGGCGTTTCGGCCGGGGCCGATTCAGTGGTCGCGGGAGCGGTCGCGTCCATCGGGGCGGGCTTGTGGGTCAGCTTGTAGCCAACCAGCACAACCACGGCGATGACGATAACAGCGATGATGACTTTCACGGTGTTGGACATTCGTATTTCCTCTGACCTGTGTTCTTCGGTCGGATTGCTCAAGCGGGCCGGACATGATCGTCTGCCCCCGCCAGGTCTCCGGAGACGAATCCCCGGCTGACCCAAGCGAATGCTAGTCGAATGGCAGGCAAGTGCCACTCTGAAACGACTTATGGAAGTTTCTTTTATTGGCTACGCTTCACCCGACGTTCCTGTTTTTACGGGAAAATCGAGCAGAGTCAGTGAATTGGCCGTTGCCAGTCTTGCCGGTCGTGCAGTGCACAAGTTAAGTAGAACAAATGACCAAAGGGCCTCTTTCCGTTTATCGCAAGAAAGTCGAGAAGGGCGAGATCGCCGCCGACGCCGCGCAGGCGCGAGCGGCGGAGCGTCTCCAGCATCTCGCGGATGAGCTCGCCGCCTGGCATCCGGGCAGGAAGGCGGGGCCGCTCGCTTTTCTCGGGATCGGCAAGAAGGTGACGCCGCCGGAAGGCGTCTATATCTGGGGCGGCGTCGGGCGCGGCAAATCGATGCTGATGGATCTCTTCTTCGATCATGCGCGCATGAAGCCGAAGCGCCGCGTCCACTTCCACGCTTTCATGCTTGAGACGCATGAGCGCATCTTCCAATGGCGCCAGCGCGAGAAGGCTGGCGAAGTGAAAGGCGGCGATCCCATTCCGCCGGTTGCCGCCGCGATCGCGCGCGAGGCGGCACTTCTCTGCTTCGATGAATTCCAGGTGCAGGACATCGCCGACGCCTCGATCCTGGGGCGCCTTTTTACGCAGCTTTTCGATCTCGGCGTCGTCGTCGTCGCGACATCGAATATCGCGCCCGACGATCTCTATGCGGGCGGTCTCAACCGTCAGCGGTTTCTCCCATTCATCGATCTCGTGAAGGAGCGCATGGATGTCGTTCATCTCGACAGTACGACAGATTATCGCCTCGATCGCATGATGGGCCTGCCGACCTATTACGCGCCGCTTGGGCCGGCAGCACGGGCGGCGCTCGACAATGCCTTCCGCCGGCTGACCGATGTCGAGCACGGTCATCCGACGACGCTGGCACTGAAGGGGCGTGCCGTCGAAGTGCCGGAGGCAGCGCATGGCGTCGCGCGGTTTTCCTTCGAGGATCTTTGCGCGAAGCCGCTCGGCGCGGCCGACTACATCAAGATCGCGCAATGCTTTCATACCGTCATCATCGATGACGTGCCGGCGATGACCCCGGAACGGCGCAACGAGGCCAAGCGTTTCGTGACGCTGGTCGATGCTCTCTACGAGGCGAAGACGAAACTCATTCTCTCCGCGGCTGTCGAACCCGATGCGCTCTATCCGAAGGGCGACGGCTCCTTCGCCTTCGAGCGCACCGTGTCGCGCCTTATGGAAATGCAGAGCGTCGACTATCTCGGCCTGCGCGCGGCGGATTGACGCGGCCGCTCAGACGGTCGCGACGATGACGGGCGACGTGCGGGCATCCGGCCATTCGCGCCGTGCTTCGAAGCCGGCTTTTTTCAGAAGGGCGAGGGCATCGTCGACCTCTTGCGGCGTCCGGCTCCAGGGATTGGGAAGCCATTCCCTGTCGCGCGCTCCATATGCGCGGAGAACGAGAAGGAACGTGCCGCCGGGGCGCAACACGCGCTGGATCTCGCAGAGCGTCGAGACCGGGTCCGGCCAGAACTGAAAACAATGGAGGGCCGCGGCGGCATCGAAGGAATCCTCCGCCCAGGGCAGTCGCTCGGCGCTTCCTTCACGAAGGTCGCGCGCCGCATGGCGGCGATCGAGGCGGCGTTTCGCCGTCGCGACCATCAGCGGCGATGCATCGATGCCGGCGAAGAAGCCGTCGGAATGCCGCGCCGCCATCATCTCGAGAAGGCGGCCCGTGCCGAAACCGAGCTCGAGGAAGGCGCCGTCCGGCGGCAGATCGAGCAGAGAGGCCGCGCGCTCATAGGCGGAACGGTTCAGTCTCTCCATCATGCGGCCGAAGAGCCTTCCGGCGAGACCGTGCGGCAGCATCGGCTGCGGCGGTGAGATGGAGGAGCTGGCTGTCATGACCGTCTCCCCTCACTTCTTGCGCGCCAGCATGACGCCGTCGCCGACGGTGACAAGGGAGGCGTCGACACGCGGATCGTTCGCGATCTTTTCATTGAGCGCACGGATCGCGGCCGTGTCCTTGTCCTTCGCCTTCGGGTCCGCCACGGCACCGCCCCAGAGCATGTTGTCGAGCGCGATGAGGCCGCCCGGACGCAGGAGTTTCAAACAGGCTTCGTAATAGGCGTCGTAGCCCGTCTTGTCGGCGTCGATGAAGGCGAAGTCGAAGCTTCCCTCCTTGCCCTTGCCGATCAGGGCTTCCAGCGTTTCGAGCGCGGGCGCGAGTTTCAGCTCAATGCGCTTGTCGAGTCCGGCTTCCTTCCAGTAGCGACGCGCGATCGAGGTCCATGCCTCGTTGACGTCGCAACAGAGAAGCTGCCCGTTCTTCGGCAGGGCGCGCGCAATCGCGATGGCGCTGTAGCCGGTGAAGGTGCCGATCTCGATGGCCTGTTTCGCGCCGATGGCGCCGACGAGCAAAGTAAGAAAGGCACCCTGGTCGGGACCGATCTGCATCATGGATTGTGGCAGGCCGGCCGTTTCCTCGCGCAGCCGCTTCTGGGCGTCTGTTTCGGTCGCGGCGAGGGACGAGACATAATCGGCGACGGCGTCGGGAACGAGGGATCGCGACATGGGCGGCTGGTCCTTCTCAGCTACGTTCGATCTTGGCGGCGGCGGCATCGATCGCTTCGGCGATGGCCGCGATCTCGCCCTGGGCCAGTGTGCCGCGCTCGAGGCGGAGGCGAAGCGCCGTATGGAAATTCTCGACTGCACGGATGATCTCGGGCGCCGGGCCGCCGCGGAAACGGCGGCTCACCTCGTCCATGCGCTTGAAGATCGCATCGACGGTGGCCTTGTTGTCGTCGAGGAAGGCGCGGCCTTCGGTCGTGATCGTGTAGAGCTTCTTCGAGCCCTCGCCGGGCGCGACGGTGGCAAAGCCCTGATCCTCAAGGAGCGTCAGCGTCGGATAGACGACGCCCGGGCTCGGAGAGTAGTTGCCGCCGAAAGTTTCCTCGATCGCCTTGATGATGTCGTAGCCGTGGCGCGGCTCTTCGGCGATGAGCTTCAGGATGACGATCCGCAGGTCGCCCTGCTCGAAAGCCCGGGCACGGCGTCCGCCGCGACCCTCGCCGAATTCGCCGTGACCATGGCGATGGCGCCGTCCCCAGCCCCGGTGGCTATGCTCGTGGCTGTGGCCTCGCATGAAATGTCTGAACATGTAAACTCCGATTGTATTTCGATATATCTTAACTTCGAAGAAAAGATATATCTTGAGCTATCGAAGTCAAGGGCCGTTTTCAGGCGGTCAAAGATTTTTATTCAGGCCGGTCGGGCAGGCCGGCATCGGCGTGGAGCGCATTTGGGTGGCGTCGCGGACCGGATCGCCGCTAACGTGACGCCGCCTTGGCCCGACGAAACGGAATATCCCGCGTGCTGACATATCTGATGGAAGCTGCCTTGCGCCTCCGCAATCGGCCGGGTGGCGGGCTGTGGCTCGAGCGCGCCGTGCAATGGGGCGCAATTCTCATCTCGCTCGGCCTCGTGCTGCGGTCGTTGGTCATCATTCATGACAACTTCCTCGAGATGCAGGCTTTCGATCAATGGAATCTCGTCGCTGCCATGGCGACGGATTTTGCTTCCGTATTCAAGCCGGCCTATTTCTTCAAGCATCAGAACGAGCACATCATCGCGACGTCGCATGTGTTCTTTGTGCTCGATTATCTGCTGTTCGACATGACGAACGTGCTGCTGGTGACGCTGATCGCGGTCTTCCAGCTCGCCATTGCGGGTCTGGTCGCGCGTACCGCCTGCGGCGATATGACGAAAGCATGGGCCCTCACCTTTGCCGCCGTCTCAAGTGTCGCCATGCTGTCGATTGCGCAGTGGCACAATCTGATTTCGGGCTTCCAGATACAGTTCCCGCTTTTTCTGCTGTCGGGCATGTGTGCGGTCCTAACTGTCGACTGGTATATCGATGAGGCGGTATCTCTTCGTAGACGAGTGGCGGGTCTGGCCGTCATTCTCTCGGTGGGGCTCTGCATCTTCTCCTTCGCGACAGGAGTCGTTATCGGTGGCGTCCTGATCTTCGTACTGGTCATCCGCCGCGCGAAGCCATCCGCGTTTTTCCTTGTCGGGATCGCCTGGGTCATTTTCCTCGCACTCTTCTTTGCCGATTATCATCCGGGTTCCTACGGGACAGGACGGCGGTCCCCTGGAGGACTGGTTCTTTTCTGCCTCTCTCTTATTGGCTCACCCTTCTCGATCCAGATCGGCATTTCGGCCGTCGCCGGATTTTTCGGCGTCGTACTCTTTACGGGTCTGGCGGTGCATTTCGTTTTCCAGCCTTATCTCGCGCGCCGCCCGGTGGATCGACGCTCGCTTGCTCTGGTCGCCTTCTGCCTCATAGCGCTCGCCTTCGCGACGACGACGGCCTGGGGGCGGGTGAGGGGTGGTCTCGATGGGGCGACCAGTTCGCGTTACACGACGCCGGCCTTCTTCTTCTGGATCGGCGCGATGGGACTTCTGCTCCGGTTCCTCGCGCAGCGCCCCTGGCCCGAGCTCGCGCGCCGCGCAACTCTGTCGCTCACGATCGTCGCGGCGCTCTCCGGTTTCGCACTTTCAACCTTCCGTCCGGACGCCAACATGCTCATGCGCGGCATGGTCGACGCGATCAACGCCGGTGCTTTCTTTGCGCTGAACGACGTTCCCTACCTGCCCATGCTGAAAAGACTCTATTTTTTCGACGCGGAGGAAGTGCGCCGGAGTTATCCGTTTCTGCGACGAGCTCGCTTGTCGTTATTCGCGCCATCCACCGGATGGTATGTGCCGCCGGATATCGCCGATCCCCTTCACCTTCCTTCCTGTCCACGTGGGTGGATAGACAAAATCGAGAGCGTCACACCGGGCGGCTGGGCGATACGGGGCTGGGCGCTGCGTCTCGACGGGACGGCGAACCCGGAATGGATGCTTGCGTTCGACGGAACCGGACATCGCGTCGGGTTCACGCGGGCGCTGGTCTACAGGCCTGAATTGAGGTCCAGATTGAATGTCGAGCAGGCCGTCTCCGGCTTTTATCTGCCGGTGAAGCTGCCGCTCGGCCATGTGCCCGGCTCCGATCTGACCCTTGTCGCGGTCGATGGCGAACAGCCGGATCGCGCCTGCCGCCTGGCTGGTGCCGTCGGAGAGCCGCCAAAGTGATCAGGAGAATACAACGTATACTGCCGGATGCCGCGGGACGTTCCTATGCCGGGTCGAGACTTGAGCCCATCGTGCAATGGGGCGTTGTCCTCATCTCGCTCGGCCTCGTGCTGCGATCGTTGATCATCATTCATGACAACTTCCTCGTGGCGCAGGCTTTCGATCAATGGAATCTCGTCGCTGCGATGGCGACGGATTTTGCCTCCGTATTCAAGCCGGCCTATTTCTTCAAGCATCAGAACGAACACATCATCGCGACTTCGCATGCCGTCTTCCTGCTCGATTACGGGCTGTTCGACATGCGCAATATTTTGCCGATAACGTTGATCGTCGTCCTCGATCTCGTCCTCGCGTGGCTTATGACCGGTATCGCCTGTGGCGACATGGCGAAGATGTGGAACCGGGCGTTCGCCGCGCTTGCCGGCGTCGCCATGCTCTCGGTTGCGCAATGGCAGAACCTTCTTTTCGGATTTCAAGTTCAGTTCCCGCTTTTTCTGCTCTTCGCGATACTGGCGATCAGTGCCTGTGAGCAATATGCCGCCGCGCGCGTTTTCCGGCGCAAGCTGGCGATCGGGTTGGCGGCGGTACTGTGCATCGGGTTGTGCACCGTCTCTTTCGGCGCGGGCCTTTTTCTCGGAGCGCCGCTTCTTTTCGTGCTGTTCGCCCGGCGGGCGAGGATTGGCGACATCGTCGCGGTGGCGGTCATATGCGTGATCTTCGCCGCGCTGTTTCTTGTCGACTATCATCCCAATCCATATCTGGCCGGCCGTCGCTCCGTTGTGGAGGTCGCGTTCTTCTTCTTCGCGATGCTCGGCTCCCCGTTTTCGCCTGCGATCGCCGTGGCGGCGGGCATCGGCGCAACGGGGCTTTGCGTATTCATGGCGCTGCTCGTCGATCTGGTTCTGCTGCCATATCTTCGGGGCGAGGTCGTCGAGAGGCGGTCGGTTCTGCTGTCCGCGATCTGCCTCTACATGCTTTGTTTCGCGGGGTTCACGGCATGGGGGCGTGTCATCGTGGGCCTCGAATATGCAACGCTGTCGCGATATGCGACGCCGGCCTTCATTTTCTGGATTGGCATTGCGGGATTGCTTTTCCGGTTCGTCCAGTTACGCGGACCTTCCGATTTCCTGCGCCGCGCGGCGTTGTCGCTGGTGAGTATCGCCTTTCTGACCGGGTTCGGTTTTTCGACCCTGCGCCCTGATGCGAACCAGACGATGAAGGCGGCAGTCGCGGGGGTGAACGAAGGAGCATTCTTTGCGTTGAACGACGTGTCGTCAGAGCGGGTGTTGCAGACGATGTTCTATCTCCATGCCGCAAGGGTCGTTCAGAGCTACCCCTTTCTGCGCGAGCACCGTCTGTCGCTGTTTTCGCCTGCCGCCAAATGGTATGTGCCGCCCGATTTCACCGGTAATCCGTTCGAGGCGCCGGCCTGTCCGCGCTGGTGGATCGAGCAGATCGAGAATGTTGCTCCGGGCGGCTGGGCCGTGCGGGGTTGGGCACTCGATCCCGACGGCGATGCCAATCCGGAATGGATACTCGCCTTCGATCGCGCCGGTCATCGCGTCGGGTTCACGCGGAGTCTTCTCCCTCGGGGTGAACTCAAGGCGGCACTTCACCTCAAGGGGGAGGGCTTTGGCTTCTATCTGCCGATCAAGCTTGCCGAGGGACAGGTGCCGAACGGCGATCTGACCCTTGTCGCGGTCGATGGAAAACAGCCGGGCCGCGCCTGCCGCCTGGCGGGCGCCTTTGTCATTCCGGGTAAGTAAGGCGTCGACCGTGTAAACCGCTTCGCCCGGAGTTTCAGCTCCGGTCAAAGGCCGGCATATTCTCCCCGGGCCGGACGGAGACCGAGCGATTTGGCCGAAGGCTGTTCGGCGTCGGCGAGTTTGGCACCGGACTTCTGATCGCGGATCGCCAGATTGTAATTCCAGGACTGGCCGAAACTCGCGCCCAGCATGCCGAAGGACAGGCGGGATCCTTCGCCCGTGACGTGGGGTTTGCGGGCGATTTCCAGCGAGAAATCTTCCGCCGCGTGGCGGTCGATGGGCGCGAAGCCGAGAAGATCCGGATCGAGATCGGCGGCGGCGACCTGCGTGCCCTGGACGGCGGGTGCCTTCTTTTCCTCAAGAAGGGCGATGACCCCGTGGAAATCATCTTTCGTGGCGACGCTGTCCGGGGTCTCGCAGAAGGAGCGGCCATTGCGGAACAGGGTTTCGAGGAAGCGGCAGTCCTTGCCGGTGACCATCGAGACGGCATGCTCGGTCAGGTCGCGGCCGGTCATGATGGTGGCGCCGAGGCCCGCGATCGAAAAGACCTGGCCGGCGGTGAGCCCGCCGATAATCGGCGCGGCACATCCCGACAGTCCAAGCCCTGCGAAGACGATCGTCATCAGGGCGATACGCCCCGGTCGGTTCAGCCAAAAAGCCGACATGCCCCAGCCCCCTATCGGTGCTCTCCGGGCGATGGCCCATCAGGAGGCGACCGCCTTCGCGGTTCATGCCCCCACGAACCGCCATCTGGTCCGCCGTGCCCACCAAAAAAGCACTTTCTGGTGAAGTTTTCCTTAAGGGGCACGGCGAGTGTCCCAGAATGAAATGCTGCGCCGGGAGCCCCCGACGGTCAACGAGATCAAGGAATCTTGGTTAAGGATCGGCCCCTTTCATTGCGGAACGGCCGGATTCACGCTACTAGGCTCCCCGATATCCCAACCTCGCGTCGCGCGATCGGGCCGGGACAGGCCGTCGATCCCCTCGCATCCAGACATCCGGAGGCTTCATCTCATGGCGCGGAAGAAAATCGCTCTTATCGGCGGCGGACAGATCGGTGGCACGCTCGCTCTGCTGGCGGGGCTCAAGGAGCTCGGCGACGTCGTCATTTTCGATATCGCGGAAGGCCTGCCCCAGGGCAAGGCGCTCGATCTTGCCGAAACCTCGCCTGTCGAGGGCTACAATGCCGCTCTGTCCGGCGCGAACGACTACAAGGGCATCAAGGGCGCCGATGTCGTCATCGTGACCGCCGGCGTGCCGCGCAAGCCCGGCATGAGCCGCGACGATCTTCTCGGCATCAACCTCAAGGTGATGGCGCAGGTCGGCGAAGGCATCGCGAAATATGCACCGAACGCTTTCGTCATCTGCATCACCAACCCGCTCGACGCGATGGTCTGGGCGCTGCGCCAGTTCTCGGGTCTGCCGCATCACAAGGTCGTCGGCATGGCCGGCGTGCTCGACAGTGCCCGCTTCCGCTATTTCCTCGCCGAAGAATTCAAGGTCTCGGTCGAGGATGTGACGGCTTTCGTGCTCGGCGGCCATGGCGACACGATGGTGCCGCTGCCGCGCTACTCGACGGTCGCGGGCATTCCGCTTCCCGATCTCATCAAGATGGGCTGGACGACGAAGGAAAAGCTCGACCAGATCATCCAGCGCACGCGCGACGGCGGGGCGGAGATCGTCAGCCTGCTGAAGACGGGTTCGGCCTTCTACGCGCCGGCCGCTTCCGGTATCGCGATGGCCGAAGCCTATCTCAAGGATCAGAAGCGCGTTCTGCCCTGCGCCGCCTATCTGGACGGCCAGTACGGCCAGAAGGATATCTATGTCGGCGTGCCGGTCGTGATCGGCGAGGGCGGTGTCGAGCGCATCGTCGAGATCGAGCTCAACTCGGCTGAAAAGAAGGCCTTCCAGAAGTCCGTCGATGCCGTCGCCGGTCTCGTCGATGCCTGCAAGAAGATCGATCCGAGCGTTGCCAAGGGCGCCGCGCCCAAGGGTGCGAAGAAGAAATAACGCGAAGCTCCGGCTTCGGACGTCGAACGGGCGGGCAGCAATGTCCGCCCGTTCTGTTTCAAGAGCCATATCGTTTCGAGGGACCATGCGAACCCCCTTGCGGGGTCGAATGGCCGCGCTAATCTCGACACGGGCAATTCGAGGGGGAAACAATGCGATTGACGGGCGTGACAAGGGCGCTGGCTGTGGCGGCTCTTCTGGTTCTGGTCGTTCCGGCCGCCGCCGAGGCGCGGGGTGGGGTCGTTCTTTTCGAGGATGTCGGCTTCAAGGGCGGCTCGGTCAGGATCGATCGCGACATTCCCAATCTCAATGCGCTGGACGTCAACGATGCGGCATCGAGCATGTCGGTGCGCGGCGGCGCATGGCAGGTTTGCGAAGACGCCAATTATCGTGGGCGCTGTATCGTCGTCGACGGCGACGTGGCCGATTTCCGCAAGCTCGGACTGAACGACAAGATCTCCTCGATCCGACAGGTCGACGATCGGCAAGGGGATCACGGTGGATATGGTGGGGGCGGCTATGACCGGCCAGGCCGGGGCTCCGGCCTCACCGTTTTCCAGAACGTCAATTTCTCCGGCGGCAATATGAGCTTCAATGGCGATGTGCCGGATCTGACGGCGCTCGGCATCAATGACGAGATATCGAGCCTCAGCGTGGGTGGCGGTGTCTGGGCGGTCTGCGAGGATATCCGGTATCGCGGGCGCTGCATTACCGTCGACCGCGATATCTCCGACCTCGGACGGCTCGGCTTCAACGACCGGATCTCCTCGATCCGACGTCTGCGGTGAACTTATCCCCGGTCTCCGGGCCAGGCGCATCATGCGGGCGGACTTCAGTGTCCGCCCGTTTTCTTTGCGCGGGCTTGTGCGGCGGCCGGAAACGAATTAATGTTATCCATTAATTCGGGAGAGGAAACGGATATGGGACGAAAAACGAGGATCGCCGCGGTATCGGCGGCAATGCTGGTGGTGTTGATCCTGGCGGCGGTTGCTGCCGTCTGGACGATGCCGGGGTTGCAGGACGAAATCGCGCGGCGCGCAGTCTCCGGTCGCCTTGCTTCGGCCGACCATTCGGCGCTTCTGACGGACAAGAGCCTCCATATCGTCCTGTGCGGGACGGGATCGCCGATGCCCGATCCGGCGCGGGCGAACGCCTGCACGGCGGTCATTGCGGGTGGTCATATCGTCGTCATCGATACGGGGCCGGGGTCCTGGGCGAAATTCGCCCAGATGCGGCTGCCTGCAAACGCGATCGATACCGTGCTGCTGACGCATCTTCATTCCGACCATATCGGCGCGCTCGGCGAATTCGCCGTGCAGAGCTGGATCGCCGGGCGGAAAGTTCCTCTCGTGATCTTCGGGCCGGGCAAGCCGCAGGAAATCAAGGCGCCTCTCGATCTGGAGGGCAATGCCTATGGCGTCAGCGGTACGGCCGACGTCGTGCGCGGCTTTGCGATGGCTTACGATTCGGATTCCGGATTTCGCATCGTTCATCACGGGACGGATTATCTGGCGCCGGAAGGGGCGCGGATGATCGCGCATGAGGTCGCCAAGCCCGATCTCGGACAGTCCGTCGTCGTCTTCGACAAGGACGGGCTCAAAATCTCGGCCTTCCTCGTCAACCACCATCCGATCGAACCGGCTTTCGGCTATCGCATCGAATATCAGGGGCGCGTCGCCGTCGTATCGGGCGACACCAAGAAATTCGAGAACGTCGCGGTGTTTTCGAAGGACGCCGATCTTCTCGTGCATGAGGCGCTCAATGCCGGGATGGTCCGGACCATCGCCGGGGGGCTCGATCAGATCGGCAATCATCGTCTCGCCAAGATGGCGCGCGACACGATCAATTATCACACGTCGCCGGTCGAGGCGGCGGAGATCGCCAACGAGGCGCATGTGAAGATGCTCGTCTATTCGCACATCGTGCCGCCGCTTCCGACGTCGCTGATGCAGCACATCTTTCTGCGCGGCGTCGCCGAGGTGCGAGGAGAGGGCGACACGCTGATCGGTCGCGACGGGATGATGATCTCGATGCCAGGCGGCTCGCATGAGATCACGACGTCGGATTTGATGAACTAGGCTGGTGGGCGCTGTTCATACCTGACGTCATCACCGCCGTGCAGCCCGAGCGCTGCGCGGCGGTGATGATGAGGTGCTACGGCCTTTTGACCGGATCGTCGAGCGACGGCTCCTGCGCCACGGCGCGGGAGGGCGGCGTATAGGCCGGCCATTTGCGGTCGTCGGGCATGTGGTACTGGTGCGCATAGAACATGTGGTGGGCGGTCTGCGTCAGGGCGATCGCTTCCTTCAGCGTTTCAGCGTCGGGCGTCTCCGGCCTGAGCGGCGTCAGGCCCGCCTCGAAGCTGTAGCCCTTGGGCGATGCGTTGGGTTCGAGGACCGCGACATGTCCCGGACGGCCGAAGGCGACCGAGAAATTATGCGCGGTGGTGAGCCAGCCGCCGCCCGGCGGGACGCGCCGCAGATCCACACCGAAGAACGGGCTCATATATGAAAAGCCCAGTTCGCCGAGAAGGGTCGGAATAAGGTCGATCTGCGAGCCGAGCGTCTCGATCCGTTTCGGTGCGATATGCCCGGGGGCGTAGATGATGATCGGAATGCGCATGTCCTGCAGCGGCACCTGGGCGGCGCCATTGATCTTTTCGCTGTGGTCGGCAACGAAGACGAAGACGGTATCGCCGAACCATTTGTGCGACTTCGCGCGCTCCACGAAATCGCCATAGGCCCAGTCCGCATAGCGCGCCGAATTATCGCGCTTCGTCATGGACGGGTCCTGCTTCACATGGTTCTCGGGGAAGAGATAGGGGCGGTGGTTCGAGACCGTCATCATGGTGATGAGGAAGGGCTTGCCCTCTTTCGACATGTCGTCCATGCGCGACAGGGCTTCGGTGTAAAGGTCTTCATCGGAGACACCCCAGGCCGTTTCGAAGCTGTCATGGCGGATGTCCATCTGATCCCAGACGGGATCGAAGCCGATGCCCTTCCAGTAGTTGCCCATGTTGTCGAAGGCGTTGCGGCCGCCATAGAGGACGGTCGTGCGATAGCCGAAGCTCTTCAGCAGATATGGCAGGGAATACATGCCCTCCGATTGCGCGCGCCGCGCGGTCGAGATGCCGGGAATGACGGCAAAAGCAGTTTCCGTCGCCTCGAGACCGCGCACGGTGCGATCGCCGGAGGCATAGATGTTCGTCAGGAAAAGGCTTTCGGTGGAGAGCTTGTCGAGCGCCGGCGTCAGGCTCGGCTTTTTCTTGTAGTCGAGGGCGCCGACGAATTTCGAGCCGAAGGATTCATTCGTCACGATGACGATGTTGAGCTTCCTCGGCGCGGCGCCGTTGTCGACCCAGCGGCGAATGCTGCGCATGGTCGGCGGATCGATAAAGGTCGTGTTGTCCTGCGCAACGAGCTTGCGCACGGTGCGGATCGCTTCGTGCTCGTCCATGGTCGGAAAGACGCCGTCATAATCCTGATCGTTGGTGAGTGCGGCGCTGATGAAGGTCGACCAGCCGTTTTCGGCCAGTTGGTTGACTTCGCGATTGGCGCTGACGTCGCCTCTGGCCGTTTCGAGGATGGCAATGCCGGCGACGAGAACCAGCGCGGAGATCGCGAATTCACGCGGACGAAGGCCTTTGACGGGTACCGCATCCACCGCATGGCGGAGGAAGCGTCGCAGGGCGAAGGTGAGGGCGATGGCAACGGCCGCGACCATCGGCAGGTAAAGCGCGATGTTGAAGGATTCCTGCAGGTTGCCGATCACCTCGCGCGGGAACATCAGGTAGTAGAGCGCGATGCCGTCCAGCCTGCTGTCGAACTCGTTCCAGAAGAACACTTCGGCGATGGCGCTGAAGACGAGGAGAAAAAGCGCCAGTGTCAGAAAGACGAGGGGTACGGCGCGGCCGAAGCGCCGTTTCCAGCGGGCGCGGGCATTGAGCAGCACCAGAAAGAATACGCCGAAGATGAGCGCGACGCCGAAGTCGCGCAGCGCTCCCATCGCGAAGGCCGCCAGAACGTCGGTGAACGGACGCTCGGCGGAAGGCGTTGCGAGGAGGCCTGTCAGAATGAGGCGGAGCGCCGTAAAGGTCGCGAAGGCTGCCGCGCCCATCAGGAGCGCGAAGCGTGCGCGTGGTGAAGCCGATGGCAGCCAGCGCCGCCCGCGCACCCGGAAGTCCTGCATGTCTGATTTCCCAGCCGCTCTTGCGGCGCGTTATCGTGTCTGTCCGCCCCCGGATGGGGAGCTCAGAAAGTCTCAAAACTGTAGCATGTCCGTCACAATCTGGCGTTTGAATATTGAGGTTCGGCCATGCGGCCGGACTCCTCACCGCTTATCTGCACAAAGGATGGGCAGGGTGCCGCAGGGGCGACCCTATAAATTTTATACTGAAAATTCTGTAGGTTAGCCGCTTGATGGTCTGAACCTAGATTCAGCATTTGGCGGTTGCGCCCCTCTTCTCGGGTGCTATAACTGCCGCCCAGTCGATCTTCCCATTGGGGCCTTTTGCGACTTCCCGCCGCCCCTCATGCCGGACGGATGCTCATGAATATCCACGAATACCAGGCCAAAGCCGTGCTTGCGAAATACGGCGTGGCCGTACCGCGGGGTTTTCCGGCCTTCAGCCCAGACGAAGCGGTGGACGCAGCCAACAAGCTCGGCGGCCCGGTCTATGTCGTGAAGGCGCAGATCCATGCCGGCGGCCGCGGCAAGGCCGGCGGCGTCAAGGTGGTGAAATCGATCGACGACGTGAAGAAGGAGGCAACGCGCCTTCTCGGCTCGACGCTCGTCACGCATCAGACGGGTCCGGCCGGCAAGCAGGTCAACCGCCTCTATATCGAGGAAGGCTCCTCGATCGCCCGCGAGCTTTACCTCTCGGTGCTGGTCGACCGCGCGACCTCGCGCATCGCCTTCATCGTCTCGACCGAAGGCGGCATGGACATCGAGGAAGTGGCGCATTCGACGCCTGAGAAAATCCTCACCTTCTCGATCGATCCGGCCTCGGGCGTTTCGAGCTTCCACGGCCGCAAGGTCGCTTTCGCGCTCGGTCTCGAGGGCGATCTCAACGCGCAGGCCGTCGCGCTGGTCGACAAGCTCTACAAGGCCTTCGTCGCCGAAGACATGGCGCAGCTCGAAATCAATCCACTGGTCGTCACCGGCGACAACAAGCTCGTCTGCCTCGATGCCAAGGTCGGCTTCGACGATAACGCGCTGTACCGCCACAAGGACATCGTCGAACTCCGCGACATCACGGAAGAAGACCCGGCCGAAGTCGAGGCGTCCAAATACGACCTCAACTACGTCAAGCTCGACGGCAAGATCGGCTGCATGGTCAATGGCGCGGGCCTTGCCATGGCGACGATGGACATCATCAAATATTACGGTTCCGAGCCGGCCAACTTTCTCGACGTCGGCGGCGGCGCGACCAAGGAAAAGGTCACGGCGGCCTTCAAGATCATCCTCTCCGACAAGAATGTCGAAGGCATCCTCGTCAACATCTTCGGCGGCATCATGCGCTGCGACATCATCGCGGAAGGCGTGATCGCGGCGGCCAAGGAAGTCAGCCTCAAGGTTCCGCTGGTCGTCCGCCTCGAAGGCACCAATGTCGAACTCGGCAAGAAGATCATGGCCGAATCCGGCCTGCCCATTATTTCCGCCGACAATCTCGCCGACGCGGCCGAGAAGATCGTCAAGGCCGTGAAGGAGGCTGCGTAAATGGCTGTTCTCGTCGACAGGAATACGAAGGTCATCACCCAGGGCTTCACGGGCAAGCAGGGTACGTTCCATTCGGAACAGGCGATCGCCTATGGCACCAAGATGGTCGGCGGCACCTCGCCGGGCAAAGGCGGCACCACGCATCTCGGCCTGCCCGTCTTCAACACGGTCGCCGAAGCGGTCGAGCGCACCGGCGCAAATGCCTCGGCGATCTATGTGCCGCCGCCCTTTGCCGCGGACGCGATCCTCGAAGCGATCGATGCGGGCATCGAACTTGCCGTCTGCATCACCGAGGGCATCCCGGTTCTCGACATGGTGCGCGTGAAGCGCGCGCTGTCGGGCTCCAAGACCCGTCTCGTCGGACCGAACTGCCCGGGCGTGATCACACCGGGCCAGTGCAAGATCGGCATCATGCCCGGCCATATCCACAAGACCGGTTCGGTCGGCATTGTCTCGCGCTCCGGGACACTTACATATGAAGCCGTCGCACAGACGACGGCGGCCGGCCTCGGCCAGTCGACCTGCATCGGCATCGGCGGCGATCCGGTGAACGGCACGAACTTCATCGATGCGCTTGAGATGTTCCTTGCCGATCCGCAGACGGAATCGATCATCATGATCGGTGAAATCGGCGGGACGGCCGAGGAAGAAGCCGCGGACATGATCAAGGCCTCCAAGGTGAAGAAGCCGATGGTCGGTTTCATCGCCGGCGTCACGGCTCCCCCCGGCCGTCGCATGGGCCATGCGGGCGCCATCGTTTCCGGTGGCCGCGGCACGGCGGAGGCCAAGATGGAGGCCATGAAGTCGGCCGGCATCCGGGTTTCGCCCTCGCCGGCGGCCCTCGGCACCACGCTGGTCGAGGTTCTGAAGGGGCACTGAAGATTGCGGAATCGTCACCGGCCGGTCGTCGATTTCGCGATAAGGTTAAATGGCTTGTTGACCCAGACCGGTTAAGATTCCGGCCAGCAAGCCGCCTCTATCAACAAGGGGGTGCGAGGGCGACCTCGCACCGGACAGCCAATGAGCAATGACAGCGCCACCGAGCGCTTCGAGCGGACGTCCTTCCTCTACGGAACCAACGCAGCCTTCGTTGAAGAACTCCATGCCCGCTACCAGCAGGACCCGAATTCGGTCGATGCGGAGTGGCGGAGCTTTTTCGAAAGCCTCGGCGACCGGCGCGAGGACGTGCTGAAGGAGGCCAAGGGCGCCTCCTGGCAGCGAGCAGACTGGCCCGTGGTCGCCAATGGCGAGCTCGTCTCGGCGCTGGACGGCAACTGGGGCGAGATAGAAGCCCCGATCAAGCAGAAGATTTCCGAGCGAAAGGGCGGCGCGAGCGAGGCCGAAATCCGCGCCGCGACGCTCGACTCCGTCCGCGCGCTGATGATGATCCGCGCCTACCGTATCCGCGGACATCTCGACGCCGATGTCGATCCGCTGCAGCTCCGCCCGAAGTCCGAACATCCCGAGCTTCAGCCGGAAAGTTACGGCTTCGGTCCCGACGATCTCGACCGGCCGATCTTCATCGACAATGTGCTCGGCCTCGAAACGGCGACCGTGCGCCAGATGCTCGAAATCCTGCGCCGCACCTATTGCGGCACGATCGGCGTCGAGTTCATGCATATCGGCGATCCGGAAGAGAAGGCCTGGATCCAGGAACGCATCGAAGGGCCGGACAAGGAAGTCACCTTCACCGAGATGGGCCGGCTCGCCATTCTCGACAAGCTCATTCAGGCCGAGGGCTTCGAGCGCTTCGCCGGCATCAAGTATATCGGCACCAAGCGTTTCGGCCTCGACGGTGCCGAAGCGATGATCCCGGCGCTCGAACAGATCATCAAGCGCGGCGGCAATCTCGGTGCCAAGGAGATCGTCTTCGGCATGGCCCATCGCGGGCGTCTCAACGTGCTCGTCAACGTGTTGTCGAAGCCCTATCGCGCGATCTTCCATGAGTTCAAGGGCGGTTCGTCGAACCCCGAAGACGTCGACGGGTCCGGCGACGTGAAGTACCACCTCGGCGCCTCGTCGGACCGCGAGTTCGACGGCAACAAGGTGCATCTGTCGCTCACCGCCAACCCTTCGCATCTCGAGATCGTCGACCCGGTCGTGCTCGGCAAGGCGCGGGCAAAGCAGGACCAGCTCCATGACAGCGTGCGCGGCTCCGTCATCCCGCTGCTGATCCACGGCGACGCGGCTTTCGCGGGCCAGGGCGTCGTCGCCGAATGCCTCGGGCTTTCGGGCCTCAAGGGACATCGCACCGGCGGTTCGATCCATTTCATCATCAACAACCAGATCGGCTTCACGACGAGCCCGATCTTCTCGCGCTCGTCGCCCTATCCGTCCGACGTCGCGAAGATGGTGCAGGCGCCGATCTTCCA
The DNA here is from genome assembly GCA_903889655.1 of uncultured Alphaproteobacteria bacterium. GTDB lineage: Bacteria > Pseudomonadota > Alphaproteobacteria > Parvibaculales > Parvibaculaceae > Parvibaculum. Next base: position 885 of record CAISYL010000113.1, on the reverse strand, counting down.
TGTGAACGGCGACGATCCCGAAGCGGTCGTCCATGCGACCAAGATCGCGACCGAATTCCGGCAGCGCTTCAACAAGCCGGTCGTCATCGACATGTTCTGCTATCGCCGCTTCGGCCATAACGAAAGCGACGAGCCGAGCTTCACGCAGCCCCTGATGTACAAGAAGATCAGGAGCCATCCGACGACGCTCGAAATCTACGGCGAGCGGCTCGTCAGCGCCGGGCTCTTGACCAAGGAAGAACTCGACGGACGTCTCGAAGCGTTCCGGCAGACGCTCGAGGGCGAACTCGAAGCCGCCAACAGCTTCCGTCCGAACAAGGCCGATTGGCTCGATGGTCGCTGGGCGGGCCTCGGCCGCGCCGAGGGCGAGGCGCAACGCGGCGACACGGGCGTCGATCTCGACACGCTGCGCGCAATCGGCAAGAAGCTGACGGAGATTCCGGAAGGCTTCAACATCCACAAGACGATCCAGCGCTTCCTCGACAATCGCACGAAGATGATCGAGACCGGCGAAGGTATCGACTGGGGCATGGCGGAGGCGCTTGCCTTCGGCACGCTGCTCAATGAAGGCTTCAAGGTTCGTCTGTCGGGACAGGATTCCGAGCGCGGCACCTTCTCGCATCGCCATTCGGTGCTGAACGATCAGGAGACCGAGGATCGCTATATTCCGCTGAACCATGTCGCGGAAAATCAGGCGCCCTACGAAGTCATCAACTCGATGCTTTCGGAAAACGCCGTGCTCGGTTTCGAATATGGCTACAGCCTCGCCGAGCCCAATGCGCTGGTGCTCTGGGAAGCGCAATATGGCGACTTCGCCAATGGCGCGCAGGTGGTGGTCGACCAGTTCATCTCGTCGGGCGAACGCAAGTGGCTGCGCATGTCGGG
>CAISYL010000112.1 GCA_903889655.1 uncultured Alphaproteobacteria bacterium | reverse complement strand
TTTTCGCGCCGACGAGAGCGAGGTATGACCCCGTCATTTTGGTTTGGAACAGGTTCCCGAAGCGGCCGGCGTCGTCGTAGACCTCCTGCAGAAAGTCATCAAGCTTCTCGAGCGTCTCCAGGACATGGGTTCGCCGGCCCGAGGCTGGCAGCCGGCCGATCATATTTTTCACGAGCTCGATGGGAAAGCCGTCCGAAAGTAGCGACTCCGCCGCCGCCGGTAGCCGATCGGCTTCGTCGACGACGAGCGTATGATAGTCGCCGTGTTCTCCCAGAAGACCGGTCCACATGCGCTTCGCATGAAGCAGAAGCAGACTGTGGTTGGTCACCACGATGTCCGCGTCCATCGCCATGGCGACATGGCGATCATAGTATTCGCTGACGTCGAACCGGCGGGCCGTGATGAACGAAAGCGGGATGCCGTCCGGAATGGGTCCATATTCCTGACGGAACTCCTCGAGATCTCCGCTGGCGGTTTCCTTCAGCCAGTTCGCGAGCTCGTCGAGAACCGCCTTGTCAGAAGCGCTTCCTTCCTGACGCCGGATCAGCTCGGAGAGGCCGTTAGGATCGATGAAGTTCGATCGACCCTTGCGGACCGCAGCAGTGACCTGAGGGCTTTTCGTGACTTCGGCTGCGACAGAAGCGGCGAGATCGAAATCGCCACCGGGAGCGAGAATTTGCTCCTGCAGCTGGATTGTCGACGCCGAGACGATCGCTCGCTTACCGAATGTGGCGCTGATGGCCAAAGGCACGAGGTACCCAAGCGATTTGCCGATGCCGGTCGATGCTTCGTAAAGAGCGATAGGGGGAACGGTATCGTGGCCGGCGTCGATAGCCTCGGCAACCGCGATCGCGTAATCGCGCTGCTGATCGTTCGGCAAGACCTTTCGTCCGAACCTCCTGAAAACGATCTCCACGGCGCCGCCTGGCTTGAAGGCCTCAGCGGTGAGTTCAACTACCTTACTCATCCCGATCGCCTTTCTCATCGAAGTCCGCGTCTCCCGAGGTCTGCTCCGTGACCTCGTCGACCGCCGCCGCGATCACTTCGGATGCCCGCATGTCGTCGACGGAAGCGCCGGCGAGGAACAGTTCCCATTCATCGATGAAGGGAGCGAGGACGTCGGGACAATCGAAGACCTTGTCTTCGCCGCCGAGCGCGATGCGGCCTTCGGCAACGTCGTTCCAGGTGTCGACCTCCGTGATCTTGAAGTCCCAGTATGCTCGAACCCCGCCACAGCCAACGGCTTGCTTGGCGCCGAGCCACGGACGACGGCTGAACTCCTTCAGGATTTTCAGAAAGAAGCCGATTTCGGCGCCGGTCACGCCGATCATATCCATCCGGTGATTGAAGACGGTGCCGGTCGGAACGGCCTCGAAGCCAGCCACCATCATTTGCCCTGACACCGTTCTGTCGCCCGGCGTTTGCGCCTTCAATTCCTGAACGCGAACCTTCTCCTCCTCGGTAAGCTCCTTCTGCTTGCCTTTCTTCCCGCGGCCCGTGCCGGTGAGCGTCGCAATCTCCTTCGTGCGCGCGGTGTCCGCCTTCGCCATTGCCTGCCGGACCAGAAATTCCTCGTAAACCGATTTGCCGAGCTTGAAGTCCGCAGTCTCGCCCGATGCCGATCGCAGGAGATCGTCACGACGCACACCCTTGATGACGAACACGTTCGTATTCTCCGGGTCCGCCGGCATGCCGATGCCCATATAGACGCGGCTCTCGTTCCACTGGAACGCGCTGCCGAAAAGCGACGTAATCGGATTGCGCTCGCGGTCGGCCCGCATTTTGATGTGGCCGTTGCCTTTCTCAGAGAAGCCGCCGGTCGCGTTGAGATAATAGTCGTGCAGCGTGAACGGACTGGTGTCGTCCGGCAGGCCGGCCTTCCGGATCAGCGCGTTCGTCAGAAACTTGAAGGCGTGCCGGCGAAGACGCCCGCGGATACCCGCCGAGGGGATTACTGGCACCATATGATGACCCATCGGGTGACGAGGAAGCCGAAGGGGTTCCTGGTCTTTACGTGGGTCGGTCGTCGTGGAGTGGTACGGCTGCTCCGTGACAATCGCACCTTTGAAACTTACGTCGTATCGCGTCGAGATGGTCATGATCAGTTGTCCTTCGCTGAGATATCGGAGAGATGAAGCATTCCGAAGCCGAAGCCTCGTTTGCGACCAACGCCGTTAAGCCAGGCCGCCTGGAATTTGCCTCGATCGACCACGGCAAGGCGGCCTTCGAAGCGTGTTTCGAGAACGGTGAGGTGCTCGTTTCGATTGAAGAAGTGACGGGAGCGAACCGTCATTTGCGGAGTGCCTTGAATACGGAAACCATTGAGAGCGGCTTGCCGATCCAGCCAGAACAGGCGCCCTGGATCGCTGTCGATCCCGCCACGTTTGGACGAGCCACGAAGAGGAACGGCGCGCAGATGAAACGCATATTCGTCTTCTGCCGGCAGCTCGACACGCGAACCGACTCCGCCTCGCGGCATTCTCGCGCTCCGGACGACCACAAAATTACCGTCCTCCATTGCGATGCTTTCGAGGTCGAAGATGAAATCCCGCTGAAGATCTTTGTTGGGTTCGCCCATCGCCGCGTAGACAGCTCGGTGCGCAAGGTAGCCGTTCTCACCCACCCTTCTCACGAAGATTGGCGTCTCATAGATCGCGTCATCATTCATTGTTCTGGTCCTTCGATTTCGCAGCTTTCTGCCACACCCTGAATGCCCTGAGTGTGCCGGAGCCTTTCGCAGGCATCTGCCAGACCAGCTCTTCGGTCGACATGTTCGCGCCGACTTTGATCCGGGCGGCGTCGAGCTGAGCGAGATGCTTGTCGATATACGGGCCCCCATGATCGATCTGAAGCCGGGCGTCTACGGCCTTGTCGATCAGAGACATTCCGTATCGCTCCACGAGTCTTTGCAGGCGGTTCACCTCTGTGAGATCGAAGGTGATCGCCGTTTCAGCTTTTGTGGAGCAGATATGGATGCGATGCAGGCTCTCCGTGACACGAAGCACGGGACCGTAATCGGTGCCGCGGTCGAAGCAGATGGCAAGAAAGGGCAAGGCAGGTGGGTTGGTGACAATCTCGGTCACCAGGAGGCTGTACCCGCTGACGGCTCTTACGATTTCGAGCTTGCTGTCAGGGTTCGTCGCGCAATCCGAATCCGGGAATTGCGCCGTCTTCGTGAAAATGCGCCCACCTGTGGGGCCAATGATCGCGGCCTCCGTTTTCGTAAGCCGATTTTGACCCTTGGTGCGCGGCCACGCGCTGGCGAGGCTGCGCTTAATGATCTGCTCGTGGGTCGGGTCCGCCCCCAGGGCAGCGCGCGTGTCCTCACTTACGAGGTGGCGGCCAGCATTTTCAAACCAGAACCGTACAGGATCGAGGGGCTTGGGCAGGGTGTTGGGCACTGGGTTTCCTCTCATCGTGCCCAAAAGCTCGCCTCAGATTTTTCGCCTTCAAGTTAATTCACGGCTTATTTTTTTTGCGCGCGGGAGGACACCCTCTTCCTTGCAGCGCGCACGTGCACTCTCACGCCAAGTTTGTCGCGGAAATCCGCAGTTTGGAGAGCGTCATGGCCACCATCTTCAAGAACCTCGAAGCGCTGCTTCCTGGAATTCAGGCCGCCCAGAGCGCGTTCGACGACGGATATCAAAAGGAGGCGTCGCGGTGCCGCGGGGCCGATATCGAGCCGCTTGCCGCCCACTACGCGCGCTTCAACGCGGTCCTGGAGAAAGCTTTCGAGGCGGTCTGCGAAGACACCAGGGCAGTCAATAACCGCTCGAGCCTGGCGATGATCTTTACGCCGAAACACCCTCTGGACCTCTATTTCTATCCACGGGGCTGCAATGCTCACCATTTCCTGTCCGAGGTCGTTCGGACCAACAGCTTCAACCCCCAGGTACATGCCGACCAGGACGAGGCAACCTCATCGTCGGCGCCGGCCTTCGCGCCATGACGACTTGACGGGCTCGCGATCGCGATCACCTCTTCGGTCAAGGAGATGACGATGACGCATCACTGCCACGCCCATAACTGCACGAGATCGGTTCCGCCGAAGATGTTCATGTGCCGGACGCACTGGTTCATGGTGCCGAAGGACATGCAGAGCGCGATCTGGCGGACCTATCGCCCGGGGCAAGAGATCGACAAACGCCCCTCCGACGACTACCTGCGCGCAGCCAGCGCCGCCGTGAAAAAGGTCGCAGCGAAAGAGGGTGTCACCATCGTTGAAACTGGATACGACGTCGCGCTCAAGACCCGTGAGCGCGCACGCCAAGGGGCGGAACAATGAACAAGGACTACGCGTCTTATTTTGCCATCGCGTTTGCTGTCGCCCAGTCCGTCAGCAACGCCATCGAGATCGCCCGGATCACTGGCTCAAAGCGGCCCCTTCTGCGCGGCCTTCGCGACGTGAGCGTAACGTCGGCCATAGTGCTTGGCCTGACAGCTGCGGCCATGCATTCGATCTGACATGGGGCTCAAGCTTTCACCGGCCGCTCACAGGCATCTAACGGCGATGTACGAGGCCAATAGAGATGAGCAGTACGAAGACGCCGAGATTTTGATGGACGGCATCCGGGCGTTTCGCGGACCGGAACAGATGTCCACCAGAACGGTGATGCAGCTCCTGCGGTTTGTCCTCATCTCCGATGTCGGCGAGCAGGACAAAGGCGCTAAGCGGTTCGCGATCAACGAAACCGGGCGGCGCTACATCGAGGAGGGGTCGAAGGTGCTCGATGAGGTCCAAGCTGTAATCGATCGAGCCCGGCAGAAAACCATGGGGACGACATGACCTCCAAATCCAAAGCCACCCTGGCGCCGGCGCTCGACAAGCCGAGAACTTTCGCCATCGTCGAACAAGGCGGGGCCGTATCGCGGCGCGGGGTGACGGAAGGGCAATGCGGACTGTATGCCTCGCGCGAATTGTCGACCCTGTTGATTCAGGACATCTATGTCGATTGCGCGAGCTGCAGGCCGCGGCGCGCAGCCTTCCGGGATGCCGACCATTTGCGCAGTGTCATCCGCGCCGACGACTTCTGGTGCAATTCATGTCAGGCAACGGGATGGATCCTGGCGCCATGGCCGGTGACGGAAGCGGCGGCGACCGAGGCGGTCAGGAGCTTCATGCATGCAAAAGAATGCCGATCCGTCATCGCGGCGCCGAAATTTCGGCTCGAACGGTCTGACAGCTGGTCGCCAGACGTGTTGGCCGCCGCCGAAGCCTACGAGAATGCCGTCAACGAGGCCGCACAAGCGGATGACGCCGAGAGGCTTGAGGCCGCGGTGAAAGCGATGGGGAAGACCAAAGCGGCGTTCGGACGCGCTCTTCTCGCGCGCGTTCGCATCCGGAAGGCGACATAGCGCAAGGGACAAAGCATGATCGACTTCGACAATACCGAATACCGCATCGACAAAGTCAGCGGCTGTGTGATCGTCTACGGATCCTTTCCGATCGATATTATGTCGGCGATCGTGAAGTTGGTCCCCAAGAACGCGGTGATGGATACCCATGTCGCGCGCCTGCTGGGCGCCACGATTGTGGGCGGGCTGGAACACGATCTCGACGCGCTGGCAAAGGACCCGGGCGTTCTCGCCGAAGCCCGCGCGCGCAGTGAACGCGAGCTGGCCGGTCAGAATCTGCCCGCCGGCGCGCTCGAATGGCACGCCACCGGACGCCGCGGTTTGAGCAGCAACGCGATCTTCCATCACCTTCTCGGCCTGCCCATGGAAGATAAGAGCGCCGTTCCGTCCGATGCTTCCGACTTTGCCCGTTGCAGGCGACTTCTCGAACAGGTGCCCGATCTCGTCGCAAAGCTTCCGGCTATGGCCGATCTGTCACCTGCCTGGGCAGCCATGGTCAAGAACTGGGATGTGATCGCCTCGACGATGGACAGGGAGTGCCCACAATGGCGCGAGCACCTGGGCCCCTGTCCCGAGACAGGGGCAGCCCTTCAGCAATACCAGCCCTCGACCTTTCCCATTCGGTAAGGATCGATCCGGCCAAGGTCCGTCGGCAAATATCGCCATATAGTTTGCGATCCGCGTAATTGCGCCGATCTCTCTCGCAGACAGATGCAGGAGGACGGGATGTCGGCACTGAAGCGAGTTTCGGATGCGTGGGAGGATTTCCGGCCCGATCTCGATCCCAAATACAGCCCGAACTTTTATCGATTTCTCACGTCGAGAAAGCGTCGTCTGTTCGCCGCATATTCGACCGGCTACCGACATGAGGATGGGTCGATCTGGTTCGGCCATATCGACCCTGACAGCCAGACATGGTTCACCGGCTGCCAGATCATGCGCATTTTCTGTGTAGGCGCGGGGGCCGAGATCTTTGCCCATGTCGGCCTGGCGAAACATCTCACGCCGATTCCGGATTTCTGGGAGCTCTATCGCGAGAAGGGGCGGTGCGCGATCGATCCGGAACACAAGATCTCGTTCGTCGGCGACGAGGCATCCCGGTACGCCTATCAGGGTGATGTGAGGACCTGCCGCAACTGCGGCGCCAAACACCGCCGGGTACGGCACGAGGAGGTGGTGGTCAGCGAGACGTGGGCCTCGTTGGATGCAGCCGAACGCAAGGACTGAGTGCAGACATGTCCATCGAGATCACAAACTGGCAGCCGGCGCCGGCGGAGACCAATCGACCGATCTTCGCGGTCGGCGATATTCATGGCTGCGCCGACGCGCTCGCCGCTCTCCACAAGACAATCGTCCACATCGCCACCGAGGATCGGCTCGAGGCGCCAGTTCTGGTTCATCTCGGAGATTTTATTGACCGGGGTCCGAACTCGCTGCGAGTCCTCGACCTCGTTGCAGCCGGTCCGCAAGGATATGCCTTCGAACAACACGACCTGATGGCAAACCACGAACAGCTCCTGATGCTCGTTCTCGAACGTGGGTCGGCGTCTGACCTCGGCGGTCATGCGTTCAATTGGCTCCGCAATGGGGGCGACGCGGTGCTTTCCGAGGCCGGCCTCGGTCACCTCGACTTTACGGACGCCGAAGAAATCAGATCCGGAATGCGCCATGTGCTAGCGGGATCGCGTATGGCTTTGCTCCAGCGTCTGGAGAGCCACGCCCGCGTCGGGCGCTATCTCTTCGTCCATGCCGGCATTTCGCCTCACCTGCCGCTCGATACGACATTCGGTCCAGGCTGGGATGTGCTGCCTGAGACCGATCGAGACGAGGATCGTTCGCCGCTGTGGACTCGAGCGCCATTCCTCGGCTGGACGGCATCGTTTCCCGAAGACGTCATCGTCATCCACGGCCATACAATCACACCGGCCGGCAGGCCGGAGGTCCGTCCGAACCGCATTGGCATCGACACCGGCGCCTACAAAGGTCGGCCGCTGACCGCTGTCCAGCTGCTGAATGACAAGATGAGATTCATCCAGGTCCGCACCTGATGCCCAAACGATGTGAAAATCGCTTTCTCAGTCTGGATCTGTCGGGAGAAGCTTGGCTCAAGCCTCTCATTGAGTTCGCCGGCACCTTGTCGCCCGAAGTCGCGGACGATCCAGACGAAGTGCAGACTGCTTTTTTTGGCGAGATGCGAATTCTCTGGACCGAATTCGGAGTGAGCAAACACAAGGACGCGAACGTCGCCGAATTTTCATATTTGCTCGTGTTGAGGAATGACGCGAACACACCGATCTGGGACGCTTCGAGGAAGTCAAACCCCTGCCCCGTCGGCACCTTGTTCGAGTTGCCGCTTCATATCACCCACGGATTGCCGCAAAAGGGTGTCGGCATCTGGGCGGCTGCTGTCGTCGACAGCAAGAACAGAATCCAGCTCAACGTGGCGGCGGAACAGTTACGGGATCAGACGCACTCGTCTGTCGGCCCGCGGCCCTAAGGCGATCTCTGCATCGTCAACACCGGGAAGCATTTCACACCAATCCCGGGATCGGAAGTGGCACGCTTTGCTATCACGGCGGATTGCCGCGAAGCGCTGACTCAGAGTTGACCATCGATTCTCCGCACCACCCTTGTGAAGGGTGACCGGAGGCGCCTGATGTCGCAGAACATTCCGCTGGCAGAGCGCTTTGCAGGAAGACCGAAGTCCATTTCCGCGATTTCGATCGACCACGACTACATGCTCCGTTCTGAAACATCAGAAAGGAAGCCGACTTCGCCGCTATAAATTTTTGGAGTTTCATTTCGAAAAGACTTTTGTGTGCGGATTTTTTGTGATTATGCTTTTGGTGAAACAGCAAGTTTAAGTACCTGTGGTGGGATAGGTGGGAGGGAACCATGCTCATCCGAGGTCTTCGCTCGAAAGAGTGTCTTTCCGCTGTATGCCTTGCTCTCATCGTTTCCTTTGTTCCGGCAGAAGCCGACAGTACCGCCACGTACACCTATGATTCGGCCGGTCAGATAACGACGGCTGTCTACGACAACGGCCTGTGCATTGCCTATGCGTATGACGCCAATGGCAACCGAACTTCGCAAACCAATACCGCAGCTGGCGGCTCAGGTTCCCTGACATGGGGTTCTGGTGTTTGGGGATGTCAACTGTGGACGTCTCCGTAGCATTTCGAGTTTGAAGCGACTTTAACGATCAGACATTCGTGGTCGACGCGCGAGAGTGCGCGTCCCAGCGAAGTTGTGTGCGGATGGCTTTCTTACACGTCAAAACCCGGGGAGCGGATGATGGGGTCGAAGGCGTCGGTATTGCTTCCAGCGATCACGGCATTAATTGTCGCGTTGTGGATGGGCCCGGTTTGTGCGCAAGCCTCCGATGCCGCAAGTGCACGATCTGAAACGGAAACCATCCGAGACGCAAGGTTGCCCGAACCGCTCGTGGCGGTCGGTGCGACCTCTTCGGTCGACGATCGCGCGTTAGCAGACGCGCTGGCGACATATCAACATCGGTCCAAGCCCGACGATCTGAGCGCTCTCGCAAGTTTTGTTTCGCAGCATCCGCAATCCGGATGGACGACTGCGGTCCTGACCAATATGGGCCTGCTATACGTCCATTACGGTTACTATTCGAAAGCGCTCGATGCATGGGAAGATGCGTGGCGCCTCGGGAAGAATGCGACCGACGCGCCGGCGCGTACCCTCGTGGATCGAGCCTTGGGCGAGATGGCTCAACTCGACGCCTCGCTTGGGCGCTTCAAAAGTCTCGCCACTCTGTTTCGGGAGATGGGCGACCGCAAGGTTGCCGGGCCGGCCACAGAATCCATCCAGGTCGCTCGAGAACTTCTCGATCAGGTCAAGAAAGATCCGCGGCACCTCTACCTTTGTGGTCCGCAAGCGCTGAAATCGTTGATGATTGCGCGTGGGGCGAGCCCCGAGCAGGTGGGTTTTATCAACACCTACCGCGCGACACCTCGCGGCACGAGTCTGGCGGATGTCGCTCATCTCGCCGACAAAGCCAAGGTCTCATATAGGCTCGTGTATCGTCGCGGCGGACAGCCGGTGCCGGTTCCCTCCATCGTGCATTGGAAGCTCGGACACTTCGCCGCGATCGTTGGCGCTGCGAATGGGCGCTTCCATGTCGTGGATCCGTCCTTCCCGGACCAGGAAGTCTGGGTCACCCCCGGGGCCATGGATGCCGAGGCGAGTGGATATTTTCTGACCCTCGGCGAGGAACCGGATCGGGCCGGCTGGCGAAAAGTAGACATGAAGGAGGCGGCCGGGATCCGCGGTAAGGGTCCGACCAGCGGCACGCAGAAAGGCCTTGCCGGGCCCCTTGATGTTCCGGCCGATGGCAAGCCAAACGACTGCCCGATGTGCGGATATAACATCCTGGAATCGACAGTCAGCATAAGCCTCTCGGACAGCCCGGTCGGATATTCACCGCCGATAGGCCCATCGGCGCGAGTGTCGCTCGCTTACAATCAGCGCGAGGACAGTCAGCCCGCGAACTTCAATTTCTTTAATGTCGGTCCGAAGTGGACGATCAACTGGCTCAGTTACGTGTCGGACGATCCGACCAATCCTGGCGCCACGGTGTCCAGATACCTGGCAGGTGGCGGAGCCTACAACTACACCGGCTATCAAAGTGCCACAGGCCGGTTCACGGCGCAGGCGAATGACGGGTCGATACTCGTCCAAATCTCCCAGTCGCCGGTTACCTATCGGCATACGCTTCATGATGGAAGCGTCGAGATTTATGCCCAGTCGGATGGAAGCACGAGCTATCCGCGGAGGATATTTCTCAGCAAGGTCGTCGACCCGCAGGGTAATACCCTCACGCTCAATTACGACGCCGGAAACAAGCTGATCTCGCTCACGGATGCGGTCGGACGACAGACGAGCTTCACCTATGGTTCGGTGGCCAGGCCGCTTCTGATAACGAAAATCACAGACCCCTTCGGCCGCAGCGCATCTCTAACCTATGACGGCAATGGCCGATTGAGCGCCATTACGGACGTGATCGGCCTCACCTCAAGCTTCGCCTATGACGGGAATTCGCTTGTCAATGCGATGACGACGCCATACGGGACAACGAACTTCAGTTATACGGCGCCGGGCACGGCGGGCGCGCCGCGCTTCGCTCAGGTCACCGACCCAATGGGGTATTCGGAACGGGAAGAGTGGATCGAACCCGCGTCCGTGCCGGCGAGCGATCCGAGCGCGACACTTCCTCAAGGGATGCCGGTCACGCTGACGAATAACTATCTTCAGTATCGGGATAGCTTCCACTGGGACAAGGATGCCTATGTCGCAGCCGGATGCACCCCGACTGGCGGGTGCGACTACTCCAAAGCCCGCGATCGCCATTTCAATCACGTTCAATCCGGCACGAATACGAAGTCTGGCAGCATCGAGAGCGAGAAGTATCCGCTGGAGAACCGTATCTGGTATGAGTATCCAGGTCAGACGAACAGCATCGATGCCGGCTCCTATGAACAGCCGGTTGCAATTGGCCGGGTCCTCGGCGACGGGACGACCCAGCTTCGAATATTCTCGTACGACAGCAGCGGATACTTCAATCTTACGCAAATAATCGACCCTGTCGGCCGGGTGACAACATTTGCCTACGCGAACCAGATCGATCTGGTGGCGATGAGTCAGAAGACCGTTTACGGCGATCAGGTCACGCTCGCCCAATACGCCTATAATGCGCATCATCGTCCGCTCTACGCGGTCGATGCTGCCGGGCAGGTGACGCGCTATGCGTATAATACCGCTGGACAACCGACTTCTGTAACGAATCCTCTCAATCAGACGACCACCTATCAATACGATGGAGCGGGCAATCTCACATCCATCACGAACGCAAATAGCGCAGTTGCCGAAAGTTATACCTACGACGCATACGATCGCATCGCTACACGGACGGACTCTGAAGGCTGGACGGCGACATACAGTTACGATAACGCCAACCGGATCACGAAGATTACCTATCCAGATGGCACCGCCGACATCTATACGTTCGACAAGCTGGACCTCGCCTCGTACACGGATAGGAACGGTCGGCGATGGATCTATTCGCATGATGCCGACCGACGTCTTGTTGCAAGCAAGGATCCCCTCGGGAACACCACGCTATTCGGGTACAGCAACGCCGCAAGGCTGACGAGCCTCACGGACGCCAAGGGGAACGTTACGAGCTGGACCTACGATATCGAGGGGCGGCTAACGAATAAGCAGTATGCCGATGCAAGCTCTGTCGGATACGTCTACGAAGCGACAACCAGTCGGCTCGCATCCACGACAGATGCGCTCGGACAGACGGTCCAATACGCCTACACCAAGGATGATCGCGTCTCCGGCATTACCTACCTCAATGCCGTCAATCCCACGCCTGCGGTAAGCTTCACCTACGATCCGAATTTCCCGCGCCTTTCGTCTATGACGGACGGCACCGGAACCTCTGAATACGCTTATGTGCCTCCTGGCGCTCTGGGTGCGCTGCATATGGCAACAGAGCATGGGTCTCTGCCCAACAGCACCATTTCCTACGGATATGACGAGCTTGGTCGTCTTGTTTCGCATTCGACGTCCGGCGCTGGCGCGGAGACTTTCCAATACGACGCAATCGGCCGGGTAGTCGCGAGATCGGATGACCTGGGATCATTTTCGCTTGCCTATCTCGGGCAGACAAATCAGATCGCGCAACGGCAGCTTCTGCCGGCGGGCTCAAGCCTCAAGACCCAGTGGAGTTATCTCAATAACGCAGGCGACCGCCGGCTGGAGAGCATATCGAATGTCGGGTTGTCGACGAGCCAGTATTCGAATTTTCATTTCGCAACCAATCCGATCCAGCAGATTATTTCCGTCTCCGAGGAGACAGACAGCACCTCTGTCTATCCGACCGCCGGCTCACAGACAGCGAGCTACAACAACCTGAACCAGGCGACCGCGATCTCCGGGCAGGCACTGAGCTACGACGCGAACGGCAACCTGCTGTCTGACGGCGCGAGAACATACAGCTGGGATGCGGAAAACCGCCTGATCGGCATCACCTACCCATCTCAGGCCGGCAAGCAGACCGCCTTCACCTACGACGGAATTGGTCGGCGTGTAACAATCGCCAGCACCCCTGCCGGCGGTGGGACTGCGGTTTCGACGTCGTATATCTGGTGTGGTGCGAATATCTGCCAGTCGCGGGATTCCGGCAACGCCGTGACGCGCGAATATTATCCCGAGGGTGAATTCGTTCCCGGCTCTCCTGGGCAGACACTCTATTACGGCGTCGATCAACTCGGTTCGGTGCGTCGGGTTTTCGCCACGACGACCAGTTCACCCGCATATGGCTTTGATCCCTATGGGAAGCCACTACAGGGAACTGCCCCGCTCGCCGATTTTGGCTATGCCGGCACATTTTATAATGCGGACAGTGGTCTCTACCTCACTCGCTATCGCGCCTACGATCCCGTTGCCGGTCGTTGGCTTTCACGCGACCCGAGCGGCGAAGGCAGCGATCCCGCATCCAACCTCTATCGCTACGCGAATGGAGATCCGGCTGGGCTGTATGACCCAAGCGGCCAGTTCGGAGTGCTCGGCGCCGTCGTTGGCGCGGCCGCCTTCGGTCTCGGTGATGTCGCTTTCCAGCTCTACAAGAACAATGGCAACTTCAGCTGCGTCAACCCATGGGAAGTGGCCGGAGCTGCGGCAGGCGGCGCTCTGCTGGTGGCGAGCTTAGGACTGGCCGGCCCAGAAGAATTGGCGCTGGCAGAAGGAGGCAGTCTCACGGCAAACGCAGCGCGAGGCGCAGCTTCTGAGGCTCGCGTATTAGATGAGCTCGGTTTGACAAAGAACACGCAGTCGGTCGCGACGGCGGAAGGACGTGCAGTTCCTGACGCCTTGACAGACAAGCTATCAGTAGAAATTAAAGACAGAGCGTATGTCGCGCAGACCAGACAAATTCGCATACAAACTGAGGCTGCTGGAGCGTCGGGACGGCAATCCGTTCTGATTACCGGCGAGAACACAAAAGTGAGCGGACCGGCCGAAAACGCGTTCGACGTCGTCATTCGTCGACCTGATTTAGGGCCGCAGTGAGGTGAGAAGATGATTGAGTCGGAGTTGAGGTTTGAGCCATCGCGGATGATCCCGCTGCTGAACGCGTTTTTGTCGTTGCCGGAACGCTTGCGACCAGTTCGCTGGGCCGTCGGCGAGGACGAAGCGGGAGAGGATATCGGCGATCCGCAGAAGTTCGTCGCGAACGCGGCCGGAAATAAGCTTGGCTTTTTCCTCAGAGGCCCGAACAGCACGTATGACATCAATCCGGCGGGGCGTGAGCTCATCGTCTGCAATTGTTATTTCGAGACGGGGCCGGACGCTGTGCTGGAATTTCTTCTGCACATGGCTAGGGCCGATCCGATTTTTGGGTTTGCCTGCGCCCCGGAGGAGATCAGGCATCGAAACAGGATCAAGATCAAGCTGGGCGTAAACACCATTGAATCATGGGTGGGCCGGAACCCGCGCAAATATATACCCGGGCTCTATTGGCTGACGCTCATCCCGGCATCCCTGGCCGCCCAGCATTCAGTGCCTCTGGAAGAGCTCGAGAAACACGCCATCGAACACATCGAGCTTGAAGGGCAGCAGCACCTGTTTCGTTTCTATGAGCGGCCGGAAGACTGGAATTCGGCGGCGACGAGATCGACGGTGTCCGCACCGGGAATATTCGATATCGAGAAGGTGCGCCCTGAGCTCGAAGGAGCGAAGACGTTTTTGGAGTACAGCGACCTCGTGGCGGCGTGGAGTTGAGGAAAAGAAATGGCGCGATTGTAATTTGATCGCGGTGGCTTGCGATATCTGCGGATATGCAATTACAGGGGAGCCTCGCTATGCGACACAATTTGTTTCCCGCATTTGTATTGATCTTGGGCTGCCTGCTTTTCGGCGGTCGCGAAGCAGAGGCACTATGCACTGTCCCCAACCATCTCACCAACGGGCAGCTCGCCGATGCCACTCAAGTCATGGCCAACTTTGATGCGCTGACCACGTGCTTAAACTCAGCGCCCGGTGGGTCGGCAAACGCAATTCAGTATAACGCGAGCGGCGGAGCATTCGGTGGCCTTGGTCCGCTAACAAATGGGCAACTCGTTATCGGTTCGACCGGAGCGACGCCCCAAGCGGCCACTTTGACCGCGGGAAGCGGAATTGCGATCTCGAACGGGCCCGGGACGATCTCTATCTCGTCTACGGGAGCTGCCGGTGGGACCGGCCTCTATAGTCAGGTGATGTCTGCGGTCCCGACGATGGCTGGCACTGGGTTGACCAACTGGCTGAATCAATCGAGCGCGACAGCATCCGATACGCCCGCCGGATTGACCATCACCACGCCGACGAGCGGAAACAGCGGGAACGTGATCAGCTTGTTCGAAGTCGCACCATCGGCGCCGTACACAATCACGGCTCTCTGTGCTTTCACAATAAATGGAGGCGCGCAGTACCCGAATATCGGTCTCGGTTGGTATGACGGAACCAACAAGCTCCACACGATCAGCCTCATATTTCACGGGTCCTGGTACTTCGAAATTGACAGGTGGAATTCTCCAACCTCGTTCAATTCTGTCGATAAAACGAGTTCCTCCAACGTCGTATCGGGCCTCACGTGGATCCGGCTTGCCGACGACGGAACGAATGTCCACTTCAGCTTCAGCAACGACGGCGCGAATTTTTATGAGCTTTACTCCGTTGCGAAGTCGAGCGGGTTCCTTGGCGCAGGCGGATACTCCAATATTATTTTTGAGATGAACGCCCAGGCCGGCACAGGAGTCGGAAATTTCTATGGCACTCTGATGTCCTGGAAGGTGAACTGAACGGTATCCGCGAATGACGTCGGCTGCGGCTTCTTCCTAATCGAATTTTTGTCGTAAGAGGACGCCAGCCAGGACAGTCGAAAGGATCGAGAAAATCGAGGCGGCTCTTGGCGTGAGGATGGAGGATTTCATGGAGCGTGCATCCAAGCGCCGATAGCAATCGGCCAGATCTTCAATTGCTGCACCAGTCGCCGTGCGTCCCTCGCACATAGTCCTTAGCCAGACCAGCGGCGATCATCGTGTCGGCAATATCTCGCCCGTCGACATAGACATAGGCGAGCGTGCGTCCGTAAACGTCGACGCCGTGGCGATTGACGCTGACGTTGTTGCCGCTGAGTGCGCGTCGAAGATAATCGCGCGAAGCTTCCGCCATCTGTTGTTCATTCGGGCACTGAGCGCCACTTCCGATTTCCGGCGCATCCATGCCGATGATGCGAATTCTCTCTTCGCCGATGCGAAAGGTGTCGCCGTCGTGCACCGAGGTGAAATTGAGATAGCTGCCGGGGAGCGGCGGGGAGACAACGAGTTGTCGCAGATGGTCGGCGTTCTGCCACACAAGCGCCGCCGACAAGGCGATGACGATGCCGGTGAGAACGACAACGGCAACCTGCAGGGTACCAACGCTCGGCTCAAGGCGTGTTTTCAGGGGTCGTTTCCAGGATGGTTTCATTGGTGATCGCGCTCTTGGGAATGAGTGAGGCGATTGGGCGGAACTTCACCGCGCGTCGCGCGCAATCTCACGAGCTTTCAGAGTTCCAGCCATCGAACCGTCGAGCCGGTATCCCAAGTCATTACACATGCCTGGAACGTCACAACCGTTGAAGCTCCAGCGAAGACGGCTTTCCAGCACTTGCCTGGAGAGCGCCGCATTTTCTGCCTCTTGACGCGCCATCTGTCTCTGGTGGCGATACTCACTATCGAAAACATACCGCAGCCCGCTGTAACCGTTGCCGACCAATACCAACAAGACGAAGGCGATTGCTATATATCCCCATGCATCTACTTTGAATTTCGGCTTTTGTTCGGGTTCGGACATTTCAGTTCTCCCTCAGCTCGTCCGGCGTCTATCCTAGCCGAATAGCGACGCCCATCAATTGTCCAAAGGTCCGTATTTCGCGGGACAAAACCATGGTTGCTCCCAGACGTCTCGTAGTTCAGCTTTCGGCGCTCCATCTGGTACCGATCCGATCGGTACCAGATGGACGAAGTCAGACCGGCCCTCTTCCATCGAGCCGACAAAGAGGTCCGTTTGGGAGATGGGTAAATTTATGAGGGGCCGCATGATGCGGGGCGTCTATCGCAAGCCATCCAAAGCATTGCTCGCATATAGAAAGACGAGGCGACTGGGAAAGCACGCGGACATCTTGGGCGCTGCGCGCCGGGAGTTCATCGAGAAAGGATTCCCTGCGGCGGTCGTCAGCACGATCGCACGGGAGGCGAATGCGTCGACCGCGACCGTCTACAAATATTTTGGATCCAAGGAAGATCTGTTCCGCGCCGCTTTGGTGTCGACATGCCATCAGGTTGAAGAGTTCAGCGTGCCCCACGATGCCTCCCTAGACGCGTTGGACGCCATTCAGGCCTATGTCGCTGCCTATTTCGACCTCTGTGACGAGATCGGTGGCGCGGCCCTGCTGCGCATGCTGGCCGCGGAGGCTTTGTACGCGCCCCGCATCACGTCGCGCCTGGATAAGGCGCTGACTGTCGCAGGCGAAAGCGGCTTGGCGGATCGGATCGAGGAGTTGATGCGGGCGGGAGCGCTCCCTCCTCTCGAAGCGGGAAAAGCGGCCGGGCAAATTATTTGCCTTGTCCGTGGACACCTCATCTGGCCAGGCATCCTCAACGCAAGGTTTGTACGACCGAAACGCGCGGCGCGGATCATCGGCGAGGCCATCCGGACATCGATCCCGAGCTTGAACAAATAGCGGGCCAGCACCGTCACTTGCATCTCGAAGGTTGATGATCGTCCGATCGCAGGTTGGACGGAGTCAGCTAGATGGGACTTTTCATCGTAATCGAGGGCGGAGACGGTGCTGGTAAGGGAGAACAGATTCTCCGCATCCGAAAGCTTCTCATCGATCTTGGCGTCGAGCACATCGTTACCCGAGAACCGGGCGGATGCCGGAGCGCCGAGGAAATCCGTTCCTTGCTGGTGACCGGTGACAGCGACCGCTGGACCCCGGAGAGCGAGCTCCTGCTGTTCACCGTGGCGCGGCGCGAGCATATTCGCCAGGTCATCCAGCCAACGTTGACACGCGGAGCCGCGGTGATCTGCGACCGCTTCATCGCGAGCACCATCGCCTATCAGGGCGCCGGCCACGGCGTCGACCCTCAAGCCATCATGGCGCTCCACCGCCAATATTGCGGCCTTTTGCCAGACATCACGATCGTCCTCGATGTCGACCCGGAGATCGGCCTCGCTCGCGCAAACTTCCGCAACGACGTCAATACCAACGGGGAGCAGCGGTTCGAAGGCCTGCCGTTGGACTACCACCGCAAGGTTCGGCAAGGCCTTCTCGACGGCGCCCGCCTTACGGCCGGAACGACGCTTGTCGTCGACGCTTCGCGATCCATCGACGAGGTAGCCGCCGAAATCGCCTCCATTTTGCCGCCCGCCATGGCTGCCGCCCGTGACGATGCGGAGCGCCGCGCGGGCGCGATGGTGCCCTAAAAGGCCAGAGTTCGCTTTCTCCGGTTGTAATTGCTTAATAAATATACATTATTGTATATCTATTAAGCGGTATGGGATCGAAATGAAGAATCTGGACGTCAAATCGACACTGACAACCGATGAGGCGCTCGAGATCGCAGAGCAAATGCAGCGTATTGCGCTGGGCGCGCTCTATCGCTCCGGGCCTCTCTCGCCGGCGAACAGCGTCTTCCATGGCGGTGGAGCGATCCGTCTCGCATGGGCGTCCAGCCGGCTGTCGGAAGATCTGGATTTTCTCGTCAACGCATCGCTGGAATCCGACCTCGAGCGCGGCGTGGAAGTCGCCCGGACCGAGATCGAACAGCGCATGAACTCCCTGACGCCAGGATGCACGATCTCGCTCACTCGAAAGAAGGATCTGGGAACAGGAACGCAGCGCTACCTCCTGCGCTGGTATCATCCGAACCGCATGGGCAAGGTTGCCGTGAAGCTGGAGTTCTCGATCGTGCGCGACGAGAAGCTCGCTCAATATCCACGGGAAGTGCTTTTCCCGGGCGACCCGCGGCTCTCTCCATACGAAATGAGAGCATCGATCTCGGTGCCGAAGCCGGCCACGTCGATCGCCGACAAGCTCATCGCCTTTGCGATGCGCGAAGAGATCAAGTGGCGCGACGTCTACGACCTCTGGTTTCTGTCTCATACCCACCGATCATGGGACGACGACCGCGGACACGAAACCCTTCGCGCGGCCGTCACATCGATCGCTCAGATCTACAACTACGAGATCGACACCGTTGCCGATCGCCTCGATGCCCGCGCCGCCACGGTCGAAGCGACGCCGATCGGCGATATCGCCCGCGAAATCGGTCGGTTCCTGCCGCGTGAAGCTCGCGACCAGATGAACGTTCCCGGGATCTGGGAAGACCTGCGCGTCAAAGCTTGCGAGCATGCGCGCCTGGCGGCCGCCGACCTGCGCTCGCTCCCGCCATCCATGGGGTCGACCCCGTGAGCTCAACCATCAGGCGACTTCTTGCCATGCCGGATGTCTTCAGCATCGACCAGCTGCAGAAGGCAACCCAGGTCAGCCGCCATGCCATTCGCATGATGCTTGCACGTGCGCATGCCGACGGTCTTGTCGCGCCGGCTGGCCCGAGAAGCGGCATCTACTACAATTTCGTTCGCAATCCGGAGCGACGGATTGAAGAGGCCGCGCGCATGGCCATCCCATCGGCGGTCCTGATCGGTCCGTCGGCGCTCCACTGGCACCATGCGACCAGTCAGAGATCGCACCTGCTGACCGTGAGCTGGCTGAAAAACCGGCGGCAGCCCTATATGCCCGCCATCCATGACGTGATCGCCGTCGCGCGCTCCATCGAATGGTATCGCTCCATCGCAGGTCATATCGCACCTGGGCCCGGCGGGCTGCCGGTCCTCGATCCCGCGTTCGCGATCGCCGACATGCGTCTGAACGGCGGAGGAGACGACATTCCAGTGCTTGAGGAAGGCGACCTCGATCTCGACGATGCCGATATCGACGAAGGCGATGTCTCCGAAGCTCTAGCGGTCTTCAGGGATCACGGGATCGAACGATCGAAGGAAGAGGCCGACAACCCAGTGCTTCGCTGAGCTTTACCGCCAGCCTCCGAAGCTATTTTATGCGTTATAACTCAGATATGCGTTTCTGCGCTATAACGCATATCTTGACAAACTGCGTTTTAACGCATATTTCTGAGTCTGCGCTAAAGCGCAAATTACGTTATGTCACTGAAAAGACAGAAAAATGAACACCCATATCAGAACCATTAGAGATATCGGGCTGCTTGTTCGGGAGGCCAGGCGCAACGCCAACCTGACACAAGCGGAACTGGCGAAGATGGTTGGTGCGGGTGCGCGATGGATCCACGAACTCGAACATGGACAACCCACGGTCGAAGCCGGACGCATGCTTCTGGTGATGAACATGCTTGGTATCGCACTCTACGCTTCGCCGCCGGCTCACGGGGCGCACATGCCGAACGACGAGCATGACATCGACGCCATCGTCAGCAGAGGACCTCGCCCATGAGCGATAGCACGCTCATGGTGTTGATGCCCTCCCTGATGATGGGTCCAAGGATCATGGGCGTCATCACGCAGGCCAACAGCGGAACGCTCACGTTCACCTACGACGAGAACTGGGGTCCCTCTGAAACTCCCCTGTCACTTTCGATGCCGACCGGGATCAGGACGCATGGCGATATCAGGATCCGAAATTTTCTCTGGGGTCTCCTCCCCGATAACGAAGAGGCCCTGAAGCGGATTGGACGCGATCACCATGTTTCGCCACGCAATCCGTTTGCTCTGCTTTCGGCCATCGGTGAGGACTGCGCCGGCGCCGTCCAGTTCGTCACGCCGGACCGGCTCGAGTTCGTCGAAACAGGTGGCAGTCTCACGCCTATTTCGACGGAAGAGATCGCGAGAGATCTCCGCTCTCTTCGTGAAACCGGCGCTTCGTCGCGGCCGGCGCGAAAGGATGGCGCCTTCAGCCTTGCCGGAGCTCAACCAAAGATCGCGCTGACCTTCCTGCAGGAGAAATGGTGGGTACCTTCCGGACGCATGGCGACGACGCACATTCTCAAGCCTCCATCGACATCGCACAAAGGTCATATCGAGAACGAACACTTTTGCCTGCAACTCGCCGAATCCGTCGGGCTCGTGGCTTCAAAATCGGAAGTCCAGCGATTTGAGGACGAAGTTGCGATCGTCAGCACGCGCTACGACCGCCGCATCATCACGGAAGTGCCGCCGGTCATTACCCGCTTCCATCAAGAAGACATGTGCCAAGCACTGAGCCTGCCGCCTGACAAGAAGTACGAGAAAGATGGCGGGCCGGGCGTTATCGAAATCATGCAGGTCCTCGCCGGCTCTGGTGAACCGGTGGAAGATCGTGACCGATTTATGCAGGCTATCGCATATAACTTCGTCATCGAGGGAACAGACGCGCACGCCAAGAACTATTCGATCTTGCATAGCGGACAACGTTTCCGTCTGGCTCCCCTTTACGACGTCGCCAGCATTCTTCCCTACGATTTCAATCCGAAAGAGCTTCGATCGTCGATGCGGATCGGGAAATACTATTTCTACGAAGACATCATGCCACGCCATTGGGAGAAGATGGCGCGCAGCGCACGCTATGATGCTGACACCGCGTTGGGCCACATCCGGAACCTCACGGCCGTGCTTCCAGATCTCGCTTCCGATCTTCTGAAAAGACAAGTCGATGACGGCGTAAACCACGCCGTCATCGAAACGCTGGTCGACGCGATCGCGCGGAGATGCGCGTCCTTGCAGAAGATCTACGGCTCAGAAGAGGCCGCGCCGCCGGCGCCGTTTGTGTAGATCGATCTGGGCGGCCGCGCGTAATTGCCGTCGATGTTGTCGCGGCCGGAATCACGACGGCCCGTAGATGCTTACGATGCCGGAGCGGCTTCAGATCGCACGACGTCAGCAGTCGCAGCTTATGGTACACCGAACCCGAATTTTCGTCCTTGAATCATGGACATAGAAAATCTGTTCCAGACGCAATTTCTGCGCCTTCGTCAACGGAAACGCGGTTCGGTTGACTCGCGTACGGCGATTGTCGAAAATTTCATCGACGACCGATGCTCCAATCGGTCTGCGCAGACACTCTTTTGCAAGAGGTCCCGATGTACTTGCCGCCCACCCACTACGATTACCTTCGTAGGGCGCGCCCATATCTCCTGGAGCTTGCCGAGAAGGATGCGGCGAACTATGCGAGTTCGCTATCGTCTTTGACGAGCGTCGGCACCATCGACAACATCGATAACCACCTCGAGGAATGTCTGCACACAGGATTCATGAGAGGCTTTCAACCCGAGCTTCGCAGCCATCTCTCGCTCGAAGATGCAATCGAATTACTCCAGGACGCTCCGACTGAACAACGTCATAGGTTGGCCAACTTCCTAGGCGGCATGGGTATCGAGTATCACTGCATCTTCAATTTCGCCTTGTCCGGCAAGAAAACATTCCACTTCAGTCGAAATCTCACCGAACATCTGCTCAACACCGAGATAAATCTGAATTGCAGATTTATCGAACTACCATTCCCATGTTGCATGTTCGTCTACACGTCTCCTTCTGCAATCGACGCATTGCACGAGGCATTGAATGGCTTCGGCAACTTCGAACCAAGCTCCCGCGAGGCGAGAGACTATTCCGCGCCGATTTCCGTGTTCGTCACTCTACTGGACGCGACCAGCGGTCTTTCCGGGCGATCGATCATTTTCACTGCGTTTCAGGCGCGACGGTCGGATCGCGGCCACGCGATGACGAAGCGGCAGATGTTCCTGCCCGATGACTGGTCCCTCGAGATGGCTCTCCGAACAGAGTGGGATACGCTCTACGCTGACGGTAAAGAATGTGTCGTAGAAACAAGGCCCGGGCGGCCTTCAGACGAGGGCTTCTACACCGACGGATTGCGTTTCTTTCGAATGCTGATCAATTCGGTACTGTACCTGTCGGCGGGGAGAGATCTTACTGAAAGGCCGAGCCGTAGATCGGAGTTGATCGCCGAGGCCGCTTCGCTGCAAAAATCGAAGAAGAGAAGGAAACTCCAATCTGCCAACAGCTTCTCGGAGTTGGCCTATAGCGACGTCGGATGCGACCTTCCACCAATCGTGATCTCGTCGGCCCACCACGACGACACCGAACCACGAGTCGTATCCGGACTACATAGCAACAGCCTTCAGACCAGGGTCATGGTTCGAGGCCACTGGCGTCATCAACCGCATGGGACCGGCCTTAGTCAGCGGAAGCTCATCTGGATCAAACCCTTTCTGAA
Organism: uncultured Alphaproteobacteria bacterium; assembly: GCA_903889655.1. Taxonomy (GTDB): domain Bacteria; phylum Pseudomonadota; class Alphaproteobacteria; order Parvibaculales; family Parvibaculaceae; genus Parvibaculum. The sequence continues at coordinate 13,308 of CAISYL010000112.1, read as the reverse complement.
GGGGCCGGACATCGCCGAGCTCGTCAATAAGGCGTACCACGTCAGGTAGCGCGCACGACGCGGCGCTCATGCCCGGCGAGACCCGGTGCGCGACTTTAGCTGTTCGGCGACTGGTTCATGGTCGATGGGTCCGTGGGCTTGATTCCTCGATCCTTCAACGCGCGCTCGACGCCGGACAAGGCGAACGAGCGGAGGAATGACGACAGAAGCGCCTCATCGCCGCCATTGAGCAACCTGGCTCGGTGGACAATGTAATAGTCGACGACGGCGCTCATGCAGGCCTCTTCATAGGCCTTTCGCTCATCGCTCCGGTAGTCGAGATAGGCCGCCGGCTTCGCCGGAAGCACGATCCCGCAGAGCTTTGCACGCAGCTCGATCCGCCGGTGATATTTGGCGCTGTCCGCACCCTCATCGCCATCTCTCATCGGAATGAGATAGCCACTGGTGATGCAGGCGATCTCGCTGGCGCTGAGAGGTTTCCGGTACGATCCGAGCTCGACCAGCGGCTTGAAGACGGTTTTGAACGCTCCGCATTTCCAGCACACGCCGCCGCCATTTGTATAGAGAGAGCCCGCAGTCCCGTCCTTCTTTCGCGGCTGGCGGGACCATGCATGGTCGCATGCACGCTCCTTCTGCCACCGGCGATAGGCGTCACCTTCTGCCGCCTCGATCGTCTCGCCTTCGCCGCGGATGAAGCCGCCGGAATTATCGGAGGGGAAGGCCTCGAAGAAGGCCGTTCGATAGGAGCCCTCTCGTCCGATCACGACGCCGCCGCCATCCCACTGAACGCAGCAATCGTCTGGCCAGAGACAGACCGGCGTGTAGTCGCTGTCCTTGGCCAGAGGGTGTCCCGGGCGATGATGGGAGGCGATCTTGACCATGTCAGGCTTTCATGTTTCTGGTGCGGGAGCGAAGCGTCTAGAGTGATGGCGACCGTTGCGCGGCTGCGGGATCTTCAAGACTGAAGCCCTCGTGCTCGAGAACGGCGGCGTGCGCCTCCCATCCCTCGTCGGGCATGGACTCACAGAGCTCGGCCAGTCTCGCGGCCGTCGCCTTCTTGAACATGGGCTCGTAGACCACGGCGCCATCTTCTTCGACACCCCAGGCCGTGCAGTCCCCGTTCAAGGCTTTCGCTTCGAACGCGGCATACCCGGTCCCCGTCCCCTCGCGGCGGCCCGCCGCATGGTGCGCAGACTGCCCGTCAGCCATGGTTTCTTCGCGGAAAACCCGCATAGCGGAGAGCTTGTCGTAAATACACTGGGCTTCACTCCGCGTCGCGCTGTCCTCCATGATCGCAAATTCGATCGTCGAGAGGAGATCTGAGCGGCGCGCGCCGCTCGCGGCGTCCGGCGTCAACATGCCTGCGGCCGCGAGCTCGCGAAGGATACGCCGCGCATTGTCCGAAATCCCGCTCTTGTCATCGTGGATGCGCTCGATCAGGGCCAAAGCCCGCGATTTCTCCCGCTCCGTCATTCATGCCTCCGATTGTCGATATGGAGTTCGATTTTTACGCCGGCGCGGTGCAACGCACGTTACTGCACCGCGCCGGCGGAGGGCGTCAGGCCGCGGAAGGTCAGACTGAGGCGGGCGCCGCAGGGCGCGCTGTGCTTCGGGATCTTGTGTTGATGCGTGGCCTGCATACCGGGCTGCATCACGAACAGACTGCCGTTCGCCAGCGTCAGACTGCCGATGCCATTCGATCCATTTCGCCGAACCATGATCGCGCGCTCCGCGCCGAGCGAGACCACGGCAATTGGACGCGTGGCATCGATCTCGGGACTGTCATCGGCATGCCAGCCAAGATGTTCATGTTGGCTGTCGTAGCGATTGAGGAAGCAAGCATCGACGTTAATGTCGATTTCGCGGAGGGCGCTCGCAATCCTCGCGACCAGCGGATGGTAGGGCCGCGGGAAATAGGTACGCTGTCCGGCGCCGCGACCGTAAGTGTAGGGCGTCCCCGCCGGGTTCATCCAGCACTCACGCCGGGGTGCGTCCCTGCGCTCCCAGTCGACTTCGCGCATCAGCGTCAGGAAAACTGCATCAGGATCCGAGAGAAATCGCGGCTCGTAGAAGATCGGCGCAGATGCGGTGGACTCATCCATCACGACTTTTGACCGCTTCGCTGCCATTGCCATTTGTGTCGCCCTCAGGTCGATCTGGGAGCGAGCCTCGTTATTGAGCCCGCTCGTTCATGACGGAGAGGTCGTCTCCCGGCGAAAAACTTCAATGGCGCAATACGGGTGACGGAACGGCAACGCGATCAGGAGGGCGTAATGTCGTGAAAGGCGATCCAGTGTCCGCCCACCTTTTGAAAACGGATTGCGAACTTGATCTCGACGCCACTGTCCTGTTTCGCGAGGACATAGCCTTGCTGGCAATTCCAGCCACCGTTTACGAAGCGGCAGGCGCGCTCCTGCGGAACGATCTTGAAACCCTTGGATGGCGCGGAGCGCACGCGCTCATCTGCTTCGGCCGCGCTCGCAAAGCTCTTCTCGATCACCATCCGCAGATCGCCGTCGTAAGAACTCGGCTCGCGCGGCGTTGCAAGGGAGTTCAGCCCGACGCCCAGCATGACCATAAGAAGCAGGATGAGCGGAATGCCACCGATGCCGAATCCGAACAACGGCGCGTCGTTCGCGTCTCCCTTGATTTCGGTCATGTGCAGGCCTCTCTGTGAGAATGGGTTACGCCGACTATTATAGCGGAAGTGGTGAATGTTTCAGCGTGAGCAGTGCATCTTCAATGAGATCCATGATGCGCAACCCCCTCTTGAACCACGTCACCGGTCTGGTCCGACGCCTTCGTCACGATCGCGGCGCGAAGCGCATCTGCGCAATCACGGTGATCATTGGCAGCTGAGCCAAGCGCTTCCGCGGCGGCCGCATCTCCTTCGGCATTCGCCATGCGGGAGGCCTCCGCGTACTCGACATAGCGTTCGCCGTGCCAGGCCGCCTCTTCCTGGATGATGGCCACCAGCCGTGCCACCTCCGCCTCTGCCTTGGTGGCACGCGTCAGCCTCTCGTCGTTATAGTCGAGCGAGACCGAGCCGGGACCGTCAACAAAGACGCTCGAAAGATCGTCGGAGATCGGCACGCATTCCCGGTCGACCGCCGAGAGTTGCGCAGCCATAACCTCGAGGAAGGTCGCGATCTCATCGGCGTCGGCGCGCTCTTCCAATGCCTGGCAGCCACGGGCCCGCAGGGCTTCCACCCATTCGCCTGTGGTTCGCTTGAAGTTTTTCGTCATGGGTAGCTTCCCCGCAGGTACGGACACGGCGTGACGAAGAGATGCGCCTTCCGCTGACATTCCAAGGCCGCGACCGCGTCTTATTGCGGCAGCGGCGAATGTTTCGGTTTCGCCGCCTGCTTGGCGCGGATCTGTTCGATCTTGGTCCAGACGCGCGCCAGTTCGGTCTCGGCGGCGCCGGTCATATCCATCGCGTTCGCGAGGCAGAGCGCCGCGAGGGTGACCATGACCCCGCCGACTTCTTGCGACGGCTCTCCGACCGGACGGTCATAGACGTAGTCGACGAGCTGGATCGCTTCCTGGCGGCTCATTCCACAGGCCTGGACGAGCTCCATCGCTTCCTCGGCGAACCGATGATTGCGCTCCATCCTGTCGGCCGAGATATCGGGTCCGAAGCAGCTGTCCATCCAGAGCCCCACCCGCGCCTGGAAGGGCGGGAATGAGCCGCTCTGTGCGCGCGCAACGTCGGCAAGGCCAAGTTGCCGGATCACGTCATTGACGATGAGCGCATCCAGATCGTCTGGGCTGCCATAGTTGAGGCCCAAAGCGCCCATGATACGCGCAATTCGCCAACCCCAGGACGGCTGCGTCTCGGAGGCCGCGAGGGGAGCCTCCTCGATCTTCGCATTCGCGTCTTCCAGGGCGGCGACGTCCTTCTCCAGTTCGGCACGCCTTTCGGCCGAGGCGTCGCTCTTCAATCGCTCGACCTCGGCCGTCAGCGTCGAAATCGCGACGGCCGCCGCCTCGACATAATCCGCGAGCGGCGCGTACTCGTTGTATTCCGTCGTCTGCTCGATCGTCACGTCCGCCATCTCCGGCGCCCGCAAGGCGTTCACCCATGCTTGGAGGTCGGAAACGAGGTTCAATGAAAGGTCCGCGACCGCCACCGGCGCCACGGCCTGCCTCACGGAACTCTCGGGCGGGGTCTCGGGCACCTTTCGCGGCTCCGCCGCGCGGAGCGCATCCAACACCCTCTGCCTGTAGCGTGATCGCAGCAGGAGATCCGGACATGGATTGTCGATTTCCGACATGAATAGCTGGATGTCGCTGCCCATGTAGTCCTTCACGTGTCGAAGGCTGTGACGATGCAGGGCGATTGCCCGCTCATTCGCCCCGGCTTCGCCCTCGGCGACCGCCCTGATCAATTCCTGATCGTCACGACTCAGTGGCATAGCCTGCCTCGCTTTTGCTCAAAACCTGTCGGACGCAGAGATCGTCTCTCCGAGAGAAACCACAATGTCGCTCACGAATCCGCCGTCGTTAGAACGTGCACGAAAGCGAACTTTTCGACCTTTCGGAGATCGATGCGCTCGAGATTGTCGAGAATGAATTGGCGCAATGCCGACGGCTCGATATCCCACATATCACCACCCTGCTGCGGCAAACGCTTCGTTCCGCGGCGCGTGGCCGGCAGATCGCCGGTGATGCACCAGCCGGTGACTGTCTTATTGTCGAGGCCGAGAAGTTTCGATACCTCCGTCCCCGTGTAAGTCGCCCGCGAGCCTCTCCTTGACAGACCGCGACGTTTCGCCTGGACCACGATCGCCGTCGCCGAGCGATTGAACCCGTGCTCGCGGAAGATCTTCACGCACTTATCAGGCATGTGAAGCGGGACCGTATCGAGAAGAGCGAGCTCGCCCTCCGTCCACATCGGCTCCTTTTTGTGCGGAATCGACAGGCCGAGACGAACGATCTGTCGCGAGAGCCACCAGCGCGGCACACCGAGGCGGTCCGCGAACGCATTGACCGCGCCACGCTTCTTGCCGTCGAGCTGCTCCCAGCCTTCCCGGATCTCGACATCCATGTCACGCGGAGGAACAAACCGCTCGGCGCCCCTCTTGCCTTTCGGGCATCGCAGATCGAGCTTGGCCGCCTGCTGATAAATGCCGCTGGCCGTACGATGAACGCCAAGATGCGCAAGACAGGGCGCCGCGCCGCCCAAGGGATAATACTTCCGGACGATGGCAAGCTCTTCCTCGGTCCAGAACCGCTCGTCACGCCGGCCGGGCATCCGCGCGGGAGACAGCCTCGGCGCGTGCTGCGTCCCCTTCTTCAGACTGACCGGCGTCAGAATTGACGATTTTCCGGCGGCCGGCACCGTCGTCTCGCCCTTGGTCACCGTACGCATAATTCGCCTCCAACGTTCCTGAATGTCTTCATGCCCTTGAGAACGATCGCCATGTCGCTCTCGTCGATCCGAACCTTCGGTCCGATCAAGGCATTCGCTTCGCGAAACAGCGCCTCGCGTGTGAAGGTTTGACCCGGCGTCTCGGTGAGGGTCAGACCGGCGACCTCCAACATCGTGACGATGGCTTCGAGATCGCGCGGATTTAAAGGCGCCGAAGTATGGAGAGGTGTTCTCATGCCGGCTTCATGCATTTCGCTACGCCCACCAGACGACTGGCGCCATCGCCGGTGAAAGCCAGCACCCCGTATTGATCCAGAAGGGAAAGGCCCGCCGCGATCTCGTCGTTCGAGACACCGAAGGCCGCCGCCATATCTGCCACGCGCGCGCCGTCGGGGGCGAGAGCCCGAAGTTCGATCAAGATCTTCGACGCGATGGCGAACGATTCGTCTCTCAGCAGCGCCCGGACCGCGCCGATACCAGGCGCCGCACGGTTCTCATCGACGATTTCGGCGTCGGCCGCGCTCGCCTCCATCAGACTGTCCAGATCGATCATCTGCGCTGCTACGGCCGGATCGATCATGTCGGGCTCATCGAGCGTCGGCGCGGCGCCGCCGTGCTTCGTCGCAACGTCGCCGACGCGCACCATGGCCGGGCTTCTGGAGAACGCCGGACCAACCACAACGAAGTCGCCGGGCGTGAGCATTGGCAATCGATCGAACGCACGGGTCGCATCCCAGCCGATGGTCGCCGCCGCACGCCGAACGTCGATATCGAGCGTGTTGATGCCGATCAGGTAGTTCTGGGCCTCCGACACCACGCTCTTCGACATGCGCGCAATTCGCTGGGTGGCGAGAACGCTCGCAAGGCCGCGTTTGCGCCCGCGGCTCATCATGTCGGTTAGCGCGGAAATCGCCGCTTTGCGAACCGATGACGGCTCGGAGCTCTGGCCGCCGAACGGCGCGAATAGATGCGCTTCATCGATGGCGACCAGACATGGATGCCAATGCTCCCTTGGCGCTTCAACGAGCGCGTTCAGAAAGGAGGCAACCGTCTTCATCTGCCCTTCTCGACCAAGATCCGAGACGTCCAGAAGAAGTGAGACCCGAAGCTCTCGCGCGCGGCGCGCGGCCGCCGCAATTGCAGGGGCGTCGAGCTTCTGGCCATCGAGCACCAGCAAGCCATAGGCCTGCGCGTATTCGCCGAACTCCCCTTCGGGGTCGACAATGATCTGCTGAATGGCGCCGGCCGTCTGCTCGAGCAAGCGACGGAGGGTCCATGATTTTCCGGCACCCGAGGCGCCCTGAATGAGAAGACGGCCATTGATCAACTTGGCGAGATCGAGGCCGAGCGCGCCGCCGGTGTCCAGGGTACCGAGGTCGACATCGTCGGGCGACAGGGTCGGCGGCACCGGGGCGGCCGTGGCGGGCCTGGCCGGTGATTGAAGGGGCGCGCCGCCGAAACCTCTGCCTTCCCGACGCATCGCATTGGCGAAGGCCTGCTCGGCCCGAGCGGCTCCCATTCGCGCATGGACGTTCATGATGCGCTCCTCTTCGCTGCGTAGTCGCTGCCAAGAGGCGGTCGGACGTCGCTTTCGACGCAGAACGCATGGATGTCGGCGCGGCGCACTCGGCGCCCTTCGACGATCGTCGCGTCGCTCTCGTCGAGATTGCGCTCGCTCCACGCTCGATCCCAGTCCGATTCCTGCAGCGCGGCCTGGTGTTTGCACGTGTCGATCGATGACGGCACCGGACCGACGGTCATGACAACCTTGCCGAAAATGACAGCGACCATGAAGATTTTCATCAGAACCTCTACGCCGACGGGGATTCCGCCTCGCAAGAGAGGTCAACGCGACACGCGCATCATCAACTTCAGGGTGAAGGTTTTTCGGGGATCGCTAATGAGAAGTTACTGCCCACTGTTCGTCTACCACGTCGGCGATAAGCGCCTCCGAACCGTTGTGCCAGGTGCAGTCGCCTCGGCCGTCATCAGAACATCGACAGCTGCCCGCCGGCGTCATCCCGGTAGCGCGTGCCATCATCGACGATGAGCACCTCGTCGTCATTCGCCTCGAAAAGCATCAGAAGACGGCCGCCGACAGCCACGAGTTCGCTGATCCACCTCTTAGCGAGGTTGCTGCGACGACGCGGCCAGTCCTCCTCGTGCACATAGACGATGGTGTGCGTCTCGAGACCGATACCGTCTTCGCTGTCCTGAAGCCACGGACCTGTGACTTCAACGACAATTCCGCCAGTGCCGTAGCTCGTTTTGATCTTCGTGCCTGGAGCCACGAGGTCAGGCACCTTCGGCTCGCCTTCTGGCGTTCGCCTGTATCCGGCGCCGGCGACAATCTCCGTCGCGCCGTAACGACAGCGAACATTCCATGGCGCCTCACTGAGGTCGGTATCCTGCATCACCGATTACAACGCGGGATGCATTCTGGTCGACGCCACGGCCTCGGCCGAAATCCATCGTTCGATCATCCCGCGCCGCTCCAAGGAATGCAGGCGGGGCCATGTTTCGCTCGATCCGCCGAAGACGCCGTCCGCGGCGCGGATGCGGCGGATGTTCAGATGACGCATAAGCCCGAGCACCGCGGACTCGACGTCGTCGCACGCCACGGCCTCGTCGATCGCGGCGTGCAGCGTCTCGGTTGCGAAACGAGCATCCGGAACCGCAAACAGCGATTGGATGATCTGGCTCGCGAGATGGAATGCCTCATCGCGCGTCAGAACCATGCGATGCGTATCCAGGCCCGAGCGAGCCAGGAATCCGACATGCTCGCCCTTGAAGTTCGGGTCGCCGCGCCGGTCCGAGAGGCCGAGGCACTCCAACGGCCCCGGATCGCGTGAAGATCCGTCGGCGAAGTTGGAAGCATCGTCGGCCGGGGCCAGCCCAGGCGTCGACAGCATTGTATTGGCGTTGGCTTTGGACATCATGATCTCCTCTTCAGATGAGGTGATCGCAATGTCACGGCCTTCAAGTCGCGTCGGATGGGCGTGGACTATGGAGCGGGCGATGCCGGGACGACCGAGAAGGTTCCGGGCATGTTCTTGGCACGCTTCATCAACTTCAGTTCGGCGTCCAGCGTTCCGGCCGACAGATGCTTCGCAATTTCGTTGACCGAGAGGTGCGGAACGTGGTCGTCGACCGAGCCGGTCCACTCCTTTGGGGCTTCCATGCCAGGCTCCCAGAACGCGACCGTCGGGGTCCAGGTGTAGTGTCCGTCGTCACCGCGGCTGTAGGAGAGGTCATTCTCGCGGCAGAACTGCTCGACCTCGTCGAATAATCCGCCGGCAACGCCATTGGCCACGAGGTCCAGCCGCGCACCGCTGTCGAGGGCGGCGCGGATTGCGGCTTCATCGAAGCCGCTGTAGTCGATCCCGAGACCCTCGTCCGCGAGAAGAGTTAGAAAATGGTCGACCAGATCAGCTGACAAGGAGCCGGCAATCGTAATGCGGGCGGCGGTATGGTCGGACATGGGTCACACTCCAATGATGATCTGCCGATAGTATCGGCCCATGCCGTGCAAGCGACGCGTGGCAAGCGTCTTCAGAGCGCCGGCATCGCGTCGTCGAGTAGCTCCGGTGATTGCTCCGCTTCGGCGTCACCCCGGAGCCAGGATGCGAAGTTCGAACCTTGAAGCGCGGCGAAAGGGAAGAACGCCGGCGTGTATCGCCTGTCCCACACCGAGAGCCGCAGTGTGTCGCCGTGGACCACCATCGCTGGGATATCGCGCAACGCCAACTGGACGTAACACATCTTGAACGCTGTCAAAGAAATGTCGGTCGCCCGGACGAACATCTGACGGCTCGCATCGTGTCCGCCATGTCCGAGAATGGAGGCCGCCGCCAGGATCACGCCTCCGGCGCCGGCCGTGGGCTCGTCGATCGTAATATAGCCTTTCGCGTCGATTGTTCGTCCCGCGTCGCCGAGAATGATCGTCGCCATCATTTTCGACACCTCGAAAGGTGTAAAAAACTGCCCTGCTTCGCCGTTCAACGTCCCGAGGTCTGCCGCGACATCGCCAAGAAAATCGCAGCCGTCCGGGTCGTTGAGCGCAGTGGCGGCAAGGGCAAGGAGCTCGGGCATGGCCTCGATGAACGCACGGTCGCGCGTGCCGGCGACCTTCATGTATCGCCTCTCAAGGGCGTCGGCATCTTCGAGGGATAGCGCGGCCGTTTTCGCCAGCGCACAGTACGAAAGCTCAAGAAAATCTTCGAAGATTTCGCGGTATGAGCGGTCTTCCCGCAGTTCGTGAACGATCCTGATGAAGTCCCGAGCCGAGCCGGCCCTCCCGACATAGGGATACTTCTTCACTTTCTTCGTGCCCATCTCGCGCGGCTCCGTCGTCGGCATTCCGCCGCGGGAAGCACGGCGTCACGCGAGAGATCGGCGTGCCGGTGGCAACTTCAATGTCGCAGACGAGGTCGCTGCAATCAGGAGAAGCCGTACCTCTGCTTGAAGGGCTCGTACACTTCCGCCCACCACGCTTCGCACGCGACCTCTTCATCCGGGTCGTCGGAGTCGAGCATGGGCGCATATCGCTCACGGTCGGCGACGCCGTTGGGCGCGAATGCCTCGAGCATCAACATGCCGAGAGCGGCCCTCGCATGGGGGTCGGTATATGCCACGAACTCGGGATGAGTCTTCGTCGGGTCAGCCGGATCGGCCGCATCCCATTCCGCGTCCGAGTTACGATAGGGAGTGCAGATCCGGTCGAGTATCTCGATCGCGCTCTCACCATCCCTGCGGCCCCGAAGCGCCTCATCAGCCATGCGGCCGACGGCTTTGCCGACACTGTGATTTCCCATGCCATTGTCCTTTCAGAGTTGTGTTCTCGGGAGCCCCAGAAACGATCGAATCTCGTCCAGGGCTTCCGCATCCGATTTGCCCTCTCCCTTGACCGCCCGGCCGTTCTTGGTGAGCAGCCAGAATGTGTGGTCGACGCCATCAAGGCGGTAGTCGTTATGCACCGCAACGACCCATCCGAGAGCTCTCAGATCGTTCGGCGACGATCGGGCCGCGGCGGCGATCTGCGCCTTCAACGCATCGATCCGCGCGGCTGTGAGCTCATCAATCGTCGGAGCGCCGGGGCGTTCGCCGACGCTACAATCGACGGTCGAGTTCCCTTTCGCCCAGGACACTCGTTGACGCAAGCGCATCTCGGCGCGCTCCGCCGGCGTCAGACTGGCCACGAACAGCCTCGCGCGCTCCAGAAGGGCGTTCAGATCGTGCCTGACGGCGCCCGCAAATCGCGTGCGGCGTGCGCCGGCGGTCTGGTTCGGTTCCATGATGTCGTCAGTCATTACCCACCTCGGTATCCAATTGAGAGGTGCGAGCGGACTCGGAGATTTCAATTTTTCCGGAATGTCGATGCGCCTTGCAGAACTTGCTGCGGGACCTGTCCCCGATGAAGGTGCCGCACGTCGCGCAATATCGCTTTTTCTGGCGACCGCAGAGCGCCGCCTCGCGCATCACAAAGCGATGGAGCGTATTCCGGCTCATTCGCCGCCCCCTTCGTTTCCCGAGACGTCAAGGCCCAGGTGAAGGATGGCTTGCTGCTCAGCGTCCATACGCTTTGAAAAGCGATCGAGGATTTGCGCCGCTTCGTCGAAGTTCTTCATGCGACCTCGATATGCGGATGGAAGAACCCGAGCTGCCCGCGGCACGGCCGGAACGCGAGTGGCTTGGGATTGCGTAAGACGAAACCGTAGGGGCCGACGAACCAGGCGCTGTCTGAGCTTGTCACGCAATCCACGAGATCGACCTCACCGATCAGACCGCCGAGTTCGAAAACGTCCGGCAGGTCGAGAGTAAGCTCGTCGCCCGTCACCGGGTGCACTCCTTGCCGTAGATCATCCATGGCGCCGGTGTCCATGCGTTTGCCCGCATGAATGAGAACGCGACCGCGAAATTTCAATCCATGGTTCCACGGCTTCCAGTCGCGATTTTCGATGTCCTTATGACCGTTGACGATGAGCCACGCCCAGGGCTGCATGATCGAGAACGCGCGTAAGTCGATTTGGAGTTCGCCCAATTCGACCATTCCGCTCATGCCCTGGAATTGAACAGCCATGCCGACGCCTTCACCTCGCCTTGGCCGCTGACCTCAGCGAAGCCCAGAGACGTGATCCGAGCCAGGTAGACGCCGAGAGTGCTGGCATGGCGCGACAGGGCGAGCTTGTCGGCGAGCGCATCCCTCCTGATCGAAGATGGGTAGGCATCGACGATCGCGTCAAAGACCCGGGCCTCCGCTGGACTCAGATGCTTGGAGCACACCCGTTGCAGGCTATCGAAGCGGGAAAATGCCAGTGCGCTCGCCGCGTCACAGCCGGCCGCGGAAAGACGAAGCGTTCCGGGACCGGTTTCCAGATACCCATCCTTCACCAGCTCCGCGACATAGACGCCAAACGTCGAGGCTTTCGGGCTGTAGCCCGCCACAACGCAGACGCGTACACGGGACACAGGTTCGATCCCGGCACCCTTCCACCACGCGACAGCGTCGAGCACCCTCTGCTTCGGCACACTGATCGCGGACGAAGTTGCCTTCCCGGCGGGCGCCGCAGACGCCGCCGGCTTTCCATGGCGGGTACGGGAAGGAGGTGTCCGCGTTTGCGGCGTTGCCTCCGGAATTTCGGGCGCCGGCATAGAGCCGATCTCGATCCGCACCGATGCGGCGCATCTCGTCCAGCCCGCCGAATAACCCTCCTGGTACCCGGCGAGCCGACCGCGCGTCCACCCCGCGTTATCGGCTGCCGCGATCTCATCGCTCCGCGCAGCGCCCTGAGAACCGGCCCCGACTTGCTTGAGTCGCGCGATTTCCGCCTTCAGCGCCACCGGATCGTTTTGCTTCACCTTCTCCTCGAAGGCAGAGAGCCTGGACTTCAATGTGGCGAGATTGATCGGTTGCAGCGTCGGCCCCTCGGCCGCATCGTGCTCGGGCGCGCTGCTGGAATCGAATGTCGAAGGTAGCGGGGAATAAATCCGCTTCATGACATGCGCGAGCGGCGCCCACAGCCATCCGACGCCTGGGCCGATCACAGGCAGCGATCCCACGATCTCCCGTCCGCGTTCGGGGTCAGCATTGTCGGCGATCCACCCCAGAATGGCGTTCCGGTCCTGCGGCGATGTCATCTGCATCGCAACAAGTGAGGTAACCTGGGTCAGGCTGTCCTTGTGAAGCTTCGCCGGCCGTTGCGAAATAAGAACGATCCGGAGGCCGCGTGAGCGCCCAAGATTGACCAGGTTGTTACCCGCATGAAGCATCCGGGGAGCGCCGCCGCCGGCGCTCGCGCCCTGCTGGGGCATGAAGAGGTGCGCCTCGTCGATCACGAAACGTACCCAGCTCTTGTTCTGGCGAAGAAAAGCCTCTGTGAATTCCGTGAAGAAAGTCGTCCGCTCCGAAACCGTCATTCCCGACAGATCGAAGATCGCTGAATCGTTCGATGTCGCAAAGACTTCGGCCAGCATCGTTGAATTGACCGCCCGCAACGGGTAGTCCCCGTGCTCGCCGCCGAAAATGTAGATCGGAAAACAGGGTGTCTTTCCGTCGCGCTTGAGGCGCAGCCCCCACCACGCACCGGTCGGGTCGATGATGATAACCCGACGCTTCGCGCGCAGATCGCCCTCGACGATCATCGTCTTCGCGAGGCTGGTCTTGCCGCTGCCCGTAATGCCGAGGATGGCGATGTGCTTGTTGAGCGCCTCATCCGGGATCGCGTCGATCTCATGCTTCCTTTTGGTCACGCGCACTCCTCCATGCGGGCCACGTCCGCCCGGCTGGCCCAGTACATTTGCGCCGGTCGGCATTCTTCCGAAGTCGGCCGCCACACGAACCAGGCGTGGTCACCCGTGCCCGTCTTCGCATCCGGGCCGGGAAACCACATCAACCGATCGAGGAACGAGATCTTCGCGTGAAATCGCGGATTATC
>CAISYL010000111.1 GCA_903889655.1 uncultured Alphaproteobacteria bacterium | reverse complement strand
CTGGCGATCAAGGAAGCCAATACGCTCGGCATTCCGGTCGTCGCGATCCTCGACTCGAACTCGAACCCGGACGGCATCGCTTTTCCGGTTCCGGGCAACGACGACGCCGCCCGCGCGATCCAGATGTATTGCGATCTCGTCTCGCGCGCGGTCATCGACGGTATCTCGCAGAGCCATATCGCATCCGGCGCGGATGTCGGCGCCGAGGCCGAGCCCACGGTCGCACTTCCGGCCGATGAGGCTGTGGCGAGCTAAGGCTCCGCCGCCGTCAAACAGAAAATGCCCCGGCAGCCCAAAGGCTTGCCGGGGTCTACTCATTTAGCTTGAGAGGAACAAGGCAATGGCTGACGTCACCGCCGGCATGGTGAAGGAACTCCGCGAGAAGACCGGCGCGGGCATGATGGATTGCAAGTCGGCCCTGAACGAAACCCAGGGCGACATGGAAGCGGCCGTCGACTGGCTGCGCACGAAGGGTCTCGCCAAGGCGGCGAAGAAGTCCGGCCGCGTGGCGGCCGAAGGCCTTGTCGGCGTCGTCGCCGAGGGCACGCGCGGTGCGCTGGTCGAGGTCAACTCGGAAACCGACTTCGTCGCCCGCAACGAACAGTTCCAGAAGATGGTGACCGACATTGCCAAGGCGGCTCTCGTGGCCGGCGGCGACGTCGAGAAGCTGCTCGCCGCGACCTATCCGGGTTCCGACAAGACGGTGAAGGATTACGTGACCGAACAGGTCGGCACGATCGGCGAGAACATGAATGTCCGCCGTGCGGCCTCGATCAGCGTTTCGGATGGCGTCGTCGCCGCCTATACGCATGCTCAGGTCGTTCCCGGCCTCGGCAAGATCGGCGTGCTGGTCGGCCTGGAATCGACGGGCGACAAGGCGAAGCTTGCCGAACTTGGCAAGCAGATCGCCATGCATATCGCCGCGACCGGTCCGCTCTCGCTGCGCCGCGAGGATCTCGATCCGGCCGTCGTCGAGCGTGAGCGCAACGTGCTCATCGCCGAAGCAAAGGAATCGGGCCGTCCGGACAACATCATCGAGAAGATGGTGGAAGGCCGCATCCGCAAGTTCTACGAGGAGGTCGTTCTCCTCTCGCAGGCTTTCGTGATCGATCCCGACAGCACGGTCGAAAGGGCGGTCAAGAACGCCGAAGCCGGCGTCGGCGCGCCGATCAACGTGGTCGGTTTCGTCCGCTTCGGGCTCGGCGAAGGCATCGAGAAGGCCGAGACGGATTTCGCGGCGGAAGTGGCTGCCGCCGCCCGCGGCTGAAGCTTTTACGGTGTGATCAAACGCCCCCTTCGCCATCCGGCGTTGGGGGCGTTATTGTCACTGGCAATCGGTGGGGATTCGCTCGTTGTTGGCGACGCGCCCCGTCCCGCCTCGACCCAGTCCGCCTGAAAGAACCAGCATGACCAAACCACCCCTCTATAAACGTGTCCTGCTCAAGGTGTCGGGCGAAGCCCTGATGGGCGACCAGCAATACGGGATCGACGTCGTGACCGTTGATCGCATCGCCCGGGAGATCAAGCAGGCGACCGATATCGGCGCGGAGGTTTGCCTCGTCATCGGCGGTGGCAACATCTTCAGGGGTCTCTCCGGAGCCGCCAAGGGCATGGAGCGCGCCAGCGCCGACTACATGGGCATGCTCGCGACCGTCATGAACGCGCTTGCCATGCAGAACTCGCTGGAGCGCCTCGGCGTGCCGACGAGGGTTCTCTCCGCCATTCCCATGATGACCGTTTGCGAGCCCTATATCCGGCGCCGCGCGGTCCGGCACATGGAAAAGGGCCGGGTGGTGATCTTCGCCGCCGGCACGGGCAATCCCTTCTTCACGACCGATACGGCGGCGGCGCTGCGCGCGACCGAAATGGGCTGCGACGCGCTGATGAAGGGAACCCAGGTCGATGGCGTCTATTCCGCCGACCCGCACAAGGTGAAGGACGCGGTACGCTACGAGAAGCTCACCTACATGGATGTCCTCTCGAAGGATCTTCAGGTGATGGACACCTCGGCGGTGGCGCTGGCGCGCGAAAACGGCATCCCGATCATCGTGTTCTCGATCCACAATGACGGTGGATTCGTCAATGTTCTGACAGGCGAAGGACGCTGCACTATCATCGGCGAAGCCGCCTGAGCTGAAGCTCGAGCTAAAGACGGAAGGAAGAAAATGGCTGACCAAAAGACTCTGGATATCGGGGATGTCGAGCGCCGGATGCGCGGGGCGCTCCAGGCCCTGAAGCAGGAATTCGCGGGACTGCGGACGGGCCGGGCTTCGGCCGGCCTGCTGGACCCGATCATGGTCGAAGCCTATGGCCAGACCATGCCGCTCACGCAGGTCGGCACGGTCGGCGTACCCGAGCCGCGCATGCTCACGGTTCAGGTCTGGGACAAGGGCATGGGGTCGGCCGTGGAGAAGGCGATCCGCACCTCGGGCCTCGGCCTCAACCCGAATGTCGATGGCACGCTGATCCGCCTGCCGATCCCGGAGCTCAATCAGGAGCGCCGGACGGAGCTGACCAAGATCGCCGCCAAATATACCGAGCAGGCCCGCATCGCGGTCCGCAACGTCCGCCGGGACGCCATGGACGAGCTGAAGCGGCTCGAAAAAGACGGCCATATGGGCCAGGACGATCATAAGATTGCCGCAGACAAGGTGCAGAAGCTCACTGATAAGGTGATCGGCGAAGTCGACGCAGCGCTGGCGCATAAAGAAGGCGAGATCATGCAGGTATGACGCCGCCGCTCGTCTTCCAGCTAAGGAGTATCTTCTAACCCCATGCTTTTGAACGGAACATCCGATTCATGTTGACGCCCGGCCCATCGGCGAGCAGCGAGCAGGCACTCGATGTCCCGCAGCATGTCGCCATTATCATGGACGGCAATGGGCGCTGGGCAGCCAAGCGGCATCTGCCGCGCAAGCTCGGCCATCGTCAGGGAGTCGAGGCTGTCCGGGTCATTGTGCGGGCTGCGGGTGAGATGGGTATTCGCTACCTGACGATTTACGGCTTCAGCTCCGAGAACTGGAAGCGGCCGGCGGAAGAAGTCAGCGACCTGATGGGGCTATTGCGGCTCTTCATCCGCCGTGACCTTGCCGAGCTGCACCAGAACGGCGTTCAGGTCAGGATCATCGGCGATCGCGAGCATCTGGAGCCCGACATTGTCGCATTGATCG
>CAISYL010000110.1 GCA_903889655.1 uncultured Alphaproteobacteria bacterium | reverse complement strand
GCTTCGGTCTGCTCTCCCGCCCGAACATCGAACTGCCGGAGGCCGGCGAGCCGTTGGTTCCCGCGCGCTGGAGCGAGCTTTCGACGATCACGGCCTCCTTCGGTCAGGGAATCGCGGTGACGCCGATCCAGGTCGTCGCGGCGCTCTCCGCCATCGTCAATGGCGGCATGAAGGTGACCCCGACCTTCCTGCATCATGAGACGGCCCAGGTAGGTCCGCGCCTCATCTCGCAGGAGGTCAGCACCGAGATGCGCGCCCTGCTGCGCCTCGTCGTCACCGACGGCACGGGCAAGAAGGCGGACGTTCCCGGTTATCCGGTGATGGGAAAGACCGGCACGGCTGAAAAGGCGGTCGGCGGCGGCTATGCCAAACACAAGCTGATCTCCTCGTTCCTGAGCGCTTTCCCGGCGAACAATCCACGCTACACGATGCTCATCATGTTCGACGAGCCTCAGGGGTCGAAGGCGACTTACGGCTTTGCGACGGCCGGCTGGAATGCGGCGCCTGTCACAGCGCGCGTCGTCACGCGCGTCGCGCCGCTGCTCGGTCTTCAGCCGATCGAACAACAGCCGCAAGGCAACGACATGATCCACGAGGCCAAACTCGTGACCTACGAAGCCGGGAATGGAAATGCAGGCGATTAGGAATGCTGGCTGACATGCGGCTCGCGACGCTCATCGGGTCCGATCTCCCGAACCTTCCCCAGGCGGGAGGGACGGAGATCGTCGGCCTGACGGCGGACAGTCGCGAGGTGAAGCCCGGCTTTCTCTTTGCGGCTCTTCCCGGCACCAAGGTCGACGGCGCGCGCTTCATTCCGCAGGCGATTGCGCAGGGGGCGGCGGCCATTCTCGTCGACGCGGAAGCTGGCATCTCCGCAAATGTGCCTGTGATCGCCGACCGCAATCCCCGACGCCGCCTCGCGCTGATGGCCGCGCGCTTCTTCGGTAAGCAGCCGAAGACGGTCGTCGCCGTCACCGGCACCAACGGCAAGACCTCGATCGTGACTTTCGTCCGCCAGATCTGGACGGCGCTGGGCAACGAGGCCGCGAGTGTCGGCACGGTCGGCATCGTCGGGCCGAAGGGCGAGCGCCCGCTCGGCCACACCACGCCGGATCCGGTGATCCTGCAGGCCGCTCTCGCCGATCTTGCCGACGAAGGCGTGACCCATCTGGCAATGGAGGCTTCGAGCCACGGGCTCGCGCAGTATCGTCTCGATGGCGTGAAGCTCGCGGCGGCCGCCTTCACGAACCTGACCCGCGATCATCTCGATTATCACGAGAGCTTCGAGGACTACGCCTATGCCAAGCTTCGGCTCTTCGGCGAGGTGATGGGGCCGGGAGGTATCGCTGTTCTCAATGCCGATGCCGACCATTATGCGGAATTTGAAGCCGTTTCCTGGGCGCGCGGGCATCGCATCATTTCGGTCGGCCGCAAGGGCAGGGGCATCTGCCTTCTCGGCGCAAAACCCACCGCGCGCGGGCAGGTGCTCGATCTCGTTCATGAAGGTCGTAACTATAATGTGAACCTGCCGCTGGTCGGCGGCTTCCAGGCCTCCAACGCACTGGTTGCTGCCGGCCTCGTCATCGGCTGCGGCGGCGCGGCCGACAAGGTCTTTGCCGCGCTGGAGACCATCAAGGGTGCCAAGGGCCGGCTTGAAGAAGTGGCTCACCTGCCGGTCGGAGCCTCTGTCTATGTCGACTACGCCCATACGCCCGACGCGCTGGTGAACCTGCTGGAAGCGCTTCGCCCGCACACGAAGAAGCGCCTCGTCATCGTTTTTGGCTGCGGCGGCGACCGCGACCCCGGCAAGCGACCGCAGATGGGCGCGGCAGCAGCGAAGCTCGCAGACATCATATACGTGACCGACGATAACCCGCGCAGCGAAGACCCGGCCGCGATCCGCGCCGCTATCCTTGCCGCGGCTCCGGGCGCGATCGAGATCGGCGACCGCGGCAAGGCTATCGAGACCGCCATGCGCGGATTGAAGGCGGGCGACGTGCTCGTCGTCGCCGGCAAGGGCCATGAGACCGGCCAGATCGTCGGCACGAAGGTGATCCATTTCTCGGATCATGAAGCGATCGAAGCTGCCGCCCGCGCCCTCGCGACGGGAGGTGGCGCATGAAGCCGCTCTGGACCCGCGCCGAAGTGCTTGCCGCAACCGGCGGCACATCCGACGGTGCCGACTGGACCGCCAATGGCGTCTCCATCGACAGCCGCTCGCTCGAAAAGGGCGACCTCTTCGTCGCGATCAAGGGTGAGCATTCGGACGGTCACGTCTATGTTGCCAAAGCCTTTGAGCGCGGGGCAGCCGCTGCCCTTGTTTCCGACGTAACGGACGCGATGCGAAGCGCCGGCCCGCTGGTCGTCGTTCCGGACGCGCTCGAAGGCTTGAATGCGCTGGGTCGTGCCGCCCGTCGCCGTGCCGGCGCGAAAGTCGTCGCGGTCACCGGCAGCGTCGGCAAGACCGGCACCAAGGAAGCGCTCCGCATGATCCTGTCGGAGCAGGGGCCGACGCATGCCTCGGCTGCGTCTTACAACAATCTCTGGGGCGTGCCGCTGTCGCTGGCGCGTATGCCCGCCGATACGCGTTTCGGCATTTTCGAAATCGGCATGAACCATTCGGGCGAAATCACGCCGCTCTCGAAACTGGTCGAGCCCTTCGTTGCGCTCATCACGACCGTCGAAGCCGTGCACATGGCCTATTTCAACTCGGTCGAGGAAATCGCCGACGCCAAGGCTGAAATCTTCGACGGTCTTCAGAAGGGTGGCGTCGCCATCCTCAACCGCGACAATCCGCATTTTGCTCGCCTCGAAGCGCGCGCGAAGGCGGCGGGCGCGGGCCGCATCATCTCCTTCGGCGAACATCCCGAAGCCGACGCTCATCTCGAGAAAGTCGTGCTGAAGGAAACCTGTTCCTGCGTCGCGGCTTCGATCTGCGGAAAGCCCATCACCTACAAGCTCGGCGTGCCGGGGCGGCATATCGTCATGAACAGCCTCGCCATGCTCGCCTGCATCGACGCGCTCGACGCCGATCTGGCGCTGGCGGCGATGGCCCTCGCGCAGCTTCAGGCGCCGAGCGGACGCGGCGAACGCCATCGTGTCGAGGCGCCGGGCCGGCCTTTCACGGTGATCGACGAAAGCTATAACGCCAACCCCGCATCCATGCGGGCCTCGATCGAGGCGCTGGGCCAGACCGAGCCCGGCAGTCGCGCGCGTCGCATCGCCGTCCTCGGCGACATGCTCGAACTCGGGCCCGAGTCGATTGCGCTGCATCGTGACGTCGCCGTGCCGCTCGCGCGCGCCGATATCGATCTCGTTTTCGCCTGCGGCCCGCATATGCGCGAGCTCTACAAGACTCTGCCGGCGGATCGTCAGGGCGCTTATGCGGAAACGTCCGACGGGTTGATTGCGCCGCTCGCCGAAGCGATCCAGCAGGGCGACGTGGTGATGGTGAAGGGGTCGAACGGTTCGCGGATGAAGCCGATCGTCGAGGCGCTGCTCGCGCTGGGGGACGACGACAGCGAAAGCATTCGGCGCAACAGGGGGGAAGCCTGATGCTTTACGATTTTCTGGCGGGCATGTCGAAGGACTGGGCGGCGCTCAACGTCTTTCGCTACATCACGTTCCGAACCGGCGGCGCGACCTTGACGGCGCTCCTTATCAGCTTTCTCTTCGGCCCGCGCATCATCGCGATGCTGAAGGCCCGCCAGCGCCGTGGACAGCCGATCCGCGAGGATGGGCCCAAGACCCATATCGTGCAGAAGCAGGGCACGCCGACCATGGGCGGCTTTCTGATCCTGGTCGGCCTCGTGCCGTCCGTGCTGATCTGGGCTGATCTTTCGAACCGTTATGTCTGGATCGTGCTGCTGGTCACGCTCGGCTTCGGCGCCGTCGGCTTTGCCGACGACTATCTGAAGGTCTCGAAGATTTCGCCGAAGGGCGTTCCCGGCCGTGTGAAACTCTTCTTCGAATTCATCATCGCCTTCATCGCCATGTGGGCGCTGGTCTCGGTTTCCAAGGAGCCGATGCTCGCCACCGCGCTGACCGTTCCTTTCTTCAAGGGCGTGTTGCTGCAACTCGGGCCGCTCTTCTTCGTCTTTGGCGCTCTCGTCATCGTCGGGTCGTCGAATGCGGTGAATCTCACCGACGGTCTCGATGGCCTCGCCATCGTGCCGGTGATGATCGCCTCGGCCAGCCTCGGTCTCATCGTCTATCTGGTCGGCAACATCGTCTTCGCCGACTATCTGCAGATCCACTTCGTCGCCGGCACGGGCGAACTCGCGGTCTTCTGCGGCGCGCTGATCGGCGCGGGCCTCGGTTTCCTCTGGTACAACGCGCCCCCCGCAATGGTCTTCATGGGCGACACGGGCTCGCTTGCCCTCGGCGGCGCGCTCGGCGCGATCTCGGTCGCGGCCAAACATGAACTCGTGCTCGCGATCATCGGCGGTCTCTTCGTGCTCGAAGCCGTCTCCGTCATCGTGCAGGTCGCATCCTTCAAGATGACCGGCAAGCGCGTCTTCCGCATGGCGCCGCTGCATCATCATTTCGAACAGAAGGGATGGGCGGAACCGACCGTCGTCATCCGCTTCTGGATCATCGCCGTCGTCCTCGCCATGGCGGGGCTCGCGACGTTGAAGTTGAGGTGAAGTAATGATTCCTGTCGCCGGTTTCGCCGGACGTGTGGTTGCGGTCTTCGGGCTCGGAAAATCCGGGCTCTCGACCGTGCGCGCGCTTCAGGACGGCGGCGCCAAAGTCATCGCCTGGGACGACACCGAAGCAAAGCGTAAGGAAGCGGCCGACGCCGGCATCGTGCTCGAGGATATCGCGACGCGCGACTGGAGCGACATCGCCGCGCTGGTGCTGAGCCCCGGCGTACCGCTGACGCATCCCGAACCCCATTGGTCGGCGAAGCGTGCGGCGGCGGCGGGCGTCGAAATCATCGGCGATGTGGAACTTCTCGGTCGCACCTTGAAGGCGAGTGGAGCGGGCGCAAAGCTCGTCGCCATCACCGGCACCAACGGCAAGTCGACCACGACGGCGCTGATCGGCCATATGGTGGCGCGCTGCGGCGGCGACGCGCAGGTCGGCGGCAATATCGGCAAGCCGGTTTTCGAGCTCGATCCGCCGCGCGCGAACAGCGTCTATGTGATCGAGGTCTCGTCTTACCAGATCGACCTCGCGCCGGGCTTTGCGCCGAATGTCGCGATCCTGCTCAACATTACGCCCGACCATATCGACCGCCACGGCACGATCGAGAACTACGCCGGCGTGAAAGCGCGCGTCTTCGCCAATCAGACTGCCGAAGATACGGCGATTATCGGCGTCGACGATGGATATTCGTCGGACATCTGCACGGCGGTTTCCGCCACGCGATTACAGAAGGTCGTGCCGGTCTCGATCGGCAAGACGATCGGGCGCGGCATCTATGTTCTCGACGGGCTGCTCTACGACAGCACCGGCACGCAGACGCAGAAGGTGGGCGACCTCCGCCCGCTGCGGACGCTGGCCGGCGCGCATAACTGGCAGAATGCGGCGGCGGCCTATGCGGCCGGGCGTGCGCTGGGCTTCCCGCGCGACAAGATTCTGGCCTCCTTCGAGACCTTCCCCGGTCTTGCCCATCGGATGGAAATCGTCGCCGAGCAGGATGGCGTGCGTTACGTCAACGACAGCAAGGCGACGAATGCCGATGCGGCGTCGAAGGCGCTGGCGACCTACCACGACATCTACTGGATTCTCGGCGGCAAATCGAAAGAGGGCGGTATCGAAACCCTCATCGAATATTTCCCGCGCGTCCGCCATGCCTACCTGATCGGCGCATCCTCCGACGAATTCGCCCACACCCTCGAAGGCAAGGTCGGTTACACGCGTGCCCAGACGCTCGATCGCGCGGTCGAAAGTGCCGCGAACGATGCCGAAGAAGCCGAAGGCGATCTCCGCGTCGTGCTCCTGTCGCCGGCCTGCGCCTCGTTCGATCAATATCCGAATTTCGAAGTGCGCGGCGACGCCTTTCGCGCGCTCGTGCTGAAGCATCTCTCGGACAAGGGGAGGGCATCCGCATGATCCGTCTCGCGCGCACCAACCGCAGCCAGATCGCCGAATGGTGGTGGACCGTCGACAAATGGACGCTCTTCGCGCTCTTCTGCCTGATGCTGATCGGCGGCGTTCTGGCGCTCGCCGCGAGCCCGGCGGTCGCGATGCGCATTCATCTGCCGCCATTCCATTTCGTCTATCGCCAGCTCTTCTTTTTCGTACCGACCATCGCGACAATGATCGGCGTATCGCTGCTCAATGTCCGGCAGGTCCGCCGCGTCGCCGCGATCACCTTCCTGATCGCCTTCGCGCTGATGGCCCTGACGCTGGTCATCGGACCGGAAGTGAAGGGCGCGCACCGCTGGCTGCAGATCGGCCCGCTGGCAATCCAGCCGTCCGAATTCGTGAAGCCCTCTTTCATCGTCCTTGCGGCATGGATGTTCGCCGAAGCCCAGCGCACACCCGGTTTTCCCGGTACACCCATCGCACTCACGCTCTATGTGATGGTTGTCGGCGTTCTCGCGATGCAGCCTGATTTCGGCCAGTTGATGCTGGTGACGATGGTCTTCGGCGCGATCTTCTTCATGGCCGGTCTCTCCTGGCGCTGGATCGCTTCGCTCGGCACGGTCGCCATCATCGGTGCGCTTGCCGCCTACACGCTGATGCCGCATGTCGCGAGCCGCGTCGATCGTTTCCTCAATCCGGATTCGGGCGATACCTATCAGATCGACCGCGCGCTCGACGCTTTCCACGCCGGCGGCTTTTTCGGTCGCGGCCCGGGCGAGGGCGAGGTGAAGCGCATTCT
The DNA here is from genome assembly GCA_903889655.1 of uncultured Alphaproteobacteria bacterium. Classification (GTDB taxonomy): domain Bacteria; phylum Pseudomonadota; class Alphaproteobacteria; order Parvibaculales; family Parvibaculaceae; genus Parvibaculum. The sequence goes on along the minus strand of CAISYL010000110.1, from coordinate 33,159 downwards.
TCCCGACGCCCATACCGACTTCATCTTCGCCGTCGCGGCGGAGGAATATGGCGTCGTCTCCGGTCTCCTCATCATCGGCGTCTTCTCCTTCGTTGTGATGCGCACATTGAGCAGGGCGATGGAGGAGCAGGACCTTTTTGTGCAATTCGCCGCCTGCGGTCTCATTGCGCTGTTCGGCCTGCAGGCGCTCATCAACATGTCGGTCAATGTCGATCTCATTCCCGCCAAGGGCATGACGTTGCCATTCATTTCCTATGGCGGCTCGTCGATGATCGCGCTCGGTTACACCATGGGGATGTTGCTTGCGCTGACGCGCCGTCGTGCCGGCAGCCATGTAACGCCGCCCAACGGCAAGAGGGCGCATGCATGAAGCTCCGCCCCGAAGGTCCCATCGTCATCGCCGCCGGCGGCACGGGTGGTCATCTCTTCCCGGGGCAGGCGCTCGCGCAGGAGCTGCGTCGCCGTGGTCGCCGCATCGTCCTGATGACCGATGAACGCGTAACGCATTTCGACAAGCTCTTTCCGGGCGCCGACATTTTTGCGGTGCCGTCCGCGACGCCGACCAATCGCGGCCTTGCCGGCATCCTGCAGTCGGCGCCGGCCATCATTTCCGGCATCGGTCAGGCCTTCGGCATTCTCGGCCGCGTCGAGCCTTCCGTGGTGATCGGTTTCGGTGGCTATCCGACATTGCCGCCCGTCGCGGGCGCGCTGCTGCGCCGCATCCCGACTTGCGTCCACGAGCAGAACGCGGTGCTCGGTCGCGTCAATCGCCTCGTCGCCCCTTATGTGCAGGCGATCGCCTCGACCTTCGCCGCGCCGAAATTTCTCAAGGCGCGCGACGCCTCGCGTCTTGTCGTCACCGGCAATCCGGTCCGCGATGCGGTGATCGCCGAAGCCGGCGCACCCTATGCTACGCCTGGCGCATCGGACACCATTCATCTTCTCGTTTTTGGCGGCAGCCAGGGCGCGCGCGTGCTGAGCGATGTCGTGCCCGCCGCGCTGGCGCAACTGCCGGACTCCTTGCGCGCGCGCCTCGCCGTCGTGCAGCAGGCGCGGCCGGAAGATCTCGACCGCGTGCGTTCGGTCTATGACCGCGCCGGCATCCGCGCGACGCTCGAGAGTTTTTTCGACGACATGCCGAAACGCATCGCCGCCGCGCATCTCGTCATCGGCCGCTCCGGCGCCTCGACGGTGAGCGAGCTTTGCGTCATCGGTCGTCCGTCGATCCTCGTTCCGTTGCCGCATTCGCTCGACAACGACCAGAAGGCGAATGCCCAGAAGGTTGAAGGCGCCGGCGCCGGTTGGATGATCGAACAGAAGAATTTCACGGAAGCAGCGCTCGCTGAGAAGCTGGCCGCGCTCTTCGCCGATCCGGATGCGCTTGCGCGCGCGGCAAAGGCGGCGCTCGCACAAGGCCAGCCCAATGCGGTGCGCAAACTCGCCGATCTCGTGGAGCGGCTGGGGCGTGGTGAGTTTCACGCCATTCAGGCTCTGACACCTACCCCGGACGACATTCAGTCTCCGGGCCCACTTTTATTCGCGCAGGGAGGCTGTTGATGCGCCCAGCGCCACTCGACATAGGCATTATCCACTTCGTCGGCATCGGCGGCATCGGCATGAGCGGCATTGCCGAAGTCATGCACAATCTTGGCTACAAGGTGCAGGGCAGCGACGTCGCCGACAGCGCGAACGTCAAGCGCCTGCGCGGCCTTGGCATCGAAGTGATGGTCGGTCATGCCGCGAAGAACCTTGCCGATGCGCAGGTGCTCGTCGTCTCCTCGGCGATCAAATCCGACAATCCCGAGCTCGTCGAAGCCCGCGCGCGCTTCCTGCCTGTCGTGCGCCGCGCCGAAATGCTCGCCGAGCTGATGCGCCTCAAATCCTGCGTCGCCATTGCCGGCACGCATGGCAAGACGACCACGACCTCACTCGTCGCCGCGATCCTTGACGGGGCGGGGCTCGACCCGACCGTCATCAATGGCGGTATCATCAACGCCTATGGCACCAATGCGCGCCTCGGCGCCGGCGAATGGATGGTGGTCGAGGCCGACGAATCCGACGGCACCTTCGTCAAGCTGCCCGCGACCGTCGCCATCGTCACCAATATCGATCCCGAGCATCTCGACTATTACGGCACCTTCGAGGCCGCGAAGGACGCCTTCCTGACGTTCGTCGAGAATGTGCCTTTTTACGGCTGCGCCGTGATGTGCATCGATCATCCGGAAGTGCAGGCGCTGATCGGCCGCGTCCGCGACCGCCGCATCATTACCTACGGGACGAGCCCGCAGGCCGACATCCGCGCCACCAATCCGCGTGTCGAAAAGGGTCTCAACGTCTTCGACGTGACGATCACCGACCGCAAGACGGGCGACGCGCATGAAATCGCGGCGGTGAAGCTGCCGATGCATGGCCGCCACAATATGCTAAACTCACTCGCCGCCATCGGCGTTGCGACGCAGATGGGCATTCCGGAAGCGAAGTTCCGCAAGGCACTCGAAAGCTTTGGCGGTGTGAAGCGTCGCTTCACCCATGTCGGCGCCTGGAACGGCGTCGACATCTATGACGATTACGGCCATCACCCGGTCGAGAACGCGGCGGTGCTTCAGGCCGCGCGCTCGGCGACGGCCGGCCGCATCGTCGCCGTCGTGCAGCCGCATCGCTACACGCGCCTTCATAATCTCTTCGACGAATTCTGCGCCTGCTTCAACGATGCCGACACGGTGATCGTTGCCGACGTCTATACGGCGGGCGAACAGCCCATCGAAGGCGCCGACAAGGACTCGCTCGTCGAAGGCCTGCGCGACCGCGGCCATCGCGACGTCATCGCGCTGGAGGGGCCGGAAGCCTTGCCGAAGCTCGTTTCGGAACTCGCAAAGCCCGGCGACATCGTCGTCTGTCTCGGCGCCGGCAGCATCACCTATTGGGCGAATGCGCTTCCCGCCGATCTCGCCGCCCTTGGCAAGAAGACCAAGGTGAAGAAGGACGTCAAAAAGGAAAAGACCGCGAAGCCGAAAGCCAAAAAGGGGAAGGGGAAATGATGGCCGCTCATGCCTCGACCTCGTCTCTGATCGACCGGCTGCCGAAAGTGCGCGGCGAGTTGATCGAGAATGCGCCGCTCGCGCCGTTGACATGGTTCCGCGTCGGCGGTCCGGCGGAAGTGCTGTTCCGTCCCGCCGATGCCGACGACCTCGCGGCGTTCCTCGCGGGCACGCCCGCCGATATTCCCGTCACCGTCATCGGCGTCGGCTCGAACCTGCTCGTCCGCGATGGCGGCGTCGCCGGCATCGTCATCCGCCTCGGCGGCAAGGGCTTCGGCCTGGTCGAGGCGCTGCCCGGCCATCGCCTGCGGTCAGGTACGGCGGCGCTCGACGTTGCGCTCGCCCGCGCGGCGCAGGAAGCGGGCATCGCCGGCCTCGAATTCTATCGCGGCATTCCGGGCTCGATTGGCGGCGCGCTGCGCATGAATGGCGGCGCCTATACGCGCGAGACGAAGGATGTTCTCGTCGAAGCCGTCGCACTCGACCGGCAGGGCAGGCGCCACGTCTTCACCAATGCCGACATGCATTACACCTATCGCCATTGCGGCGCGCCGGAAGACCTCATTTTTGTCGAGGCGATCTTCCAGGGCGAACCCGGCGACAAGGCCGACATCCAGAAGCGCATGGACGAGATCACGGCGCGCCGCGAAGAGACGCAGCCGATCCGTACGCGCACCGGCGGCTCGACCTTCAAGAATCCTGAAGGCCATAAATCCTGGCAGCTGATCGACGCGGCCGGTTGCCGTGGGCTCGTGAAGGGCGGGGCGCAGGTCTCGGAACTTCACTGCAACTTCCTCATCAATTTCGCCGATGCGAGCGCCGCCGACCTCGAGGATCTGGGCGAAGAAGTGCGCGCCCGCGTCAAGGAGACAAGCGGCGTGACCCTCGAATGGGAAATCAAGCGGATAGGAGAGCGGGCATGACCAAGAAGCATGTCGCCGTTCTCAAGGGCGGCTGGTCGCCGGAACGCGAAGTGAGCCTCGTCTCGGGGCGCGGCTGCGCCGACGCGCTGCGCCAGCAGGGTTATCGCGTCACCGAAATCGACGCCGGCCGCGATCTCGCCGATCAGCTTCTGAAGCTGAAGCCCGACGTCGCCTTCAACGCGCTTCATGGCCGCTGGGGCGAGGATGGCTGCGTGCAGGGCCTTCTCGAAATCCTGAATATTCCCTACACGCATTCGGGCGTGCTGGCTTCCGCGCTCGCCATGCACAAGGAACGCGCCAAGGCGATCTTCCGCGCGGCCGGTCTGCCGATCGCCGAAAGCGTCGTTGTGCCGCGCGAGGAAGCGGCGAAGGCCCATGTCCTCGAGCCGCCCTATGTCATCAAGCCGGTCAATCAGGGCTCGTCCGTTGGCGTCTTCATCGTGCGCAAGGGCGAGAACCGTCCGCCGGCGGAACTGACCTCGTCTGATTGGGATCTCGGCGAAGAGGTGATGGCGGAGCGCTACATCGCCGGCCGCGAGCTCACCTGCGCCGTCATGGGCGAGGAGACGCTCGGCGTCACCGAGATCAAGGCGAACACGCAGTTCTACGACTACGAGGCGAAATATGCCTCCGGCGGATCGAGCCACGAAGTGCCGGCGAAAATCGATACCGAAGCATATGCGGAAGTGCAGCGGGTGACGCTCGCCGCCCACCGCGCGCTTGGCTGCCGTGGCGTCAGCCGCGCCGATTTCCGCTTCGACGATACGCGCAAGGGCAAGCCCGAGCTGATCCTGCTCGAAGTCAACACGCAGCCCGGCATGACGCCGACCTCGCTGGTGCCCGAACTCGCAAATCTGGCGGGCTATTCCTACGGCGAACTCGTGAGCTGGATGGTGGAGGACGCATCATGCGATCGGTGAGTGGAAGCCGCGGCAAGGCAGTTTCGCGGACCGGCGTGCGCGCCGTGCCGGCGAAAAAACGCGCCCCGTCGAAAATCGCGCCCGGCCGCCGCCGTGCGGTCGCGGATCGCGGCTTCGGGCGTCGCAACGAGCGTCCTGCCTCCGGCCTGATGCGCTGGGTCGAGGAGATGCGCGAAGGCAGCTTCGGCATGCGTCCCTTCACCGTTGCGACGGTCGTCCTCATTGTCGGCGTCGGCCTCTACGGCCTCTTCGTCGGCGGCCATGTCTCCTCGGCGGCGCGCGAAGTCGCCTTTCAGGGCAATCGCGTCCTCGCACTTGCCGGTTTCAGCGTCGAGGATGTGACCGTCACCGGCCGCAATCATGCCGATCCGCAGGCGCTGCTGGCGGCGCTCGGCGTTGCGCGCGGCGATCCGATCTTCGCGATCGACACGGAGGCCGCCCGCGAGCGCATCGAACACGTCGACTGGGTCAAGTCCGCGACCGTCACGCGCCTTCTGCCTCATGCGATCCGCATCGACGTCGTCGAGCGCCAGCCTTTCGCCATCTGGCAGAGGGGCGGCACGCTGTCCGTCGTCGACATCGACGGGCAACCGATCACCGACGAGAACGTCCAGTCCTTCGGTAATCTTCCGTTCCTGGTCGGCTTCGGCGGTGCGCGCGAGGCGCACGACATCCTCAGCCTGATCCAGCAGACGCAGCCGCAATTGCTGCCGCGCGTGCGCGCCTTCGTTCGCGTCGGCGATCGCCGCTGGAATCTGCGCTTCGAAAATGGAGTCGACGTGAAGCTTCCGGAGGTCGGCGTCGAAAAGGCGCTTGCCGATCTCGTCGCTCTCGATCAGACATATAAGATTCTTTCGCGCGATATCGAATCAGTCGATCTCAGACTGCCGGATCGCGTGAGCGTCGCCCTGACGTCGGATGCAATGGCGGAGCGGGGCGATGCGTTGGCGGCCAAGGTCGGCGACAAGAATGGCGGGACGAAGAATTCGGGCGGCACGGTGGGCGCGGTGAAGGCCGGTTTCGTGAGCGGTGGGGGCAATACATGAATATGGTCAGTCTGGGTTCCAAGGGTTTCCAGGGGCGTCCCGTTGCGGCGGGCCGCGCAGGCACGATCGCGGCACTCGATGTCGGCTCCAGCAAAATCTCCTGTTTCATCGCAAAGATTGAACCGGGTCGCATGGCCAACGGCCACGCGCCCATTCGCGTCATCGGCATCGGCCATCAGGTCTCGCGCGGCATTCGCGCCGGCGCACTGGTCGACATGGATGCCGCCGAAGAGGCGATCCGTGTCGCGGTTGATGCCGCCGAGCGCATGGCTGGCGTCACCATCCGCGATGTCGTGGTCGCCGTCTCCGGCGCCGAGCCGAAAAGCCAGACCGTCGGCGTGAAGGCCGCTGTGCCGGGGCCGGAAGTGACCGATGGCGATCTGACGCGCCTCATCGGCTATGCCCAGGCGAATTTCCAGCCCGAAGGCCGCGACGTTCTGCACGCTCTGCCCACCAACTACAGCATCGACGGCGCCCGTGGCGTGCGCGATCCGCGCGGCATGTTCGGCGAAAAGCTCGGTGTCGACGTGCATATGGTCAGTGCGCTGCGCGGTCCCTTGCGCAATCTCGAGCTCTGCATCGAGCGCTGCCATCTCTCCGTCGCCGGCATTGCGGTGAGCCCCTATGCAAGCGGTCTCGCTTGCCTGGTCGAGGACGAAATGGACCTCGGCGTTGCCGTCATCGACATGGGCGGCGGCACGACGTCGCTCTCCGTCTTCTTCGAAGGTGCGATGGTCTATTGCGATTCCGTGTCTATTGGCGGGAATCACATTACTAATGACATTGCGAGAGGACTCTCGACGCCGCTGGCCCATGCGGAGCGCATGAAGACGCTCTATGGCAGCGCGCTGGCGAGTCCGTCCGACGAGAGAGAAATGATTGACGTGCCTCAGGTGGGTGAGAGCGATGCTGATTCGGCGAATCATATTCCGCGGTCGATGTTGACCGGCATCATCCAACCCCGGTTGGAAGAGACGTTCGAGCTGGTGCGCGACAGGCTTGAGGCTTCGGGATATGCCCGCCTCGCCGGTCGCCGCGTCGTGCTGACGGGCGGCGCGAGCCAGATGAACGGCGCGCGTGAGCTCGCGAGCCGCATGCTCGACAAGCAGGTGCGGGTGGGGCAGCCCATCCGTCTCACCGGACTGGCCGAGGCGACGGGTGGCCCCGCCTTCTCGACCTGCGCCGGTCTTCTGACCTACTCGCAGATTTCTCCGCTCGAAGCGGCGGGCGGCGAAGGCGAGGGCGAAGGGGCGGCGGGACGTGGCGGCTTGCGCAAGTTCAGCCGCTGGCTGAAGGAGAATTTCTAATGGCGGGCATGACCGACATTCATGCCCGGTGTGGGGCACTTGAGGGGGCGAAGAGCCGGTGGCGCCAGGGACGAAGTACGGGCCGGCTCGCGGCACCGCCCGGTCATGCGGGTGCCGCGCCGCCGGTGAGGGCGGCAAGACGGACCCCCATTTTCCCAATCGTTTCGAGGAGGCTGAGATGAGCATCAAATTGACGGTACCCCAGGCGAAGGAACTGAAGCCCCGGATCACCGTGTTCGGCGTCGGCGGCGCCGGCGGCAATGCAGTCAACAACATGATCGAGGCGGGTCTCGACGGCGTCGAGTTCGTCGTCGCGAACACCGACGCGCAGGCGCTGGCGCTTTCGTCGGCCGATCGCCGCATCCAGCTCGGCGCATCGATCACCGAGGGTCTCGGCGCAGGCTCGCGTCCCGAAGTCGGCTGCGCGGCAGCCGAGGAAGCGCTCGACGAGATCGTCGAGCACATCCAGGGCGCGCACATGGTCTTCATCACCGCCGGCATGGGCGGCGGCACGGGCACCGGCGCGGCGCCGGTGATCGCGCGGCTCGCCCGGCAGCAGGGCGTTCTCACCGTCGGCGTCGTGACGAAGCCCTTCCAGTTCGAAGGCACGCGCCGTATGCGCCTCGCCGAAGAAGGCATCCGCGAGCTTCAGCAGTATGTCGATACGCTGATCATCATCCCGAACCAGAACCTCTTCCGGGTGGCGAACGAGAATACGACCTTCGCGGATGCCTTCGCGATGGCCGACCAGGTGCTCCATTCGGGCGTTGCCGGCATCACCGACCTCATGATGAAGCCGGGTCTCATCAATCTCGACTTCGCGGACGTGCGCACCGTGATGAACGAGATGGGCAAGGCCATGATGGGCACGGGCGAGGCCACCGGCGAGAAGCGTGCGGTCGAGGCTGCCGAAGCCGCGATTTCGAACCCGCTGCTCGACGAAGTGTCGATGAAGGGCGCCAAGGGCGTTCTCATCAACATCACCGGCGGCATGGACCTCACTCTTTATGAAGTGGACGAGGCGGCCAACCGCATCCGCTCCGAGGTCGATCCCGACGCGAACATCATCGTCGGTTCGACTTTCGATCCCGCGCTCGACGGCCGCATGCGCGTCTCCGTCGTCGCCACCGGTATCGAGGTCGACGAGCGCAACCAGCAGCGCCCGGTCGAAACCGTCCAGGCCAAGGCAGTTGCAACCGAGCGTGCTCCGGTCCGTCAGGCGGCGACCTTCGCCGCGACGGCGCGTCCGGCCACGCCCGCAACGCCGGTCCGTCAGGCCGAGCCGATGCAGGAGCGCACGGCGACGCAGGAATCCCGCGTCGAGCCGGTCGCCGATTTCTCCTTCGATCAGCCGGAACGTGCGCTGCCGCGAGTGGGCGGCTTCGATCCGAACGAATACGAAGCGGAAGTCATCATCCACAAGCCGGAGCCCCGCATGCAGCCGCAGCAGGCGCGCCGCGACGAGCCGGTGGTCTCGCCCAATGCGGTCATCGCCGAGCCGAAGCGGCCCTATATCCCGGGCGATCTCGACCGGGTGCAGACCGCGCGTGCGGAGCAGCAGGGCTATGTCGCCGCCAAACCCGTTCCGGTTCAGCAGAGCCGCGTGCCCAAGAAGGGGCCGAGCCTCTTCGAGCGCCTGACCGGCGGCGGTCGTCGCCGTGAGGAAGAGCCGGCCGCGCCGCGTCGCGAACCGGTGGCTCGTGAACAGGTTCGTTCGCAGCCCCAGGAACAGGCTAAGCCGCAGCAGCCCGCGCCGAGCCTGACCCCCTCGGCCGAAGGCCGGCTCGTTCAGCCCTCCTTCGAGGAAGAGCAGCTGGAGATCCCGACGTTCCTGAGGCGCCAGGCTAACTGACGCCTCTACGACCTGCGCCCGCGGGGGGCGCTTTCGGCAAACCTCGCCCGGTTCGGACTCCCAGTCCGGTTGGGCGAGGTTTTGTTTGTGAAATCAATGGCTTGTGAAAAATGCTGCACCGTAACAATCCGTAAGAAACTGTTATTTGTGACGGATTCGTCGCGCTGCTAGAACCGCAATGGGGCATTCGCGGATAACAGGGCCGAGACAGTGCGCAAGACCGAATTCGAAACCATCATGCTGGAAGAGGCGCGGGCCCATCGCCGCGAGCGCGTTGCCGCTGTCGCCTGTCCGCAGATGACGCTTGCCGCTCCGGTCGTGATCGAGGGCATCGGCCTGCATACGGGTCGCCCCATCCGCATGGACATGCATCCCGCCGCCGCGGGCTTCGGCCTCGTCTTCCGCCGCACCGATCTTGGTACGCGCGACCGCAGCGTCACGGACCTGCCGGCGCGTTTCGACCATGTCGGCGACACCACGCTCTCGACCGCCATCCGCAACGAGGCGGGGACGTCGATCAGCACTGTCGAGCATCTGATGGCCGCGCTTTCTTTCCTCGGCATCGACAATCTGCTGATCGAGATCGACGGACCGGAAATTCCGGTGATGGATGGCAGCTCGCAGATTTTCATCGAAACGATCGAGGCGATCGGCCTGAAGGCGCTTGCCGCGCCGCGCCGCGCCATCCGCATCCTGAAGCCGGTCGTCGTCGAGGACGGGTTGAAGCGCGCAGCGTTGCTGCCGGGCGCCGGTTTCAAGCTCGCCTTCGAGATCGAATTCGACAATCCCGTCATCGGCCATGAGACGATCGAAGCGGATTTCAACGACCCGTCTTTCAAGGACGAAATTCTGCGCGCCCGTACCTTCGGTTTCCTGAAGGATGTGGAAGCGATGTGGCAGATGGGCCTCGGCCTCGGCGGTTCGCTTGAGAATACGATTGTCGTCGACGGCGACGAAGTCCTCAACGAAGAGGGCCTGCGTTTCGACGATGAATTCGTGCGCCATAAGGTGCTCGATGCCGTTGGCGATCTTGCGCTGGCCGGAGCGCCCCTGATCGGGCGTTACGAGGGTCTGCGCGCCGGTCATGCGATGAATAATCGTGTGCTTCGTGCGCTTTTCGCCGATGCCTCGGCCTATGAGATCGTCGATCTGGCTACCGGCATGGCGTCGGATCCGCGCCGGGTTCAGGCGATTCCGGCCGAGTAACCCGCTCGGCCTTTCCCCACCGACAATTCATCTTCCCGGCCACGTGCCGCTATGGTTTCCCGCGCCCGTTTGGGCTAGAAACATGCACTGGCACGGTCGGGCGAGGGGGGACCCCGCGATCCGACAGCCTCCGGACTCGCTTCGATATGGCCTTGTTCCGAAATCTCTTTTCGGGCAATCCTGCCGGACGACCGAATGAAATGGACCTGGACCGGCATGCGTGAGGCTCTTCTGACCAACCCGATCTCGCGGACGAATTATGCGGATGCCGCAGGTGCATGGCTCGGCGGGCTGCGTCTCGCCGTCGTCGGCGCTCTCGTCGTCTTTTCGCTGGGCCTTCTCGGCGGCTGTTCGTCGGATGAGGAACTGCCCTATGAAGAGCGGCCGGTCGAACAGATATACAACAAGGCCATGGACTACATGGCCGACGGTGACTACCAGAAGGCAGCGAAGGAATTCGAGGAAGTCGAGCGCCAGCATCCCTATTCGATCTGGGCCCGCCGCGCGACGCTGATGGCCGCCTATTCCGACTACAAGGTCAACAATTACGACGACGCCGTGCTGACCGCGCAGCGCTACATCTCGCTCCATCCCGGCAGCAAGGACGTCGCCTACGCCTATTATCTGGTGGCGCTCTGCTACTACGAACAGATTTCCGACGTCGGCCGCGACCAGAAGATGACGCAGGACGCGCTGGCCGCGCTCACCGTCATCGTCCAGCGTTTTCCGCAAACCGAATATGCGCGCGACGCCCGCCTCAAGCTCGATCTGACGCGCGACCATCTCGCCGGCAAGGAGATGGAGATCGGCCGCTACTATCTGAACAAGCGGGACTACATCGCGGCGATCAATCGTTTCCGCGTCGTCATCGAAAAGTATCAGACGACGACCCATGTGCCGGAGGCATTGCATCGTCTCGTCGAAGCCTATCTCTCGCTCGGCATCAAGCCCGAGGCGCAGACGGCGGCGGCGATCCTCGGCTATAATTATCCGGGCAGCGACTGGTATCAGGACAGTTACAACCTTCTCGCCGGTCAGGGATTGAAGCCCGTCGAGGACAAGGACTCCTGGATCAGCAAGGCCTGGCATACGGTCTTTTAGTTAGAGGCTCGTCCTCATGCTATCGGCGCTGTCGATCAGGGATATAGTGCTCATCGATAGGCTCGAACTGGCGCTCGCGCGCGGTCTGTGCGCGCTCACCGGGGAAACCGGCGCGGGCAAATCCATTCTTCTCGATGCCCTGGGACTTGCGATCGGCGCGCGCGCCGATTCCGGCCTTGTCGGCCAGGGTGCCGAGCAGGGCAGCGTCACGGCCGTCTTCGACGTGCCCGCCGATCATCCCGCCCGTACCATCCTCCGCGACAACGGTCTTGACGCCGAAGGCGATCTCATTCTGCGCCGCGTACAGGCGAAGGATGGCCGCACGCGCGCCTTCATCAACGACCAGCCGGTGAGCGTCGGCTTGCTGCGCCAGGTCGGCGACGAACTCGTCGAAATCCACGGTCAGCATGACGAGCGCGGCCTGCTCGACGTCTCCGGCCATCGCGCGGTGCTCGACGCTTTCGGCGGCCTCGAAGCGAAAGCCGCCGAGGTGCGCAAGCTCTGGGGCGCGGCGGCGGAAGCCCGCCTTGCCTATGCCGAGCACGAAGCCTCGCTCGCCAAGGCGCGTGCCGAGCAGGATTACCTGCGCCACGTCGTCGGCGAACTCGACGAACTTGCGCCCGAGCCCGGCGAGGAAACGAAACTCGCCGAGGAGCGCACGCTGATGATGGCGTCCGAAAAGATCGCCGTCGATCTCGCCGAGGCGCAGGATGCGCTTTCGGGCGATGGCGGCCTCGAGGCGCGGCTCAACCAGGCGCTGCGGCGTCTCTCCCGCGCCGCCGAGCAGACGGGTGGCCGCCTCGACGCGGGCATCGCCGCGCTCGACCGTACGCTGGTCGAAGCGGCCGACGCGCGCGACGAAATCGAACGCGCCATGCGCGCGCTGCAGTTCGACCCCGCGCGTCTCGAACGCGCCGAGACGCGGCTCTTCGCGCTCCGCGCGGCGGGCCGCAAGCACAATGTCGCGGTCGACAACCTGGCGGCGCTCGCTGATCGTCTGCGCGAACAACTGACCGAGATCGAGGGCGGGGAAGCCAAGCTCGCAAAGCTGTCGCAGGCCGCCGATATCGCTCGCGCTGAATATCTGAAAGCCGCCGAGGCACTTTCGGCCGCGCGCCAGAAGATCGCGGCGAAACTCGATCAGGAAGTTGCCCGCGAATTGAAGCCGCTGAAACTCGACAAGGCGACCTTCAAGACGCAGGTGACGGTGGTATCGCCGGACGACGCCGGCCCGGATGGACTCGACCGCGTTTCTTTCCTGATATCGACCAATCCCGGCGCGCCGCTTGGGCCGCTGATCAAGATCGCCTCCGGCGGCGAGCTTTCGCGTTTCGTGCTGGCGCTGAAGGTGGCGCTCGCCTCGCGCGGAAGCGCCCCGACGCTGATCTTCGACGAAGTGGATGCCGGTGTCGGCGGCGCGGTCGCGGAAGCCGTCGGCCTTCGCCTCGCGGAACTTTCAAAGGCCGCGCAGGTTCTGGTCGTGACCCACTCGCCGCAGGTCGCGGCCCGCGCGCAGCACCATCTGCGCATTTCGAAGGGCGGCGAGGCGAAATCGAAAACGGCGAAAGTCGCGACGCGGGTCGACGTGCTCGACCGTCAGGATCGCCGCGAGGAGATCGCCCGCATGCTGGCGGGCTCCACGGTGACCGACGAAGCCCGCGCCGCCGCAGACAGATTGATCGAGAGCCATCCGTGAGCGAGAGCGCCAACGACAAACCCGTGGAAGAGCTCACCTTCGAGGAAGCCGCCGCGGAGCTGGAGCGGCTTGCCAAGGAAATCGCCCGCCACGACAGGCTCTATTACCAGAAAGACGCACCGGAAATTTCCGACGCCGCTTATGACGCGCTCAGGAAACGCAACGACGCCATCGAGAAGCGCTATCCCGAACTTGTGCGCGACGACAGTCCGTCGAAGAGCGTCGGCGCGGCGCCTACGGAAGCCTTCGGCAAGGTCGAGCATAAAGTGCCGATGCTCTCGCTCTCGAACGGCTTCGAGGACGCGGACGTCACCGAATTCTGGAATCGCATCCGTCGTTTTCTGAACCTGAAAGACGACATCGTCCTCGAAGTGACGGCCGAGCCGAAGATCGACGGTCTCTCGGCGTCGCTGCGCTACGAGAAGGGGCACTTCATCGTCGGCGCGACGCGCGGCGACGGACGCGAGGGCGAGAACGTCACCGAAAATCTGAAGACCATCGACGACGTGCCGGAAAAGTTCAAGGGCCGGAGCGCGCCGGATGTCTTCGAGGTGCGCGGCGAAGTCTATATGAGCCACAAGGATTTCGAGGCGCTGAACGAGCGGCAGGAAAAGGCTGGTAAACCCCGCTTCGCCAATCCGCGCAATGCGGCGGCGGGATCCTTGCGCCAGCTCGATCCGAAGATCACGGCCTCACGTCCTTTGCGTTTCTTCGCCTATGCCTGGGGCGATGTCAGCGAGCTTCCCGCCGATACGCATTCCGGCATGATCGAAAAATTCAGACACTGGGGGTTCGAGGTCAATCCCTTCTTCCGCGTCTGCACCTCTGCGGAAGAGCTTCTGGCTTTCTATCACGAGATCGAGGAAAACCGCGCGAGCCTCGGCTACGACATCGACGGCGTCGTCTACAAGGTGAACCGGCTCGACTGGCAGCAGCGTCTGGGTTTCGTCTCACGCTCGCCCCGCTGGGCGCTTGCGCACAAGTTCCCCGCCGAGCAGGCGATGACGGTCCTCGAAGGCATCGACATTCAGGTTGGCCGCACCGGTGCGCTGACGCCCGTCGCGCGATTGATGCCCGTCACCGTCGGTGGCGTTGTCGTTTCCAACGCAACGCTCCACAATGAAGACGAGATCGAACGCCTCGGCGTGCGCCTGGGCGATACGGTTGTCGTGCAGCGCGCGGGCGACGTCATCCCGCAGATCGTGCGCGTGGTGGAGGAGAAGCGTCCGAGAAACGCGCGGCACTTCAAATTCCCCGATCGTTGTCCGGCCTGCGGCAGTCACGCGGTGCGCGAGACGAACGAGAAGACCGGCAAGGTCGATGCGGTGCGCCGCTGCACGGGCGGCCTCATCTGTCCGGCGCAGGCGATGGAGCGGCTTCGCCATTTCGTCTCGCGCAATGCTTTCGACATCGAAGGTCTGGGCGAAAAGCAGATCGCGGCCTTTTATGAAGATGGACTGATCACGCGGCCGGCCGACATCTTCACGCTGGAAGAGCGCGACAGGAAGAGCCTCAAGAAGCTGAAGGACCGCGAGGGTTGGGGGCCGACCTCCGCTGCCAATCTCTTCAAGGCGATCGACGGCCGCCGCGAGATCGACCTCGATCGCTTCATCTTCGCGCTCGGCATCCGCCATGTCGGCGAAACCAACGCGCGGCTTCTCGCGCGGCGCTACGACACGCTCGACCATTTCATCGCGGAAATGGAAAAGGCCGCCGACCGCGAAAGCGACGCCTGGCGCGATCTCCTGAGCATCGACGGTGTCGGCGACGTGCTGGCCGAAGCGCTGGTCGATTTCTTCGCCGAAGAACACAACCGCGAGGCCCTGGCCGCGCTACAGAAGGCGGGCGTGAAGGCCCTTCCGCTCCCGGCGCAGGAAACATCCTCGCCGGTCGCCGGCAAGACGGTCGTCTTCACCGGCTCGCTGGAACGCATGACGCGCTCGGAAGCGAAGGCTCGCGCGGAGCAGCTCGGCGCAAAGGTTGCGGGTTCCGTCTCCGCAAAGACCGACCTGCTGGTGGCTGGCGCCGACGCCGGCTCGAAACTCGCCAAGGCGGCGGCGCTCGGCGTCAAGGTCATCTCGGAAGACGAATGGATCGAGATGGCGGGCGGGTAGGGTCGCCTTTTCCATACTCGTCATGCGCGGGCCCTCCTTTAAACCAAGGTGGCCGCGTATCCACGACTTTCTTCATGAAGCAGGCAAGACGTGGATGGCCGGGACAAGCCCGGCCATGACGATTGAGAGAGTGGGTGGGGAAAGAGCCGATCAAATCGCCCGCGTCGCGTCCTTCAGCCAGGAGAGTGTCGCCTCATCGAGCCCCGGTGTCAGCGCCGCGCGCACGCGGGCGTGGTAGGCATTGAGCCAGTCGGCTTCGTCCTGCGTGAGAAGCGAGCGCTCGACGCAGGCGAGATCGATCGGCGCCAGCGTCAGCGTTTCGAAGCAGAGCATCGGGCGTTCGCCGCCCTCGATCATTGCAGGCGGCGTCACGACGAGCAGGTTTTCGATGCGGATGCCATAGGCGCCGGTCTTGTAGTAGCCGGGCTCGTTCGAGACGATCATGCCGGGCTTCAGCGGCACGCCGCCCATCTTCGAGATGCGCTGCGGGCCTTCATGCACCGAGAGATAGGAGCCGACGCCATGGCCCGTGCCGTGGTCGTAGTCGAGCCCGGCCTTCCACAGCGCCATGCGCGCGAAGGCGTCGAGCTGCGCACCCGACGTCCCTTCCGGGAAGCGCGCGGTGGCGATGCCGATATGGCCTTTCAGCACGCGGGTGAAACGGTCGCGCTGCTCGGCCGACGCTTCACCAATGGCGACGGTGCGCGTCACATCCGTCGTGCCGTCGAGATATTGTCCACCGGAATCGACGAGGAAAAGTTCGCCGCGCTGAAGCGGCCGGTTGGTCGCCGTCGTGACGCGGTAATGGACGATCGCGCCATTGGCTCCCGCGCCGGAAATCGTGTCGAAGCTCAGGTCGCGCAACTCGTTCGTCTCGGCGCGAAAGCTTTCGAGCTTCTTTGCCGCCGCGATCTCGTCGACGCCGCCTTTCGGCGCTTCCGTTCCGACCCAGGCGAGAAACTTCGTCAAGGCGCGACCGTCGCGCAGATGCGCGGCGCGCGTACCCTTGATCTCCGCCTCGTTCTTGCAGGCCTTCGGCAGTTCGCAAGGATCGGTTCCGCGCTTTACCTCGGCGCCCGCCGCCTTCAGCCGGTCATGGATCGCGCTGGCGCAGGTTGCCGGATCGACCAGCACGGTCGCCTTGCGCTGCCCGAGTTCGTCGAGCGCGGCGAGAAGCTTGCCGCGCGGATGAATGAAGGCGAGAGGCTTCAGATGCGCGCGCGCCTCCGGCCCGAGCTTGCGCTCGTCGATGAAGAGATCGGCGCGGCCATCTTCATGCAGGATCGCGAAGGCGAGTGGCAGCGGCGTATGAGGCACATCGCTGCCGCGAATGTTGAACGCCCAGGCGATCGAGTCCGGCATGGTGAGAACGACGGCGTTGACATCGTCGCTCATCAACCCGTTGGCGATGCGCCTGATCTTGTCGGCGGCCGGCTCGCCCGCGAATTCGAGCGCGTGCGGAAGGACAGGCGCCGTCGGCGGCTCCGGCTGGTCGGCCCAGACGGCGTCGAGCGGATTGCTCTCGACGGGCACCAGCGACGCGCCGGCCTTCTCGGCGGCGGCCTTGTAACGTGCGACGGCATCGACCGTATGGAGCCATGGGTCGTAGGCGAGCTTCGCGCCTTTCGTGAGGTTCTGCTCGATCCAGCGTACGGGCGGCTCGTCGATCAACGACTTCGGCTCGAAACTCGCGACATCGACCTGATTGCGGACCTGTAATGTGTAGCGTCCGTCGACGAAGATCGCGGCCTTGTCCAGCAGGACGACGGCCATGCCC
This sequence comes from uncultured Alphaproteobacteria bacterium, assembly GCA_903889655.1. GTDB lineage: Bacteria > Pseudomonadota > Alphaproteobacteria > Parvibaculales > Parvibaculaceae > Parvibaculum. The sequence continues at coordinate 16,179 of CAISYL010000110.1, read as the reverse complement.
GCCGATCCGGTAAAGCCGGTGAGCCAGTGCAATCGCTCGGCATGGGGCGGCACATATTCGCCCTGATGCTCGTCGGAGCGGGGGATGAGGAAGCCGTCGAGGCCACGCTTCTTCAGCTCCTCGCGGAGCCGTTTCGCGCGCTCGATCCCAAGGGCGGGGTCCGCCGTATCGTCGAAAGTCTGGAACATGGGTCAAATGTAGGGGCGATGCCGGGGCGGGGCAACTGGGCCAAGGTTTTATCCCTGAACCCTCAGCGTCACCCAATCCCCCATCGGTTTCCGCGCCTTGAGGAAGAGCCCCTGCGAGCGCAGCGCGCTTGTCACCATCGTCTCCTGCGTTCCGAGGATGCCGGAGAGGATGAGCGTTCCGCCGAGTTTCAGATGTGCGCCAAAGGCGGGTGCGAGGGAAACGAGGGGGCGGGCGAGGATATTCGCGACGATGAGGTCGTAAGGCGCGCGGGCATGAAGGGCAGGGTGGCCGAAACCCTTCGCGGTCACTGACGTGATGAAGGGCGCGACGCCGTTCACGCGCGCATTTTCCCGCGTGATGCGCACCGCGACCGGATCGATGTCGCTCGCCAGCACGTTGCAATGCGCGAGCTTTGCGATGGCGATGGCAAGCACCCCCGTTCCGGTGCCGATGTCGAGTGCATTGAGGCGCCGGCCGGGTCGGACGAATTCCGAAATGAATTCGAGGCAGCCCGTCGTCGTTTCGTGATGGCCGGTGCCGAAGGCCTGCGCAGCGTCGATGCGGATCGGAATGACGCCTGCCGGAACCCTGTCGGCGTCGTGGCTGCCATGGATGAAGAAGCGCCCGGCGCGCACCGGGTCGAGCCCTTCGAGCGAGCGCGTCACCCAGTCGATTTCGGGCACAGGTTCGATCGTGAACTCTTCAGCCTTGACGCCGCTCTCGCTCTCTACATGGGCGAGGAACGCCCGCAACGTGCCGGCATCCGGCGCGGCGTCGTAAAGCGCCTCGACGCGCCACAGCCCATGCGCCTCGACTTCGTTCCAGTCGGAGGCGGTGCGGACGAGAGGGCCTTCGCCGGGATGGGCTTCACTGGTGGAGACGGCAAGCGCTTCGGGAAAGGCGGCGCCTTCGAGCGCCTCCGAAAACATTTCGGCCAGGGCGTAAGGCACGACGAAGGACGCCTTCCAGAGCGGCATCGTTCAGACCCGCTCGAGGAAGCTGTCGATGACCTTCTTGCGGCCGGCCTTGTCGAAATCGACGGTGAGCTTGTTGCCGTCGATCGAGGTCACTTCGCCATAGCCGAACTTCTGGTGGAAGACGCGCTCGCCCTTGCGATAGCTCTCGGCGGCGGGGTCGCTGGTCGCAACGAGTTCGGCATGGACCTCGAATTGCGGCGGGCGCACTTTCGATGTCGTGCCGGTCATCCCCTGCGCGCGCTTCCAGCCGGGGCTCGAATAATTGCTGCCCGACGCGAAGTCCTGCGCGAAACGGCTCGGCGCGTAGTTCTGGAAGCTCGATGCGCCCATCGCGCTTTCGGTCACTTCGACATGGTCCTTCGGCAATTCATCGATGAAACGCGACGGGATGGCGCTCTGCCATAGCGCATGAATGCGGCGGTTGGCGGCGAAGGAAATGAAGGCGAGCTTGCGCGCCCGCGTGATGCCGACATAGGCGAGGCGGCGTTCCTCCTCGAGGCCCGCGACGCCGCTCTGGTCGAGCGAGCGCTGATGCGGGAACAGGCCTTCCTCCCAACCGGGCAGAAACACCGTGTCGAATTCGAGGCCCTTGGCGCTGTGCAGCGTCATCAGGTTGACCTTGTCGCCGGAATCCTGCGACTCGATTTCCATGACGAGCGAGATGTGTTCGAGATAGCCCGCAAGGCTGTCGAACCCGTTCATGGAACGCACGAGTTCCTTCAGGTTGTCGAGCTTGCCCGGCGCGTCGGCGGATTTGTCGTTTTGCCACATCTCGGTGTAGCCGGACTCATCGAGGATGATCTCCGCGAGTTCCGTATGCGGCATGCCCGGAACGAGCGAACGCCAGCGCTCGACCATTTCGACGAAGCCGGCCAGAGAGCGGCGCGGCGCGGGCTTCAGCTCTTCCGTCGTAATGAGTTCGCGCGCGGCGCGCATCAGCGAGACGCCTTGCGCGTTGGCGAGACGGTGGATCGTCTGCAGCGCGGCATCGCCCAGACCACGCTTCGGCTTGTTGACGATGCGCTCGAAGGCGAGATTGTCGTCCGACTGTGCGACGAGGCGCAGATAGGCATTGGCATCGCGAATTTCGGCGCGCTCATAGAAGCGCGGGCCGCCGACGACACGATAGGGAATGCCGAGATTGATGAAGCGGTCTTCGAACTCGCGCATCTGGAAGGAAGCGCGCACGAGGATCGCCATCTCGTGCAACATGTTCCCCTTGCGCTGCAGGCTCTCGATCTCTTCGGCGATGTTGCGCGCCTCTTCCTCGCCGTCCCAATAGCTCGAGATGCGGATCTTCTCGCCCTCGTTGACGTCGGTCCACAGCGTCTTGCCGAGGCGGGATTCATTGGCCGCGATGAGGCCGGAAGCGCCGCCGAGAATATGCGGCGTCGAGCGGTAATTGCGTTCGAGGCGGATCACCTTGGCGCCGGGAAAGTCCTTCTCGAAACGCAGGATGTTGTCGACCTCCGCGCCGCGCCAGCCATAGATCGACTGGTCGTCGTCGCCGACGCAGCAGACATTCCTGTTTTTCTGCGCGAGAAGCCGCAGCCAGAGATATTGCGCGACGTTGGTATCCTGGTACTCGTCGACCAGCATGTATTTGAAGCGGTCCTGATATTCGGCGAGCACTTCCGGATGCTCCTGGAAGATGCGCAGCATTTCGAGCAGCAGGTCGCCGAAATCGACGGCGTTCAGTACCTTCAGGCGAAGCTGATAGGCTTGATAGAGTTCCGCCCCCTTGCCGTTGGCGAAGGCTTGCGCTTCGCCCGCCGGCACCTTGCCGGGCGTAAGCCCCCGGTTTTTCCAGCCGTCGATATGGGAGGCGAGCTGGCGCGCCGGCCAGCGCTTTTCGTCGATGCCCTCGGCCTCGATCACCTGCTTCATCAGGCGCACCTGATCGTCGGCATCGAGGATCGTGAAATCCGGTCGCAACCCCGCAAGCTCAGCATGACGGCGCAGCATCTTCGCGCCGATCGCATGGAAGGTGCCGAGCCACTGCATGCCCTCGACCACGCCGCCGATGAGCCGCCCGATGCGCTCCTTCATCTCGCGCGCAGCCTTGTTGGTGAAAGTCACGACCAGAACCTGATTGGGCCAGGCGCGTCGCGTCGCGAGGAGATGCGCCAGCCGCGTCGTCAGCACGCGCGTCTTGCCCGTGCCTGCGCCGGCCAGCACCAGAACGGGGCCGTCCAGCGCTTCGACGGCTTCGCGCTGCTCGGCGTTGAGCCCTTCGAGATAGGGGGCATGCATGGCCGCAACCGCCGCTGCGCTGGTCGAGCGCGCGGTCGTCTCTTCGGGAATAGCCCCAAGGTCGAAGGGGTCGCTGGTCATGCTGTACAGGTGCCGGAAATGAGGATTCGCGCAGTATAGCACGGGCCGCTTATTTCGCCCGCAGGGCCCGGAAATGGCCATCGCCGCTTGGTTTCGCGCGCTGCCCCGGATACATAGAAGTCCAGAGGTCTCCCTGCAAGTGCGACGGATCGGCGTCCCATGTCCCTCATTACCTCCCGCCGCGCCCGGCTTTTCTATGTCTATTCCCGGCGCTGGCAGCGAAGGCTGCTCTTCGTGGCGGGTGGCCTCGCGGTGGGCGCCGTCGCCGTCCTGCTGGCCATCCTGTCGGATCGCGCCCAGCTCGAATTCCATCGTTTTCTGGCGCTCGCCCCCTGGGGGCCGCTTTTCCTGACCCCGCTCGGCTTTGCGGCCACCGTTTATCTCGCCAATCGCTATTTCCCGAATTCGGGCGGTAGCGGCATTCCGCAAGCGATCGCCGCGCGCGCTCTCTCGGGCACCGAAGAGCGCAGCAGGCTCGTCTCGCTCAGGATCGCGGCCGGAAAGATATTGCTGACCTTGATGGGGCTTCTCGTCGGCGCTTCCACCGGCCGCGAGGGCCCGACGGTTCAGGTCGGCGCTTCGGTCATGTTCGCGCTCGGCCGTGTGTCGCGCCGCTATCAGCCGGGGCTCATTCTCGCGGGCTCGGCAGCTGGCGTCGCCGCCGCCTTCAACACGCCGCTGGCCGGCATCGTCTTCGGCATCGAGGAAATGAGCCGCAGCTTCGAGATGAAAACGAGCGGCCTCATCATCGGCACGATCATCGCGGCCGGCATCACCTCGATGGCGCTTCTTGGCAACTACACCTATTTCGGCACGACGGGTGACATCCTGCTCGGCTGGCAGGACTGGATGGCCGTTCCGGTCTGCGGCGTCGTCGGCGGCCTCGCGGGCGGGGTGTTCTCGCGCATCCTCGTTCTCTTCGGTGCGGGCCTGCCGGGCCGTCTGGGGAAGCTGATCGGAGACAACAAGGTCGCTTTCGCGGCGGTCTGCGGTTTTGCTGTCGCGCTTTGTGGGCTGCTGTCGGGCGGCGCGATCTACGGCACCGGATATGAGCAGGCGAAAGCCGCGCTTCATGGAACGGAACAACTTTCCGTCGTCTACGCGCCGTTGAAACTGATGGCGACCGCGCTGTCCTCGATTTGCGGATTGCCGGGCGGCATCTTCTCGCCGTCGCTATCCGTCGGGGCGGGAATCGGCGCCGATATCTCGCGCTTCTTTCCGACGACACCGGTGGGCGCGCTGGTCCTTCTCGGCATGGTCGGTTATTTCACCGGTGTGGTGCAGGCGCCGATCACGGCCTTTGTCATCGTTTCCGAAATGACGGGCAGCCACGAGCTTCTGGTGCCGCTGATGCTGACGGCGCTGATCGCGCAGGGAACATCGCGCCTCGTCTGCAAGGAAGGCGTCTATCACGCCCTTTCGAAGAATTTCATGCCGGCGAAGACGAGCGTCGAAAAAGAACCCGAACTTCCTATTCCACCGCCTTCCGCCTGATCCCGATCACGCGGCCGGCCTGTTCGGGACGGGGCAGGACGCGATGCGCTTCCATCATCGCGGCGATCCTTGTCTGCTGCGCGTCGGGAAAGGGCGAGACGTGCCGCGTCGTCATGTCGACATGGACGCACATCTGCTCGGACGTCGCGGCGAGATAGCCTTTGGCGGCATGATACATGCGTCCGAAGACATGGATGCGCTTGGCGTCCCAGTCGAGCAATTGATAGGTGATCCGGACGGGATCTCCCTTTAGCATTTCGTCGAGATAGCAGACATGGACTTCGGCGGTGAAACTGGAGCCCGCCCCCGATTGCGTATAGTCCCAGCCGATGCCGAGATCGGTGAAGAGCTTGTCCAGCGATTCATCGAAGAGCAGGTGGTAATAGGCCATGTTCATATGGCCGTTGAGATCGACCCATCGGGCTTCGACCTCGCGCAGCGGGCATTCGACAGGCGCCTCGATTTTCACGGTCATTTTGTCCCTCCCCGGCGCGGACATGATAGATTGCGTCGGGCTGGTTGCAAACCGGGGAGGACGGTTCGATGATTGTCGCGACGACGGAAAATATCGCGGGATACAGGGTCAGAGAGACGCTCGGCGAATGCTTCGGCGTCGTCGTTCGCAGCCGTGGCATCGGCTTCAACATGCTTGCCGGCCTGCGCTCGATCTTCGGCGGCGAGATTCCCGAATATACGCAACTGATCGAAACCGCCCGCCAGCACGCGATCGACAGGCTGAAGCAAGCCGCGCAGGACATGGGCGGCAATGCCGTCATCATGATGCGTTTCGATTCGAGCGAGATGGCACAGATGATGAGCGAGATCGTTGCCTATGGAACGGCGGTCTATATCGAGCCGCTGATCCAGGAGGCATAGATGAGCGCGACACCGGCCTTGAATGCGACGGAAACGAACGCAGCCATCGCCGAACTGCGCGCGCTTCTCGGCGATCGGCTGACGACTTCGCTGCCTTTGCGCGAGGCGCATGGGCGCGACGAAAGCTGGCATCCCGTGATCCCGCCCGACGCCGTCGCCTTCGCAACCTCCACCGAGGAGGTCGCGGGCATCGTCCGCATCTGCGCGAAGCATCGCTTTCCGGTGATCGCCTTCGGTACCGGCACCTCGCTGGAAGGCCACATCTCGGCGCCGCATGGCGGGTTGTCACTCGATCTTTCCCGCATGAACCGTATCCTTGAGGTCAATGCGGCCGACCTCGATGTGCATGTCGAGGCAGGCGTCACGCGCAAGGCGCTGAATGCCTATCTGCGCGACATGGGGCTCTTCTTCCCGATCGATCCGGGAGCGGATGCAAGCCTCGGCGGTATGGCGGCGACGCGCGCCTCGGGCACCAATGCGGTGCGCTACGGCACCATGCGCGAGAATGTGCTGAACCTCACCGCCGTCATGGCCGATGGCAGCGTGGTGCGCACGGCGCGGCGGGCGCGGAAGTCGGCGGCAGGCTATGACCTCACGCGGCTTCTCGTCGGTTCCGAAGGAACGCTCGGCATCATCACCGAGCTGACGCTGAGGCTTTACGGCATTCCCGAAGCGATTTCGTCCGGCGTCGTTTCGTTCGCCGAATTCGAAGGTGCAATCGACGCCGTCATCGAAACGATTCAGTCCGGCCTGCCGGTGGCGCGGATCGAATTTCTGGACGAGGTGCAGGTCGCGGCCTGCAACCGCTATTCGAAGCTATCATTGCCGGAGACGCCACTGATCCTCGTCGAGTTTCACGGCAGCGAGGCGTCGGTCGCCGAGCAGGCGGAACGCTTCGGCGCCATTGCGACGGAACATGGCGGCGGTGCTTTCGAATGGGCGGTGAAGCCGGAGGATCGCACAAGGCTATGGGAAGCGCGGCACAATGCGCTCTATGCGGCGCTGGCGCTTCAGCCCGGCAAGAAGGGTATGATCACCGATGTCTGTGTGCCGATCTCGCGACTGGCGGAAGCTGTGCGCGGTACCAAGGAAGATCTCGCTGCCTCGCCGTTGGTGGCGCCCATTGTCGGCCATGTCGGCGACGGCAATTTTCATCTGATCATGCTGGTCGATCCGGAGAACGCCGCGGAGGTCGCCGAGGCCCAGCGCATTCACGACCGCATGGTGATGCGCGCGCTTTCGCTCGACGGTACATGTACCGGTGAACACGGGATCGGCGAAGGCAAGATGAGCTTCCTCGAGGCCGAACACGGGCAGGGCATCGCCGTCATGCGCGCCATCAAGCAGGCGCTCGATCCGCTGAACATCCTCAATCCCGGCAAACTGTTCAGCCTTTGACCTTCACTTCACCAGGCTGACGACGACGTTGACGGCGAGCGCGAGCAGGACCGTATTGTAGAAGAACGAGACGACGCCATGGCCGAGCGTCAGCCTGCGCATCCGCGTGGAGGTGACTTCGGTATCGGATGTCTGTGCCGTCATGCCGATGACGAAGGAATAGTAGAGAAACTCCCAATAGGTCGGTTCCTTCGTGCCGGGAAAATCGAGCCCGCCGGTATCGGTGCGGATCTTTCCATTGACCACGCCCCTGTAGAAGATGTGGCTGTAATGCGCGGCCATGACCATGTGAAGCGTCAGCCAGCCGAGCGGAACGCCGCCGAGCGCGAGGACCAGATAAGGCATGGACGGGCGCTCGCCGGCATTCAGGATAACGAAAATATCGCCGAGGCTGAGGACGACCGCCGCAAGGGTAATCAGGAAGATCAACAGAATGCCTTCGTCTTCATATTCGGAACGCTTGCGGAGATGGTCGGGCTTTAGCGGGACCATGTTCGTGAACATGATTGCGAGGTAAAGCGCATAGGCACTGTCGCCCGCGATCGACAAGCGCAGCGGGATGGCGAACAGACCCGTGGTCGCGAACCAGACGACGACGCCCGCCAGCAGCGCCACATAGAACCTCGCATGGTGGCGAAGATGCGCGGCGATGTTCGGCATGGTGGCTCTCCCGGATTGCTTTGGAGCAATCTATCCGCTTTCGGAAACTTTCACGCTGATTTTTGCACCTTTTCCAGCTTCGTGCGTTTTATCGGCGAGACCAATGATGGTGCAGAAAAGGAGTACCGGAATGGACAAGGATCGTATCGAAGGCGCAGCGAAGCAGGCCAAGGGCGCTGTGAAGGACGCCGCCGGAAAGGTTGCCGGCGACAAGAAGCTTCAGGCCGACGGCAAGCTCGACAAGGCGGAGGGCAAGGTCCAGAACGCCTTCGGCTCCGCCAAGGACAGTATCAGGGACGCCGCACGCCGATAGGCGCAAGGTTCTTCCCATGGAAATCGAGCCATGGAGATCGGGGCCGTCCGCGAAAGCGGCGGCCCCGGCTTCGTTATGGATGCGTTCAGTCGAGCGTCTGGCGATAGCGATTGAGCGCGACAAGGGTGGCGCCAAGAAAAAAGAGAATGATCGCGCCGGTATCCATCTGGATGTCGGCGATACCGTTTCCTTTCAGCAGGATGCCGCGGATGATGCGCAGGAAGTGCGTGAGCGGAAGGATTTCACCGATCCATTGCGCCCATGTCGGCATGCCGCGGAATGGAAACATGAATCCCGACAGCAGGATCGACGGCAGGAAGAAGAAGACCGCCATCTGAACTGCCTGAAGCTGGTTGCGCGCGAGCGTCGAGAAGGTGAAGCCGACGGCGAGATTGGCGGCGACGAAAATCAGCAACACAATGGAAAGAAGAAGGAGGCTGCCGATCATCGGCACGTCGAAAAGAAAGCGCGCGGCGACGAGAATGAGCGCCGTCTGGATATAGCCGACAACGATATAGGGAATGATCTTGCCGAGCATGACCTCGAAGGGCCGCGCCGGCATGGTGAGGAGATTTTCCATCGTTCCGCGCTCGACCTCGCGCGTCATGGCGAGGGCCGTGAACATCACCATGGTCATGGTGAGAATGACGCCGATGATGCCGGGCACGATGTTGTATTGCGTGCGGTTCTCGGAATTGTAGCGCGGATGGACGACGAGATCGAAAGGTGACGCCGCCTGGATCCGGCTTGCAAGCGGGCCCGTGAGATCGCGGTTGAGGGCGGTGGTCGCGAGAATGCGCAAGGCGGCGATTGCGTTGCCGGTGGCCGCCGGATCGGTTGCATCGGCATCGAGCAGGATTTGCGGATCGGCGCCGCGCACGAGATCGCGCGAGAAGTTCGGCGGAATCTGGACGACGAACTGCACCGTGCCGCGCGAGATCAGGTCGTCGGCCTGCTCGCGGGTCTCCGGCCGGTCGGTGATCTGGAAATAGTCGGTGTTCTCCATAGCGGTGATGAAGCTGCGCGTGAAGATCGAATGATCCTGCGCGAAGACGGCTGTCGGAAGATGTTTCGGATCGGAATTGATCGCATAGCCGAAAAGCAGGAGCTGCATGATCGGAACGCCAAGCATCATCGCGAAGGTGAGCTTGTCGCGCCGCATCTGGATGAATTCCTTGCGGACCAGCGCCCCGAGGCGGTGCAGATTGAAGCGGTCGCCCATCATGAGAAATTATCCGGTGCCTTGTTCATCATCAGGATGAACACGTCTTCGAGCGTGGGCTCGTCCTGCCGCCATGAAAGATCGCTGTCGCTGCGCCAGGGCGCGATGGCGCGTTCCAGCGCGGCCGGATCGAGGCCGCTTACATGCAGCGTCGCGCCGAAAGGGGCCACCATGTCGACGCCGGATTTGCCCGTCAGATCATGCGCGAGCTGTCGGACGCGCCGGGGCGAGGGGCCGGATACCGTCCATGTGGCGAGCCCCGACTGCGCGATGACTTCCGTTGCGGTGCCGCGCGCCAGCAGATGGCCATAGGCCAGATAGCATATTTTGTTGCAGCGTTCGGCCTCGTCCATGTAATGCGTGCTGACGAGAACGGTGAGGCCGCCGGCGGCGAGTTCGTGAATTTCGTCCCAGAATTCGCGCCGCGCCTTCGGATCGACGCCGGCCGTCGGCTCGTCGAGCAGCAGCAGCTTCGGCTTGTGCATGATGCAGGAGGCGAGTGCGAGGCGCTGCTTCCAGCCGCCCGAGAGGCTGCCGGCGAGCTGATCGGCGCGGCCCGTCAGATTGAGCTTGGCGATCGTTTCTTCTACCGCGCCGTGGCGGTTTGGCAATTCATAGATGCGGGCAACGAAGTCGAGGTTCTCGCGGATGCTCAGATCCTCATAGAGGCTGAACTTCTGCGTCATATAGCCGACTTGGAGCTTGATGCGCGGGCTTTCGGTTAGAATGTCGTAGCCGAGGCAGGTGCCGTGTCCGGCGTCGGGCGTCAACAATCCGCAGAGTAGGCGGATCGTCGTCGTCTTGCCGCTGCCATTGGGACCGAGGAAGCCGTAGATCTCACCCTTCGCGACCTGCATGTCGACATTGTCGACGACCTTGCGCCCGCCGAAACTCTTGGTGAGCCCTTCGACATCGATGACGAGTTCACCATCGAAGGAGGCGGCGTCGTCGGTCATTGCTCACTCCGCCTGCTGCAGGGCGACGCGCACGGGCTGGCCCGGATGAAAATCCTCCGGCGCCTTCTCGGGCCAGGCTTCCGCCATGTAGACGAGCTTTGCCTGCGATTGTTCGCTGTAGATCACGGGCGGCGTGAACTCCGCCTGCGTCGAGATGAAGCGCACGCGGCCGATCAACCCCGCCGGGCAGCCGTCGCAGGTGAGCGAAACCCTGTCGCCGACATGGACGCCGCCGAGCTCGGGCTCGGGAACAAAGAAGCGGACCTTGATATTCTGCGGTGGCAGCACCGAGACGACGGGCTGCGTCGCGCTGGCGAATTCGCCGACGCGGAAGAAGATATCCTCGACGGTTCCGCCTTGCGGCGTGTGTCCCTCGCGACGCGAAAGACGCCAGTTCGCCTGATCGAGCGCGGCCTGCGCCGCCTTGACCGCCGCTTGCGCGGCATCGACCTGATCCTGCCGGGCCGACATTTTTCCGGTGACGAGTTTTGCGTCGAGTTCACGTACGGAGGCGGCCGCGGCATCGCGCGCGGCGCGCGCACTGTCGAGCGCGGCCTTCGAGGCATTGCCGTTGCCGTAGAGCTGCTCGGTGCGCGCGAAATCGAATTGGGCTTTCTTCAAGGAGGCCGCCGCATTGGCCCGGCTCTCGACGATCTGTTCGAGTTCGGGCGCACGCAGACCTTTCAGAAGGTCCTGATATTGCGAGGTTGCCTGCGCGAGTTGCGCTGCCGCCTGTGCCTGCGCCGCGATCTCGGCGGTGGCATCGAGCTGGAAGAGGAGGGCGCCGTCGGCAACCTTGTCGCCACGCCGCACGGGAATGGCGTCGATCGTGCCGCCGTCGATCGGGCCGACGCGCACATATTCGCCTTCGGCATAGCCCTGATAAGTTCCTTCCTGCCGCCTGTCGCAGGCGGCAAGAAGGAGCGCGGCCACGCCGACGGACAAGAGGGAATGGAGGTTGACCCGGATCACTGGATCACCTCCTTGTCCGCGGCGAGGCCGCGCAAGATGAATTCGAAATGGTTCGGGAGAAATTTCTGGGGATCCGTCTCCGGCATGGGACCGAAAACCTCCTGAATGAGTCTGTTCATGATGATCGGGAAGATCACGCTCTGAGCGGTCGTCAACGGATCGCAGGGCCTGAACTCGCCCCGGTCGATGCCGCGCTGGATGATCCGCGCGACGTTGCGCAGGCCGCGAAAGGCAATCTCGTCGCGATAAAAGCCGGCGATGTCGGGAAAGTTGCCCGCTTCCGAGAGGACGATCTTGATGATCGCACCGATTTCCGGGACGCCAACCACGTCGCGAAGCGTGCGATGGAGGCCGGTCAGCAACTCGACGGTGCTGCCCTGGTATCCGTCGATCAGGCTTTCAATGGCGCCGAGCCGGGGGCTCGCAATCTCACGGACGATCGCCTTGAAGAGTTCGGCCTTGCTGTCGAAATAGAGATAGATGGTCGCCTTGCTGACGCCGGCGGCCTCGGCCACGTCTTCGAGCCGCGTCGCCGCAAATCCCCGCCCGGAAAAGAGCTTCAGCCCCGCCGCCATGATCTCGGCGGGCCGGGCTTCCTTGCGTCTTTGCCGTTTCGGTTGGGCCGACATCGTGTTTTCGCCAATTAATAACTGACTAGTCAGTTATTAACACTCGCGAACACGAATATGCAAGCTCGGAGTGCGCCTGCGTCAAATTGCGAAAATTCATGAGACGGGAGAGATGGGACTTATCCCCGGTCGTCTTCGGAGCCCTTATTGTCGGGCCCGGTTCGTGCGGGATCGTCCCGCCGGTGGCTTTCATGGAGGCGCTTTTGGCGGTCCTGTTCGATTTTCGCGAGCTTCTTCTCAGGCCCCGTTCGGCCGAAGCGCACGCGATTGGCGGCGGCGCGGGCCTCCTTGTCCGCACGTTCCCGCCGCTTTCGCTCTTCTTTGGAGGTTTTTCGCAGCTTGGATAAATCGACTATATTTCCGCCGTCCGACACCATAATTTGCCCGCAAATCAGCGGCAGCCTGCCGCATGCCGTTCGTCCTGGGTTAATTCTTGCAAGCTTAGGCGAAAGACCGGCGGCGCGGAACCGCCGAACGTTCCACGGCCTGATCCCCATTGCTGAAGTTCGGAGACAAGTTTGAACTCGGTCCTGTCCTATATCGCTGGGTTTGTCGTTGTGCTGCTGATCGCGGCGCTTGTCGGTCCGACCTTTGTCGACTGGAACCGCTTTCGCGCCCAGATCGAGACGCAGGGCAGCAAGATCACCGGACGCGAGTTGAAGATCGGCGGCGATATCCGCTTCGTCGTCTTGCCGGCGCCGCATCTGACGCTCAACGACGTTTCGCTGTCGAACCTGCCCGGTGCCGAGAATTCGGACTTCGCCCGTTTCGGCCAGATCGACGGCGAGGTCGCGCTCGCGCCTCTCTTCAGCGGCGAGATCAGCGTGACGAGCGTGACCGTGACGCGGCCCCAGCTTCATCTCGAAGTCATGCGCGACGGGCGCAGCAACTGGCATGGCATCCTTGCCGACTCGTTGCAGATGGACGGGCTGTTCGGTCTTTCCTCGGTGAGCCTCGAAAAGGCGAATTTCGACGACGGCACCGTCACCTATGCCGATCATCGCAACGAGCGGAGCTGGCGTCTGGATCATGTCGGCGGTTCGGTCATTGCGACGTCGCTGCTCGGCCCGGTGCGCGCCAATCTGAAATTCGACGCGAACGACATTCCGCTCGCGCTGCGTCTCGCCATCGGCAATTTCGGCGAGCACAAGGCTTTCCCGGTGACGGCCGAAGTGCAGGCGCTGGCGCAACCCGCGAAGCTGCTCTTCTCCGGCGTCTCGACGGGCGCGTCGAACATGCGGCTCGATGGCACGGGCAGTTTCGAATACGGCACGACGAAGACCGAAGACGGGCAGAAGCCGAAGGCGCCGCTGCGCGTCGAAGCGGGCGTCGTCATCGGCAGCGATGCGGCGACTTTCCGCAATCTCGTCGTCGCAATGGCGGGAACGACGCTGAAGGGCGAAGCCGACGCCGACTGGACCGAGCGGCCGACGGTGAACATGCACCTCAACGGCGAGGCGCTGACGCTCGATCCGCTGGTCGACCGGCTGAGCGATCTGATGGCGGGCGCCAAGGTGCCGGGCGGCTCGCTGGCGACCCTGCCGGTGCCGGAAGGCATCGATGCCAAGGCTGACGTGAAGGTGGCGGGGCTGCTGGTCCATGACGTGCTGGTGAAGGACGCCGCGCTCGCGCTCTCGATGACGAACGGAACGCTGAGCATCGACCGCGCCTCCGGCGACATCGGCAGCGGCACGCAGTTCGAACTTTCGGGCGCGCTGTCGCCGGCCGAAGATGGCGGCCGCTTCGACGGCAAGGTGAAGGCGACGAGCCGCAACATGGCGGCCCTCGCGAAATGGCTGGCGAGCCTTCGCGCGGTGCCGGGACAACCGACGGTCGAGCCGACGGCGGTCGGTATTCCCGCCGTGCCGGCCGTGCTGGCGAAGGAACCGCGCCGGCCGTTCTCCGTCGCCTCGAACATTCAACTGACGAAAGACCGTCTCGACTTCAACGATCTGACGGCCGCCTATGCGATGACGCCGGATGCCGGCGATCTGAAGGGTGATCTCTCCTTCATCGATCGCGACGGGCGCCTGCTGCTGCGCGGCGGCCTGTCGGTCAAGACCTTCGATTTCGATCCCTTGATCGCGCTCTGGCCCGACAGCGCGCCGAAACCGGCGGTGCTGCTCGACGCGAACGATCTCGATCTGACGCTGACGGCCGACAGGCTGACGATCGACGACAACGCCGTGTCGGGCCTCGACATGTCCGCGGCGGTGACAAAGGGCGAGCTCGACATCAGGCGCTTCACGGCGAACGATCTCGCAGGCGCCAAGGTGACGCTGGCGGGTGCCGTGTCCGGCGTGACCAAGGGCGATCTTGCCTCGCTGGAGGGCAAGCTCCACGGCGAAGTCGACGCCGCGAAGACCGATGGGCTCTTCGCGCTTGCCGGGATCGACGCGCCCGGCGTCTCCGGCCCCCTGCAACTGACGCTCGACACGACGACAGGCGAGACCGACGACAATCAGGCGCGGCTCGATACGCTGGTGCTCAATGGCAGCCTCGGCGGCAGCCGCGTCGACGCCGTGCTGAAGCGCGGCCGGACATCGGACGGCAAGGTTGCTCGCGTCGATCTTCTCGCCAATGCCGCCAATGCCGATGGACGCGTGCTGCTGGCGCAAATGGGCTTCAAGCCCGGCGATGAAATTTCGGGCGCCGGTACGACCTCGCTGCAGATGAGCGGCGCGGCCGACAAGCCCTACGATACGACGCTGCGCGTCAATGTCGGCCAGGGCACGTTCAACGCGAAAGGCGGTCTTGCCGATCCGCTTGGAAGTCCTACCTTCTCGGGCCATGTCGATATTTCCGCGCCCGGCATCGCGCCGGTTCTGGCCGCTCTCGGTGTGCCGCAGGGCGTCGCCAGTTTCGCGACGGCGCAGGCGTCAGGTCCGAGCTTCGTCCTGTCGAGCGACGTGAAGAGCGATGCGGGCAGCCTTGCCTTCGGCGGCCTGGAGGCGGTGGCCGGGAATCTTCACCTCTCCGGCGATGCGACATGGCAGAAGCCCACCGATCCGAAGACGCTGCCGAAACTCTCCGGGCATTTCGAGGCGAACGCGCTCGACCTGTCGCCGATCTTCGCCGTCGATGCGAAGGACAAGGATACGGTCTGGCCGACAGCGGCGCTCGACTGGTCTGTGATGGGCGCCTTTGACGGCGACATCGGCCTCAAGGTCGGAACGCTGAAGCTCGGCACGTTGCAACTCGCGCGGAGCGATATTCATCTGGCGCTTGCCCAGGGCGTTCTGTCCGCGACGCCCTTCACCGCGCAATTCGCCGATGGCGATGCGACGCTCGGCGCGCGCATCGAGGGCGGCACGTCGGGCGAACCCGGCATCGGCCTCACCGTTGCGGTCAATGGCGCCGATATCGCAAAGCTCGGTCCGCAGGCTTTCGGCGGCTCCTTCGGCACCGGCCGCACGAGTTTCAACGCGGAGCTGGAAGGGCAGGGCCGCAGCTGGCTCGCGCTCATCTCGTCGATCTCCGGCAAGGGAACCTACAAGGCCTGGAGCGCCGGCGTGACGCCGCTCGATCTTCCGGGCCTGTCCGCCGGGCTCAAGAATCTGAAATCGCTCGACCAGTTCGCGGCGCTCGAGGCGCAGACGCTCGACAAGGGCAATACGCCGGTGAATGGCTTCGACGCCGATTTCGTCGTCAAGGATGGCGTTGCGCGGACCGGCAAGGACGGCATCGAACTGAAAGGCGGCAAGGGCAAGCTCGTTGCGATGCTCGATCTCGGCCGGCTGGCGACCGACGCGGAACTCGACGTGACGCTGGATGATCCGCAGGGCGCGCCGTCTTTCTCGATCACGGCGGCTGGCAAGCCCGGCGCTATCGAGCGGCGCACGGACACGCTGGCGCTTCAGGGCTTCGCCTCGAAGCAGATCATCGCACGGGCCGCGCAGGATGCCGGCGTCGACGACATCCCGACGCAATTGAAAAACCTGCTCGGTCTTTCCGATCAGGAATTGAAGGCGAAGGGCCCGGCGGTTGCGGGCATTCCGCTGCCGATGGTCCGGCCGGAACAGCCGAAGGCGTCGCTGCAATAGGTCAGGGGGCGCAGGTCGTCGCCTTGTTCCTGAAATGCGCGAGGACGTAGACGCGAACGGCGCCCGAAAGATTGCCCTCGTTGTCGCGGCCTTCGTCGATCCGCCGGACGAGCTCG
>CAISYL010000109.1 GCA_903889655.1 uncultured Alphaproteobacteria bacterium | reverse complement strand
CGCAACCGGCCTCGTCAAGAACGCCAACAGCATCTTCCTGATCGGCAAGGCCTTCGACCGCGACCTCGAAGCGGCGCTCGGCCGCGAGGTGCGGCTCGCCAACGACGCCGATTGCTTCGCGCTTTCCGAGGCGACCGACGGCGCGGGGGCCGGCGCGCCGGTAGTCTTCGGCGTCATACTTGGAACGGGCGTCGGCGCTGGCATCGTCGTCAACGGGCATCTGCTCAATGGACCCAACGCCATCGCCGGCGAATGGGGACACAATCAGCTTCCCTGGATGCTGCCGGATGAACTGCCGGGCCCCGATTGCTATTGCGGGAAGAAGGGCTGCATCGAGAGCTGGAACTCCGGTCCCGCCTTTGAGCTCGAATATGCCTTGGCCGAAAAGACGAAGCTCACCACGCATGAGATCGTCGCGGCGGCGGAAGCCGGCGCACGGCCCGCGCGCTTCGCGCTCCGACGTTATGCCGACCGGCTTGCCCGCGCACTCTCTCATGTCGTCAACCTCATCGATCCACATGTGATCGTGCTGGGCGGCGGCATGTCGAACGTTGCGGCGCTCTACGACGAAGTGCCGTCGCGATGGGGCGCTTACGTCTTTTCCGACCGCGTCGATACAAAGCTCGTTCGCAACCTGCATGGCGACTCAAGTGGCGTGCGCGGCGCAGCCTGGCTTTGGCCCGAAGAGAGAGGGCCGGAGGGCGGAACAGCATGACGGAAGCGGCGCCACGGCCCGGCTTCTGCCGCGACTGCCTTACGCCCGTCGCGGAGGGCAAGACGCGCTGCCCCACCTGCAACCGCCCTCGCCTCGTCTTCCATGCCGAGCTTTACGATCTCGGCATCGCGCATCTCGATTGCGACGCCTTTTATGCAGCCGTGGAGAAGCGCGACAATCCGGACCTCCTCGACAAGCCGCTCATCATCGGTGGCGGCAAGCGCGGCGTCGTCTCGACCTGCTGCTACATCGCGCGCATTCGCGGCGTGCGCTCCGCCATGCCGATGTTCAAAGCCTTGCAGGCTTGTCCCGAAGCGGTCGTGATCCGGCCTGACATGCAGAAATATGCACGCGTCGGCCGCGAGGTGCGGCAGATGATGCGGGACCTCACGCCGCTCGTCGAACCGCTCTCGATCGATGAGGCATTTCTCGACCTCAACGGCACAGAGCGGCTGCATCATGCGAGCCCGGCGATCACCATGGCGAAGCTTCAGTCGCGCATCGAGAAGGAAATCGGCATCACCGTTTCCGTCGGCATGAGCTATTGCAAGTTTCTGGCGAAGATCGCGTCCGACATCGACAAGCCGCGCGGCTTTTCCGTCATCGGCAAGGAAGAAGCGCCCGGCTTTCTCGCGACGAAGCCCGTGTCGCTGATCTGGGGCGTCGGCAAGGCCTTCGAAGCGAAGCTCGCGAAAGACGGCATCAGCCGCATCTCCCAACTGCAGAAGATGGAAGAGAACGACCTCATGGCGCGCTACGGCACCATGGGACGGCGGCTCTGGCGGCTCTCGCGCGGCCTCGACGTGCGTTCCGTCTCAAGCGTCAATATCGCCAAGAGCATTTCGGCCGAGACGACATTCTTCGACGACATCCACGACCCCGCCGAACTCGACCGGCGGCTCTGGCCGCTTTGCGAAAAAGTTGCGGCCCGTGCGAAGGCAGCGGAGACATCCGGCCAGACCGTCGTGCTGAAACTCAAGACCGCCGACTTCAAGACGCGAACGCGCAGCGTGACGCTTCCCGATCCGACGCAGCTTGCCGAAGTCATCTACCGGATCGGTGCGCCGTTGCTCGCGAAGGAGGCAGACGGCACGGCCTTCCGCCTGCTCGGCATTGGTCTTTCGCAACTGGGGGAAGGCAATCTCGCCGACCCGCCGGACATGCTCGACCCGGCTGCGACGCGGCGCGCGGTCGCCGAACGCGCGATGGACAAAGTCCGCGCGAAGTTCGGCGCGGACGCGATCATCAAGGGACGGGGGATCAGAAAGTCGGAGGTGGACGGAAAGTGAGGGTCCATCGTCGCGAGCCGGCGGTCAGCAGGCCCCCGGCTTGAAATATTCGATCTGCGAGAGTTCGCCTTTCAGCGCGACGTCGTCGTAATTCAGCATAAGCGACGACATGACGCCGTTCGGAAACATGTG
>CAISYL010000108.1 GCA_903889655.1 uncultured Alphaproteobacteria bacterium | reverse complement strand
TCTTGGTGCCGAGCTTGCCGCTCATCTTGGCGACATGAGCGAGATCGTCGCCGTTCTCGACATATTTCATCAGCCGTACGGATTCGGCGGGGCCGACGCTCTGTTCGAGGGCGGCGACATTGTCGAGAACGGGCGTGAGCCGCGCCATCGAAACGCCGTTCGCATATTCGCTGACGGCGTGGCGTGTCGCCGACGTATCGGCCAGATTGACGTCCTTGAGGACGCCCTTGAGTTTTTCGAAATTGACGGCCTCGCCGAGAAGCCGGGCCATGTCGCGGGTGAAGCGGACGGTGAGCGTTCCCGCTTTCTCGGCGACCTTGATGAGCGAGACGCCGATCTTTGCCGGCAGCGCCCCGCCACCCGTCGCGATCGTCGCCGTCGTCGCGGCGAGCCCGACGACGGAGAGGCCGAGCACGAGTTGCGAATAATCCTCGCCATTGACGAGTTTCGTTCCCTCCGAGCCGATGTCGCGGACGTCTCCGACGACCGTGAGGTCGGAGGTGATCGCGCCCATGAAGGATGCCGTATCGCTGCCCTGGCCGGAGATGAACCCCTCGAAGAAACCGCCCGTCGTCCGCAGCATGGTGCGGCCAAGCGTTTTCTCGTTGGCGAGGCGTTCGGCGGTGCCGGGCTCGATGGTGACGCCCATATAGTCGGCGATGTCGGAATACATCACCGCGTCGTCGTAATTCCCGGCATCAAGGGCCTTGTCGATGCGGCGGCTGAGATCGGAACCGCTGGTCTTCTGCGCGAGTTCCGCCTTGACGAAAGGATCCGCGGGAATGGCGTCGTCGGACACATAGCCGTCGAGATAGCCGTTTTGATAGGCGAAGAGAAAGAGGATGGGGACGAGCAGAATGAAGATCAGGACGTCCAGGAATATCCTCATACGGTGAATCTCCGGTGGCGGCCGCGCCTGTCCCAAGCTTGAGGCATCGGGCGGACCGGCGCAACCATCGGAAGGAGCTTCGTCCGCCGAACCGACTCCCATCCGCTACGGGGTCTCCGCGATGGCTCGTCTCCAGCCGCCCGGCATGTCATAGTTCGCCCAAACAACATGTCAGGTTGAGGACTGGAACGAATGGCTATCTATGCGTTGGGCGGTACCCGGCCCGTCCTGCCGCCGGAAGGCGAATACTGGATCGCGCCGAATGCGCAGGTCATGGGCAATGTGAAGCTCGAGCGCAACGCGAGCGTCTGGTTCAACGCGGTCATCCGCGGCGACAATGAACTCATCACGATCGGCGAGAATTCGAACGTCCAGGACGGCTCCGTTCTGCATACCGACCCGGGTTCGGCACTCACCATCGGCGCCAACGTCACCATAGGCCATATGGTCATGCTGCATGGCTGCACCATCGGCGACGGCAGCCTCGTCGGCATCGGCAGCATCGTCATGAACAACACGAAGATCGGGAAATGCTGCCTCATCGGCGCGAATACGCTGATCCCGGAAGGCAAGGACATTCCCGACTATTCGATGGTGCTCGGCGCGCCGGGCAAGGTCGTGCGGACGTTGACGGAAGAGCAGGGCGCCGCGCTGCGCCTCTCCTCCGACCATTATGTCGAAAACTGGAAACGCTATGCGCGCGAGTTGAAGATCGTCGACTGACGCGCCTGAAAAAAACGCAACAGGGAGGACAGCATGAGCAAGCCCCAGGAACAGACGGCCACCCAGCAGGAAGTGCTCTACGAGGTATCGGAGCACATCGCGACCATCACCCTCAACGCGCCGGAGCGCATGAACACGATCTCCGGTCCGATGCTCGATCAGCTGACCGAACGGCTGCTCGAAGCGAATGCCGACAAGGACGTGCGCGTTGTCATCCTGACTGGCGCGGGCCGCGCCTTCTGCGCCGGTCTCGATCTGCGCGCCATGACGGGCGGCGGCGGTGGCGGTTCGGGCATTCTCAGCGGCAGCGTCGTCTCGACCTCGCTCGATCTTCGCAACACGCCGCCGACGGTTCTTCACGAAATGGAAAAGCCGACCATCTGCGCGCTCAATGGTGGCGCGGCCGGCTACGGCATGGACACGGCGCTGGGCTGCGACATGCGCATCATGGCGAAATCGGCCAAGCTCGCCGCCGCCTTCTGCAAGCGCGGTCTCGTGCCGGAATCGGGCGGCACATGGTTTCTGCCGCGCCTGATCGGCTGGGAGAAAGCTGCGAAGCTCATCTTCACGGGTCGCACGCTCTCCGCTGACGAAAGCGTCGAATGGGGCCTCGCTTCGGAAGTCGTGGCCGACGAAGATCTGATGCCGCGCGCCCGCGCGCTGGCGAAGGAGATTGCCGCCAATGCGCCGCTCGCCGTCCAGGCGGCCAAGCGCATGATGCGCATGGGTCTCAACGAACCGTTCCCGGAGCATGTGCATCATGTCTATCTGCAGCTTCTGCCGCTGATGCGGACGGAAGACGTGAAGGAAGGGATGCTGGCCTTCATGGAGAAGCGGCAGCCGAAATTCGTGGGGCGGTAGGGGAACGCCGTTTGTGGGCGACAAGAGGGAAAGCCAGACTAACCGGATGGCGTCATGCGCGGACTTGATCCGCGCATCCGCGTCTTTCCTTGCCAACAGACAGGGTTTCCTTGCCACCAGACGAGGCGGAAGACGTGGATGGCCGGGTCGAGCCCGGCCATGACGAAAATGGACTGGGGAAATTCGACGATACTGAGCGTGGCCATTCTTCTCGCGCTCGCCTTTTCGACCGTTGCGCATGCCGCAGGCTTTAGCGGCAATTTCAACGGCATCGGCGCGGCGGCCGGCATGACGCTCAATCTGCAGGAAGTCGCCGGTCGCGTCGTCGGGCGTCTCAGCCTGCCGGGCGGGACGAACTATGTGCTCAACGGCGAGCGCGGGAAGAAGGGCGCACAGGGCACGCTGAGCGTCAGCGGTTCGGCGCAGAGCCTCGCTTTTTTCCGGATGGAGGAGCGACCGCTCGGCGTGCAGTTTCTTTTCATCCCGGCGGACGCAGGCGGCAAGCCTGCGGTCGCGCAGGGACGCGATTATTCCTTCGTCGCGCAAGGCGTTGCCGTCGCGCCGCAGAGTTCCTTCCTGGCCGCGCCGCCCCCGACCGAGAAGGTCGATGTGTTGCGCTTCATCGATGAATACAGGCAATGGGATCCGCGAGAAGTCGCCCGCGTCTATGCGACGCTCGATGACCGTGATCGCGGTCTTATCCAGCTTTACGATCACGCCGCCGCCGATCTTCTCTGGCGTGTTTGCGCGGCGGTCGCCTCCGGTGCGAGTGTGCCGGATGGCACCCTGGCCGAGATGCTCGACCGTCAGCAGACGAGTTGCGAAGCTTTCCTGCCGCTGGCGGAGGCCGCGCAGAAAGCCGGGCTCTTCCCCGAATTCGTGCGCCGCGCGCGATTTCAGTTCGAGATCATCCGCGAGACGGTCATCTGCAATCGGGGTCAGTCATCGCCGTCGAAATGCGCCGACGTGAGCGCGCTCGGCGGTCCGCTGATCGTGAACTGGCGCGATGCCGCGTCGATCATGCGAGAACTGGCGGGCCTGCCCGCGCCGTCGCCGCAGGAGACGGCACCGGGCACATTGATGCCATATCCCGCCGTCGGTGCCGAAGTACCGAAAGCCGGACGCCAGGATGTCCCGTTGCGCACCGCCATTATCGACACGCCGGATGCGAAATCGCAGCCGGTGAGGCCGGTAAAAATGAGTGCCGCCGCGTTGAAGGCTTTCGTTCAGGCGCGCCGGCACGGCATCCGGCTACCTTTGCCGGACCCGCGCCGCTGATCCTCAATCCACCGCGACAAGCTCGATGGCGAAGGTGAGATCCTGCCCCGCCAGCGGATGGTTGGCATCGAGCTGCACCGACGTATCCGTGAGTTCGGTCACGACGAGTGGAATTTCCTGTCCGTCTCCGCCGCTGGCCGTCAGGCGCATGCCGAGAAAGAGCGCCATGTCCGGCGGAAGCTCGGAGCGCGGCACATCCTGCACGAGGCGCGGATCGCGCGGGCCATAAGCTTCTTCGCTCGGAATGGTGAATGTCTTGCGGTCGCCGACCTGCATGCCGAGCACCGCATTCTCGAAACCGGGAATGACGGCGGCGCTGCCGAGCGTGAATTCGATCGGCTCGCTCTCGACGCTGGTATCGAAGATGGAGCCGTCGGCGAGAGTGCCCGTGTAGTGAACCCTCACCGTGTCGCCCGTTGCTGCTGCCACGGAACTTGCCTTTCTGTGTGCAACGGCGCTCCGCGAAGGCCGCCGTTTCGTTGCTCGCTGTTCATTCAAACGAAAAGGTCTTCGGAGCTTTGCCCCGAAGACCCCGTGCAGGCCATCGCCAGAACTCTAGCATCGTCCGGACCGTGCCGTCACCCGCGCAGTCCGGTCCGGTTGAGCGAAGTTAGAAGGGACGGCGCCAGACGCGGCGGAGTTTCGCGTCGGTTTCCGGCCCGAGATTGAGCCAGGCGGTGCGGTCGCGCGTGGCATCGACGATGAACATGCTGTCGCTCTTGCCGATATGAATGCTCAGATCGTTGAGCAACCCC
>CAISYL010000107.1 GCA_903889655.1 uncultured Alphaproteobacteria bacterium | reverse complement strand
GCATGGGCATGACCGACGAGCTCAATGTCGGCCACTATTTCAAGCGCCTGACGATGATCGACACCCAGTTCGGCAATGTCGACCATCAACTGAAGCGCTACTCGACCGCCGCATAAGCTTTCGAGTCCGAGTCGAAGGGAAGGCCGTAACTCACGTTGCGGCGTTTCTTTTTTGGGCCGAATCTGAGGATCGAGTCCAGCGACTCAGGCTAAGGCGCCTGTCTTGCCTCTCACCTGCCGAAGGTGATGGCATTGGCCTTGCGGTCGATGCGTCGGTCGAGGCCGTTGAGCGCCGCGAGCAGCGCCTTGATGGTCAAATAGCGAAGCGGTTTGGGAGGTGTGAAGGCGGGCTTGCGGCAGACGATCTCGTGCCACGGGTTCGGTTTGCGGAGTATCAGATCGGCCATCAGGGTTCCCATGGTCGTCGCCTGGGCGACGCCATGACCGTTGAAGCCGATCGCGTAGTAATAATTCGGGTTGTCCGACGCGGACCCGACGAGCGGCATGAAGTTCAGGGTGAAGCCGCACCAGCCGGCCCAGGCGTGTGAAACGGGCAGATCTCCGAGCGCCGGAAAACGATCGCGAAAAGCCCTGATCACGCTCATCTTGCGCGCGTCGCTTTCGCCGCCGTGATTATACGGTGCGCAATCGTAGAAATACTGGACGTCCTTCGAGCCGCCGATGATCGTGCGTTGGGCGGTGAGGCGATAGCTTTCCATGCTCTCGTGGGCGGTATAGATGCCTTCACGACCTTTCCAGCCGCCGATGGCTTCCAGCTGGTCTTCAGAGAGAGGGGCCGTCTCAAAGAGTGTAATGTAGAGGGGGCTGATGCGGTCGCCCGGCCTGCCGATCTCGCCCGAATAGGCATTGGTTGCCATCACCAGCCTGTCGGCGGTCACGGTGCCGCCGGCGGTGATGATCCGCATCGGCTTTCGCTCCTCGATATGTTCGACCGCGCTCTGCTCGTAGATGCGGATGCCGCGGGCGAGCGCCGCCTCGCGCAGGCCGAGAACGAACTTGCCTGTGTGAAGGGTGCCTCCGGCTTCCTCCATCGCGCCGCAGAGGAAAGTCCGGGGCATGCCGCGTTCCCGCATCTCGCCGGGTTCGACAAAGTGCATCTTCGCGCCGAGCGCCACCGCGGCTTCCGTCGCCGCGCGAAGACGCTTCTCCTGCGCGGCATGGATCACCGACATGATGTTGCCGCTCTGGTTATAGTCGCAGTCGATGCCGTAATTCCGGATCATGTGTTCGGTGCTCTCGACACAGAAATCCGCATAGCGCGCGAGCTTCGCCGCGGTCTCCCGGCCGAACAGCATCATGGCCGTCGGCAGGTCTTTGCAGATGGTCGGTGTCAGATGACCGGCATTGCGTCCGCTGGCGCCGTAGCCGCAAAAGTCGCGTTCGATGACGACAGCAGAGATACCGGCATCATGCAGCGCCAGAGCGGTCGACAGGCCGGTATAGCCGCCGCCGATGATGGCGACGTCGGCATGGACGTCGCCGCTCAGCGGAGCCTGCAGGTTTGCGGGGCGAGCGACATAAGGACTGATGTCGAGAAAGCGGGCGCTGGCATCGTCGTTCTGCATTGGATGACCTCGTCTTGCGGATGTCCTGCGATCCTCCCCTGCGGTCGCCCGCCTGGCGGCTTCGCCGTCATTGAATGTCGAGCAGGCTAGCGCTAAAGCTCTGACTGGATGTTGTCTGTTAGCGACAAAACATGGTCCTGAGATGACAAAGGGCGATCCCGAACTTTCGAGGCCGGCCGCGCTGGACGAAGGGCAGGACCTCACTTGGGCGGCTACGCTCGACCGCGCCGTCGCCTTCGCGGTCGAGCTGGGTTTACGGCCCGAGGCGTTCTTCGCCGACATGGGTCTGACGCCTGACAGCGCCGGTCGATCCACGCCGCGGGTGGCGATCGATCTTCTTGCGCGGTTTCTGACCTGGGCGGCGGAGACGAGCGGCGATTTTTCCTTCGGCCTCAAGCTGGGCGCGCGGGTTCATCCGCGGGATCTCGGCGCCTATGGCTACATGCTGCTCAATGCCCCGACGCTCGGTGAGGCCATGGCGCTCGCCAACCGCTTTGCCGACCTTCAGCAGCAAGGCGGCGCGATTGCAGCGAGGCTCTCTTCGGACGGCCATTTTGAAGTCCGCTACGATGCGAAAGGCCTGAAGGAACGGTTTCGACGGCAGGATGCGGAATGCACTCTCGCGATCGTGCATGCGGTAATCCAGAGCCTCGGCGGACGGCATGTGTACCCGGTTGAGGTAAGAGTTCAGCACAGTCCCCGCGACCAGAGCGTGAAGCTGGAAGATCACTTTTCCTGCGCCGCCCTCTATTGCGACTGGGACAACGCGCTGCGCTACAAAATGCTGCCTCTCGATCTTCCGATCAAAGGCGCCGATCCGCAGCTTCTCTCGATCCTCATTCAGCATGTCGAGCATGAGCTCGAGGGCTTGCCTCCGCCTGGCGATGAATTGGGGCGCATTCGCTGGGCGATCAGACGCAGCCTCGGCATGGGACGGATGAATATCGAATTCATCGCCCGGCAATGCCGGCTGGGCGAGAGAACGCTTCAACGGCGGCTTGCCGCGCGAGGTATCACGTTCTCGGATCTCGTCGACGGGGTGCGGCAGGACGTCTGTGCGGAACTCGAAATATTGGAAACCTACAGCCGACAGGAAGTGGCCGAACTCCTAGGCTTCAGCGATGCCAGCGCCTTCGCGAAGGCCCGGCGACGGTGGTCTCGCGGAGTAACAGGGCGTCGCGGCTAGCGTTGCGGTCTTTCCCCCCGGCTTGACGCCTTCGGTCATTTACTTTAAAAAACAAAGTACATTGCATCCGGGAGAAGCTGATGGGCGAGGAAGAGGTTCGCGAGGAGATCGCCTTCATCAGGAGCGCTCTCGAGCAGGGCCGGGCCTATGCGCATCTGCGCAGTCCCGATTTCGCCGTCTGGGGCGGGCTGATGGCGCTCGGCTATCTCGGGACCTATGCCTTTGTCGTTCGGCTGTGGACGCTCAGCCCATCCGTGATCTGGTGGTCTCTCGTTGCCGTCGGCTGGCTGTTTTCACTGTTCGGCGATCGCCTGCGCCTCCGTCCGGAGGGGCGTGGCTCGAGTCCCGCCATCGACGCGCTTCGCGCGCTCTGGCTCGGCTTCGGCGTTACCACGGTGATCTTCGCGATCATGCAGACCGTCGGCGGCATTGAAGGCGAGTGGATGGATACGCGCGTTGCCGGCCTTCTCGGGCTTTGTTTTTTCGCCAGCGCGTCGATCACCAAAATTCGATGGCTCCGGTTCATTGCAGCCGGCTGGTGGGGCGCGGCGATCGTCTTTTTTCTGCTGCATGGCCGCGCGGAAGGTCTGCTGGCCGGGGCAGGCTTCATGATCGTGCTGCTCTGCCTGCCGGGCCTCGTGCTCTGGCTCAGGCGGCCTGCCGCCCATGGCTGATTACGACCACAGCGCCATCGACGAAGTTCTGCAAGGCCGCGTCCGTCTGGCCATCGTCGCTTTTCTCGCCGGTACCGGCGAGGCCTGTGTCGACTTCACGACCATCCGCGACGCGACGCGGACGACCGACGGCAATGCGAGCGTGCATCTGAGGAAGCTTGAAGAAGCGGGGTATGTCGCGATGGAAAAGCGCTTCGTCGGGCGCAAGCCGCAGACGACATACACGCTGACGGAGAAGGGGCGGCAGGCGCTGCTCGACTATGTGAGTCATCTCGAGGCATTGCTGCCGCGCAATGCCGATAAAAATATGTGACAGGAGAACACCATGAGAGAGTTCCTGAACGACATGCTGTCGACGATTTTTTTCATCGCGCTCTACGCGATCATCGGCGACATCTATATTGCGACCGGTGCAGCAATCGCCATCGGCTTCGGGCAGATTGCCTATCGCAAACTGCGCGGGCAGGATGTCGATCTGATGCAGTGGATGAGCCTCGCGCTCGTTCTGGTCTTCGGCAGCGCGACGCTCTATCTCCACGATCCACGCTTCATGATGGTGAAGCCCAGCATCATTCATTTCGCGATCGGCTTCGTGATGCTGCGCAAGGGCTGGATGGCGCGCTACCTGCCGCCACGTGCCGTGGCCAATCTTTCGACGCGCATGGTGAACGGGTGGGGTTATGCCTGGGCGGCGCTGATGTTCGGGCTCGGCGTGACCAATATCGCCGTCGCGCTGACATTCAGTCCGGTCATCTGGGGGTACTTCATCACCTTCGCCGCGATGGGTGCAAAGATCGCGCTGTTCGGCGTCCAGTATGTCGTGATGCGGACCGTAGTGGTGCGGAGGCTTGCGGCGCAGGCGGTGGTGGCCGCCTGATCAGGCGCTGACGCGGCGCTCCTGCACGGTCGGCCGGCGCAGACGCGCGGCGGGAAAGACGGCTTCGGCTTGCGTGCCTTCGCCGAGCGTGCTCTTCAATTCGAAGCTGCCGCCGTGAATGGCGAGAAGACCCTTGACGATGGAGAGGCCGAGCCCAGAGCCCTTGCCGGGCTGGGCGATGCCGGCAGCACCCTGCGCGAAGGCTTCCATCACCTTGTCGATCTCCGACTCCGCGATACCCGGTCCGCGATCATGGACGCCGAAGCGCAGGTCGCCCGAAGGATCGAGCCGGGCGATCATCGTGACCGTCGTGTTCGGCGGCGAGAACTTGATCGCATTGGTCAAAAGGTTGATCCATGTCTGGCGCATGGCGCGGGCATCCGCCGTCAGGATCGGCAGATCGGTCTGGAAGTCCTCGAGCACCGTGACGCGCTGGGCCTGCGCACGGATTTCGAGGAGACGCTGGCAATCATGTGCCAGATGCACGATGTCGACTTCCTCCTCGACGATCTCGAAGCGGCCAGCCTCGATGCGCGACAGATCGAGGATGTCGTTGATGAGGCCGAGCAAGTGCTGGCCCGAGCGATTGATGTCGTTCGAGTATTCCTTGTAGATCGGCTTCGCGTGGCCGCCGAATATCTCGCTCGCCATGACTTCCGAAAAGCCGATGATGGCGTTGAGCGGCGTCCGGAGTTCGTGGCTCATGTTGGCGAGGAAGCTCGATTTCGCGCGGTTCGCCTCCTCGGCGCGGGCCCGCGCGACGTCGGATTCGCGCTTGGCTCTGAAAAGCTGCTCGATGAGGGCATTCTTGTCGGTCTGCAGATTGATCGCCCGCAGCATCGCATCGTTGACGACGCTTGCAAGATGGACGAGCAAGGTCATGAAGAGCCCGAGCACGATCATGGCCATGAAATGGAAAAGATCGCCATAGATCGCGAACCTTATGGCGACGGCGATGCCGATCGGGATCACCGTTCGATAAAGGACCGGAAAGTAGGCGATCGTGACGAGCGTTACCGGTGCGAGCGCGACGGTGACGCCGGCGATGAGATAGGTCTGGTAGACGACATCGCCGGGCACCCAGAAGAGATAAAGGGTCGACGAGAAGGCGATACCGAAGGCAAGGCTCTGCGTTTCGAAGCGGCGGCTCCAGCGTTCCGCATCCGCAGGATCGATATCGGAAGAGAGAAATTTGATCGCATTGAAATAGGCGATGAGATGGATGGCCGTCATCAGAGACGTCCAGGCAGCGAGCCTCCACCAATCGACTTCCGCGGCGAAACTGCACGCAAAGGCCGCCGTCATCAGCGGGAAGGCAATGGGGATGCTGGATTGCGGTTCGGCGAGCGCGCGCAGCTGCGCGATCCGCGATTCCGGCGACATGCGGGCCGGGCGAAGGCGACGCGCAGCCCCGAAGCCGGCGATTGCCGCCGCCCATCGGGGGCCGAGCCCCTTCCCGGGAGTGCTGTCGCTCGCGCGCCGGGTTACCCCGACATTTCGCGGCGCGTCTTCCCATGCCATACGCTGTCGCCCTTCGATGACGGAAGCGAGCGACGACTCGCCGCCGCCTACCCAGAATCTCTCGCTTTCCGTTCGAGACGAGGGTCGACTAAAATTGTTAATAAGCTTTTCCGGATCATGGTTAAAGCAAGCTTGCGCGGGCGTTTCCTGGGGATCGCTGCGTATAAATGCGATGCGGGCTCCATGAAGCCGCATCCAAGGGAGGACACCTGATGAGCGAGGCATTGCTGTACGAAAAGAAGGGCCACATCGTCACCTTGACGATCAATCGGCCGGAAAGCCGCAATCCGCTGGGCGCGGCGGAAGACCCGGAGAATTTTTCGCAGGCGGCGGCGCGTATCAATGCCGATCGGGACGTTCGCTGCGTCATTTTGACCGGTGCCGGCCAGGCCTTTTCAGCGGGCGGCAATATCAAGGCGATGCGGGAAGGCGGCGAGGGTTTCGGGGGGCCGGGGACGGCCATCCGCGAGCGCTACAGGACCGGTATCCACCGGATCGTCCGCGCGGTCTGGGGCATCGAGGTCCCGGTCATCGCCGCCGTCAACGGGCCGGCTATCGGGCTCGGCAATGACGTCGCCTGTCTTTGCGATACGCGCATCGCGGCAAGTTCGGCCATTTTCGGCGCGACCTTTCTGAAGATCGGCCTCATTCCGGGAGACGGCGGTGCCTGGCTGCTGCCGCGCATCATCGGCATGGCGCGGGCGTCGGAGCTTCTCTATACGGGCGAGACCATCAATGCAGAGACGGCAAAGGCGTGGGGTCTCGTCTCCGAGGTCGTGCCGACCGACGAGTTGATGCATCGCGTTCACGACGTCGCGCGGAAGATCGCCGTGCAGGCGCCGGACGTGCTCCGCATGACGAAGCAGCTTTTGCGGCACGGCATGACGACGAGCTTCGACGGCATCATGGAGCTCTCGGCCTCGATGCAGGCGCTCGCCCATCACAGCGCCGATCACAGGGAGGCGCTCGACGCTTTCTTCTCGAAGCGCGCGCCTGTCTATAAGGGCGAATAGCTGTTCAGGAATGAACGGGGCGGCGACCATGCCGCCATGGACGGGGGCCGTTGAAGCGGCCCCCCAATGCCACTAAAGTCGCCGCCAACAAAACAACATTGAGACACAGGGAGCCAATCATGAGCGTCACAGGTATCGTTGCCACATTCAAAATTCAGGCTGGCAAGGAAGCGGAGTTCGAAGCAACTTTCCGAGATCTCGCCGCCAAGGTGAAGGCCAACGAGAAGGGCTGCCTTCTTTACGATCTCTTCAAATCGAAGAAGGACCCGCAGACCTATATCGTCATGGAGCAGTACGCTTCCGACGCTGATCTCGCGGCGCATGGCAATTCCGAATATTTCAAAGCCGCTTTCCCGAAGTTCGGAGCGGTTGTCGCCGCGGCGCCCGTGATCGACTTCTTCAGCAAGGCCGACTGAAAATGGATCTGAGTTTCAGCAAGGAAGACGAAGCCTTCCGTCAGGAAGTCCGCGCCTTCATCGAGGAAGCCTATACGCCGGAGATGCGCCGCAAGCACGCGCGCTCGAAGCATGGCTATATCGACAAGGAAAGCCATGTGAAGTGGCAGAAGGCGCTTGCCCGCAAGGGTTGGCTCGCGCCGAACTGGCCGAAGGAATATGGCGGCCCGGGCTTCACCGCGTCGCAGAAGTATATCTTCGACGTCGAAATGGGCCGCGCGGGCGTTCCGCACACCATTCCGTTCGGTCCGACCATGGTGGCGCCGGTCATCATGAAGTTCGGTTCGCCCGAACAGAAGAAGAAGTTCCTGCCGGACATTCTCGAAACGAACGTTCTCTGGTGCCAGGGCTATTCGGAGCCGGGTTCGGGCTCTGACCTCGCATCGCTCCAGACCAAGGCCGAGAACAAGGGCGATCATTATCTCGTCAACGGCTCGAAGATCTGGACCTCGGTCGCGCAGTGGGCCGACTGGATTTTCTGCCTCGTGCGGACCTCGAAAGAGGGCAAGCCGCAGGAGGGCATCTCGTTCCTGCTGATCGACATGAAGACGCCGGGTGTAAAGGTCGAGCCGCTGGTCCTGCTCGACGGAACGCCGGGCCCGCATCAGGAAGTGAACCAGGTCTTCTTCACCGATGTGAAGGTTCCGATCGAGAACCGCATCGGCGAAGAAAACAAGGGCTGGACCTATGCGAAGTACCTGCTCGAATTCGAACGCGGCAATCCTTATTCGGCGGGCCTTTATCGCGCGCTGAACAAGGTGCGGAAGATGGCGAAGGAAACCGTCGTCGATGGCCGCAGCGTCGCCGATGAGCCGTCGTTCCAGGCGCGCGTCGCCGATCTCAATGCGCAGATCACGGCGATGGAGTTCACGGAGCTTCGCATCTTCTCGGCGCTTTCGACGGGCGGCAATGTCGGTCCGGAAAGTTCGCTGCTGAAGTGCCGCGGCACCGAGTTGCAGCAGGAAGTCTCGCAGCTTGCCGTCGAAGTGCTCGGCACCTATGCCGTTCCCTTCGTCGAAGACGGCATGGTCGAGACCAACGAGCCGTCGATCGGACCTGAGAACGCATTCACGACCGCGCCCTATTATTTCTCGCTGCGCAAGGCGTCGATCTATGCGGGTTCGAACGAGGTTCAGCGCAACATCATGGCCAAGGCGGTGCTCGGACTTTGAGCGATACCTCCGCACAGGTGACGATCAGACGGGCGAGCGTCGGAGACATTCCGGCGCTCGCTCGCGTTTGGCACGATGCCTGGCATTCGAGTCACGCGGAAATCGACCCTGATGTTGCCGCACGACGGCCCATCCGGTTCTTCGACGAACGCATCGGTACGGCCCTGCCGGATTGCGTGGTCGCGTCCGTCGGCGGCGACGTGATTGGCTTCGCGAGCTGGGAAGGCAACAGCATCGGGCAGGTCTTCGTTCTGCCGGCGTTTCATGGCCATGGCATTGCGGCGATGGTGATCGGCGCTGCCGAGGACGCCTTGCATGCAGACGGCCACAGGGACATCTGCCTCTACTGCCGAAAGGGCAACGCGCGGGCGCGGGCCTTTTATGAGAAGCAGGGCTGGGCGGTCGTCGGAGAAGTCGATCACGATCTCGGCCACATGGAAGGGCGCAAGCCCGTTATCGTCTGGCGGCTCGAAAAGACGCTGGCCTGAATTTGCCTGCGTCAGCGCGTCGGGCGCGCCGGATGTGCAATCTGATATGCTTTCTGCAACTTCACGCAACGACAAGAGGGAGTTTTCCATGAACGGTCTGGTCACGCTTTCGCGATCGACGGCTTTCGCGCTTCTGTTCGCCGTTGGCGGTTCGATGCTTTCGGCCGGCGCGGCAAGCGCAGGCGATCTGACGGTGGACAATGTCTGGGCGCGGCCTTCCGGTGTGGCCGGCGGCAACGGTGCCGGCTATTTCACGGTCGAGAACAAGGGCGCGGCCGATACGCTGCTCAAGGTCGAGGCCGATGTCTCGAAGACCGCCGAGCTTCATTCGATGTCGATGGAAGGCATGGTGATGAAGATGCGCAAACTGGACAGTGCGCCCGTGCCAGCGAACGGCAAGCTCGTTTTCGCGCCGGGCGGCAATCACCTGATGCTCATCGGGCTCAAGGCGCCGCTCAAGGAAGGCGACACGTTCCCCGTGACCTTCGTCTTCGAGCATGCCGGCTCCATCAAGGCGACGATGAAAGTCCAGCAGCCGACGTCGATGCCGATGGGCGGCGGCTCGATGGGGAGTGGTTCCATGGGCAGCGGTTCCATGGGTGGCATGCAGTGAGCTAAAAGAAAAAGGGAGAGCCGCGCGGCTCTCCCTTCGATCCCTGCCGATGAGGCGGCGATTACTTGCCGCCGGTCGCCAGCTTGAAGAACTTGCCGGTCTGCTCGCCGCCCATGAAGAAGGGCGTTGCGTTCGAGAAGTCGGTGATCTTGCCGATATTATCGGCGACCATTTCGGCGGTGACACCGGCGCCGAGGAACACGCCTTCCGATTCCTCGATACGGGCCGAGGCGAAAACGCCGGCGCCCGCGCAGATGCAGACGCCCGTCGGCGCATCTTCCGAGACGAGATAGATCACGGCGGGCGTCACGGCTTCCGGCGCGAGCATCTTTTCGGCTTCCGGCGGCATCAGGTCCGAGGTCATGCGCGTATAGGCGACGGGCGCGAGGATGTTGGCGCGGATATTGTCCTTCTGGCCTTCGATCTTCAGCGTGTTGACGAAGCCGTAGACGCCGAGCTTGGCCGCGCCGTAATTCGTCTGGCCGAAATTGCCATAGAGG
Source organism: uncultured Alphaproteobacteria bacterium (assembly GCA_903889655.1). Taxonomy (GTDB): domain Bacteria; phylum Pseudomonadota; class Alphaproteobacteria; order Parvibaculales; family Parvibaculaceae; genus Parvibaculum. Next base: position 3,980 of record CAISYL010000107.1, on the reverse strand, counting down.
CCGGTCGACGAGGTCGTGACCATGATGCGGCCGTAACCCTGATCCTTCATGATCTGCCAGACGGCCTTGGTCGGCTTCACGGTGCCCATGAGGTGGACGTCGACGACGAGCTGGAAGTCGGCGATCTCCATCTTCGAGAACGACTTGTCGCGCAGGATACCGGCATTGTTGATCAGGATGTCGATGCGGCCGAAGGCGTCCATGGTCTGCTTGACCATGTTGGCGACGCCGGCATCGTCCGTCACGCTGGAGCCGTTGGCGATCGCTTCGCCGCCGAGCGCCTTGATCTCCTCGACGACGGCCTTGGCCGCTTCCGAATGGGCGCCTGTGCCGTCGCGCGAGCCGCCGAGATCGTTCACGACGACCTTGGCGCCGCGGCGGGCGAGTTCGAGCGCATGGCTGCGGCCGAGGCCACCGCCGGCACCGGTCACAATGGCGACTTTGCCGTCAAAACGAATGCTCATGGGTCTGATCTCCCGTTAAGTTTGCCGGTGCCGTTCCGGCACCGATTGGAGGTTTGTCGGCGCCGTGAAGGCGGCCATTGGCGCCCCTGGGCAGGGCCTGTTTCGGGGGTGAGTTTGTGCATGATGGGGCTCGGGGGGTCAAGGAGGCCGTTGTTGCGCGAATGAGGGCCGGTCGTCCAAACTCGGGCAGCCAACTTATCCCCGCCCCTTGAGGACCGATTACATTGGTCCGGCTTTTCCAATCCCGGTAAAGCAGACGACGTTATCGGAGCCTGCATGACCCTTTTGTCCCTGCAAAGCGCCTTCGGGCTGGCGGTTATCGTAGCCGTGGCCTGGGCCATCAGCGAGCGCCGGCGGGCTTTCTCCACCCGTCAGGTGGCCGTCGGCATCGCGCTTCAGATCGCGATTGCGCTTCTGCTTCTCAAAATACCGGCAACGCGGGCCGGGCTGCTCGCGCTCAATGGCGCGGTCGACGCGCTGACCGAGGCCACGCGCGCGGGAACCGGTTTCGTCTTCGGCTATGTCGGCGGCGGGCCGGCGCCCTTCGAGGTCAAGGCACCGGCCAATCTCTTCGTGCTTGGGTTTCAGGCTTTGCCGCTGGTGCTCGTCATGTCGGCCCTGTCGGCGCTGCTGTGGCATTGGCGCGTGCTCGGCTGGGTGACGCGGGGCTTTGCATTTCTGTTGCAAAGGAGCATGGGGCTCGGCGGCGCGGTGGGGCTTGCCTCGGCATCGTCGATGTTCGTCGGCATGGTCGAGGCGCCGTTGCTGATCCGGCCCTATCTGGAACGGCTGACACGGGCGGAACTCTTCATCATGATGACGGTGGGGCTTGCGACCGTGTCGGGCACGGTGCTGGTGCTCTATGCAAGCGTGCTGGAGCCGGTGGTGCATGGCGCGCTCGGGCAGATCCTCGTCGCCTCGCTGATTTCGCTGCCGGCGGGGATCACGGTGGCGCGGCTGATGGTGCCGGAGGAGGAGGGCTTCGTCGGCACCGGTGTCGCGGGCGACGAACCGCTGGTCGATTACGAGAGCAGCATGGACGCGGTGACGCGCGGCACGGTCGACGGGCTGCATCTGCTGCTCAACATTCTTGCGATGCTCGTCGTGATGGTCGCGCTCGTCGCGCTGGTGAATATCATTCTGGCCGCGTTTCCGGATGTCTGGGGCGGGCCGCTGACCCTGCAACGGATGCTCGGCTGGGCTTTCTCGCCGCTCGTCTGGCTGATGGGGGTGCCGGCGTCGGAGATGGAGACCGCAGGGCAGCTCATGGGGACGAAGACGATCCTCAACGAGTTCATCGCCTATATCGATCTTGCGCATCTGCCGCCCGGCGCGCTTTCCCCGCGTTCGGCGCTCATCATGGTCTATGCGATGTGCGGTTTCGCCAATCTCGGCAGCGTCGGCATTCTGATCGGTGGCCTGACCGCGCTCGCGCCATCGCGCCGTTCCGACATCGTGACGCTCGGCACGCGCGCCATCGTTTCGGGTACGCTGGCAACCTCGATGACGGGAGCCGTGATCGGCCTCATCACCTGAGGTCGGTCCCTGATGCAAAAACAATAAAAGCCGGAGGACATGATGAAGCTCTACAATGTGCCGAACCCAGCCCCCAATCCGCGACGGGTGCGCATCTTCATGGCAGAGAAGGGGCTTGACCTGCCGCTCGAGTCCGTTTCGCTGATGACAGGCGAGCACAAGACGCCGGAATTCAGGGAGAAGAATTCGCTGGGACAGGTGCCCGTTCTCGAGCTCGACGACGGCACGACGATTTCCGAGAGCATGTCGATCTGTCGCTATTTCGAAGCGCTGCATCCGGCGCCGCCGCTTTTCGGACGGACGCCCATCGAAATCGCCAATATCGACATGTGGCTCCGCCGTGTCGAATTCGCTCTCATGAATCCCATCGGCAATGTCTGGCGCCACGCCGATCCGCGGACGGCGAAGATCGTCAAGCAGTTTCCGGATTTCGGCGCGGCGAATCGGGAAACGAGTTTCAACGCGATGCGCTGGCTCGACAGGGAACTCGGCGGCCGCGATTTCATCGCGGGGGAGACCTACAGTGCCGCCGATATCGCGGCGCTCTGCACGCTCGACTTCGCAGGGTTCATCGGCCTCGGCATTCCGGAAGAATGCGACAGCCTCAAAGCATGGCACGCCCGCGTCAGCGCAAGGCCGAGCGCAGCGGCGTAAAAGTATGGCGGCGCCCATGGGGTACGGTCTGGGCGCCGCCAAGTCGTCTTTCCCAGCACCCGAAAAGTTCGGAGAAAGACGTTGCGTCAGCCTTTCCCGGCGTCAGCAAGGATGACATTAGGGGCGCGCACCTGAACGCAGGCTGAAGGCGCGATTTACATTGCAGACAGTTCTGACTGGATAGTAATCTTCCTTTACCGTTGGGAGGCGGGGAAGGATGGAGACTGCGGCAAACGTCAAGCTGAACAAGAGGGAGCTTTTCGCGTTCAGCTTTCTCGTCATGCCGATGGCCGTGATCGGGCTGCCGCTGGCGATCTATATTCCTCCCTTCTATTCCGGAACGCTGGGGCTCGATCTCGGCGCCGTCGGCCTCGTGATGATGCTGGCGCGCATGACCGACGTCGTCACCGATCCCTTTATCGGCCGCTGGAGCGACCGCACCCGAACACGTTGGGGCCGGCGGCGGCCCTGGGTGATCGCCGGCGTCGTCGTGATGATGATCTCGTCGATCATGCTGTTCATGCCGAAGCTCGCGGTTTCCGACCTTTATCTCTTCATCTGGATCTCGGCGATCTATATCGGCTACACGCTGATCGAAATTCCCTATGGCGCCTGGGGCGCGGAGATTTCCGGCGACTATCACGAACGCAACCGGATCACCGGCAGCCGACAGATGTTTTCGCTGGTCGGTCTTCTGCTTGCGATCACCGTGCCGATCGTCGCCTCGCAGATGGGCGGCGATCACGGTACCGCGGCGAGCCGGCCCTCGATGGCGGCGCTCGGTATCATCACCGCCGTGCTGCTGCCGATCGCGGCGGCCGTTCTCTTCAAATTCGTGCCGGAGCCGAGCTATCACCACACCGAGCCCGTCGCCTTGCGGCAGGGATTGCGCATCGCGCTGCGCAACGGGCCGTTCCGTCTCATTCTCTTCACGGTCATGCTCGGCGCCATCGCGGGCTCTGTGAATGCCGGCGTCGCGATCCTCTTTCTGGAGAAGGTAGCGGGTCTTGCGAGCAGCCAGAGCTCTCTGCTCATTTTCGTGCTGTTTCTTGCCGCCGTGGTCGGTTCGCCGATCTGGGTGCGACTCGGCGGGCGCATCGGCAAGCATCGCGGCGTCGTGCTCGCGGGCATCATCAGCCTCTGCGCCTTCGGCCTCGTGCCGGCGGTGATCTACCTGCTGAAGCCGGCGGCGCCGGAGTGGGTTTTCACCGCGCTTCTGGTCATTACGACGGTTCAGGGACTGACGAGCAGCGCCTCGCCCATTCTCGGCGCGTCGATGCTCGCCGACGTCGTCGATCTCGACACGCTTAAAAGCGGCGAGCAGCG